>DASXNR010000209.1:0-4861 GCA_036494925.1 Acetobacteraceae bacterium
CGGGGGGTTGGAGGTAGGAATCTCGACAGAGCTAGGCTGATCAGCCAACCTCCCCGCGGACTTAAACAACGGAGGAGAACAGATAATGCAACGCCGTGAGGTGAATGCACCAGAGGCCCCACCTGTCGCGACTTATTATTCGCAGGCTATCGAAGTAAGCGATGCAACACGCACGCTTTACATCAGCGGACAGGTCGGAGTTGACGCCGCCGGCATGATCGCCGACGATTTTGCGGGACAGTGCCGCCAGACCCTTCTGAACCTGCAAGCCCAGTTGCACGCCGCCGACATGTCATTCGACAATGTGGCGAAGCTGCTCACGATCCTGCCGGACCTTGCGAACATCGGCGAACTGCGCCGTATTCGCGCGAAGATCATGGGCGACCGCAAGCCCGCCAGCACGCTGATCGTAGGCGGTCTCGTCGATCCTCAGTACAAGATTGAAATCGAAGCAGTCGCCTGTGCCTGATCCGACAACGCATGAGGCTTGCTGGCCCGACAGGCGACCGCATCCTGGAGGCCGATGAGCGAGTACTGTTTGTTGGCGACGCCTGGTATGGGACGGACAGAAGGCGGCTCACACTTACGCTCACCGCGCTTGTGCACGACCTCGGCATGGTAACGCGCAAAGCCGCGGACTTTGAACGTGCCGGGGTCCGGTTGCTCAATCCCTGGCATGCTGCGCGATAGCGCCGGGCGTCAACCGAACACCCGGCGTCCCGCTCTCCACGTGCCCAGCACAACTCCTTCCAGCGCGCGGCCGTCGAACGGCGTGTTCTGTGCCTTGCCAGGAAGCCGTCCGGCCTCGACCCGCCAGACACGTTCGGGGTGGAACAGGCAGAGATCCGCAAGCCGGCCCTTCGCCAGGCGGCCGGCATCGATGCGCAGCAGCGCCGCCGGCCGAGCCGTCAGCAGTTCGATCGCCTGGGCCAATGTCAGCGCGCCGCTATGGACCTGCGCCAGCGTCACTCCAAGCAGTGTGGCCAGTCCGGTGCCGCCCGGCGTGGCCTGCGCAAACGGCTGACGCTTGTCGTCGGCGTCGCGCGGCTGGTGGTCGGAGGCGATCGCGTCGATCGTGCCGTCGGCGAGTGCCGCTGCCACCGCCAGCCGGTCCGCCTCCTTGCGCAACGGCGGCGACAACTTGGCATAGGTGCGGAAGTCGCCGATCGCCGTTTCGTTGAGGTCGAAATAGGGCGGCGCGGTGTCGCAGGTCACCGCGACGCCGCTGGCCTTGGCCTCACGTATCAGCCGCAGCGCCTCAGCCGTCGATATGTGGGCAAAGTGCACCGCTCCACCGGTCAACGCCGCGAGCCGGATGTCACGCGCCACGAAGATCGCCTCGGCGGCGGCCGGGATACCGGGCAGGCCAAGGCGGGTGGCCAGTTCGCCTTCGGTCGCGGCACCGCCTTCGGCCAGCGACGGGTCCTCGGGATGCTGGACGATCAGACCGCCGAAGCCGTGGGCATAGGAAAGCGCCGTGCGCATCAGGCGTGCCGACCTCAGCGCGCGGCCGCCGTCGGTGAAGGCGACCGCTCCCGCCTCGGCCAGCAACCCAAGCTCGGCGAGTTCCTCGCCGCGGCAACCGGTGGTGACCGCGCCGTACGGCAGGATCGTCAGGCTGCCGGTTTCCTCGCCGCGGGCGCGCAGCAGGCGCACCAGAGCGGGGTCGTCGATCGCGGGCAGCGTGTCGGGCAAGGCGGCGAGCGTGGTGATGCCGCCGGCTGCCGCTGCCGCCGCCGCCGACGCGATGGTCTCGCGGTACTCATAGCCTGGTTCGCCCAGTGCCGCTCGCATATCGACCAGGCCGGGACACAGGACGGCGCCATCTTCAGCGACCAGCACAGCAGCGTCCGGCCGGCCCAGGCCCGGGCCGAAGTCGGCGATCAGACCGTCGCGGACCAGCAGATCGCCACGCTGGTCAAGCCCCGAGGCCGGGTCCAGCAGGCGGACGTCCTTGAACAGGGTGTCAGAGCTCATTCCGACCGTGCCCGCGCGACAGCGTGTCTAGCACCGCCATGCGGACCGCCACACCCATCTCGACCTGCTCGCGGATCACGCTGCGCTGCGGATCGTCCGCGACCGCGCTGTCGATCTCGACGCCGCGGTTCATCGGTCCCGGGTGCATCACCAGCGCGTCCGGCCTGGCGAACGCCAGCTTCGCCGCGTCCAGCCCGAAGAAGCGGAAATACTCGCGCGCACTGGGCACCAGCCCACGCTGCATCCGCTCGCGCTGCAGCCGCAGCATCATCACGATGTCGGCGCCGGCGAGGCCGCGCTCCATGTCGTGGAACACCTCGACACCCAGCCGTTCCGCTTCGGCCGGCATCAGCGTCGGCGGCCCCACGACGCGCACCCGGCTGCCCATCGTGGTCAACAAATGGATGTTCGAGCGGGCCACCCGCGAGTGCAGCACGTCGCCGCAGATCGCCACCGTCAGCCCCTCGAGCCGCCCCTTGCGGCGGCGAATGGTCAGCGCATCCAGCAGCGCCTGGGTGGGATGCTCGTGCGTCCCGTCGCCGGCATTGATCACCGCCGCGTCGACCTTCTGCGCCAGCAGGTTGGGCGCCCCCGACTGGTCGTGCCGCACCACCAGCAGGTCGCAATGCATGGCATTCAGCGTCGCCGCGGTGTCCAGCAGCGTCTCGCCCTTGTTCACTGACGAACTGGAGACCGACATGTTGATCACATCGGCGCCGAGCCGTTTGCCGGCCAGCTCGAAACTGGTGCGCGTGCGCGTCGAATCCTCGAAGAACAGGTTGATCAGCGTCCGGCCGCGCAGCAGGTCGCGCTGTGTCTTGCCCGACCGATTGAGCAGCACGTAGCTTTCCGCCAGGTCGAGCAGATGGCCGATCTCGGGCGGATACAGGCCCTCGATAGCCAGCAGGTGCTTTTGCCGGTACGACACGACTCTAGGTCGCAGAAAGCCGGCACCAGCGTCAATGTGCGGGCAGTGGCGACGGGCAGCGTTGCGGCGTCAACAGCATCGGGCCATTACCTTGCGGAGGTGGTGGAATATTTTCCTTGACATCCGCGGCCGGTCATGTTCTTGTTATGTTCATGTCCGCTGCGGCCGAAACCTCATCCCCGACCACCGAGTTCAGCCGCAGCGGGCTTCTGCTCGACCTGGTCCGCAAGCTGATCGACTACGGCCGCGAACTCGCCGCCACCATCCGCCAGCACACCGCCGCCGACCCCTACTTCGTCAAGGCCCGCTTCGGCACCACCGATCTCGTGCTGATCCTCGCCAGCATCTTCCGCGGCCTGCTGCTCGCCGAAGCGCTCGAAGCGAGAGTGCTCAGCCGCGCTGCCTACCTCGACGCGGGACCGCGGCCGGGCAGGGCGCGATCCGCCGCGAGGGCACCTGCCGCCCCGGCCGCCGCCAAGGCCGATCCGAGTCTGGCAGCCCTGCCCACGCCGGAACAGATCGCGGCCGAGGTCCGCCGCCGGCCAATCGGCGCCGTCATCGTCGACATCTGCCGCGATCTCGGCATCACGGGGAGCCATCCGCTGTGGCGGGACGTGCAACGAGCCCTCATCAGGCACCGCGGCAGCCTGTTCCGCCTGGTGATGAACGCCATCGGCCGGCCAGTCGCCACGGCTGCCCAGTCTCCGACCACGGCCATCCCAGCCGCATCGCAGCCGCCAACCTTGCGGTCTGAGGCGCCAAGCGGCACCGGGCCGCCCTGAACTTTACCCTCGGGCTTGACCCGAGGGCTATCACTGGACGATCGCGGCATCACGCACGGGGCCAGCCATGGCCGGCCCGCCGCGCTGATTCGTCTGATGCCGACGGCCGAAACAACCGGATAGCCACCGCGACGCGCTGCCTATGCGGGACTGCGTTGCCCGCACATCCCAATGGTGAGGGAGCCGGTGGCCCGTGCGCGCCTCTAGCCGAAGCCCAGAAGCAAGGCAAGCTAGACTCAGCGCAAATGAACGCGGATCAGAAGGGATGCACGCAGATGGTCCTGAATAGTCGATCCGCTGGTGCCCCTGCCTCAAAGAAGGCGCCGGCCTCGCGACCGCTCGGTGCATTCGCGTGCATCCCCTTGATCCGCGTGCATTTGCGTTGAATCTTGCTTGCTGCCGACGCTGCGGGATCAGCCATTGGTCGCGGCCAGCGGCTGCGCTGTATGACACGGCGCGGGCCGTCAATGTCCCCGCAATCGCCGGGAGACGATCGTCACTGCGCGGCGGCGGCAGAGCGCCAGACCGCACCGAGCCGCCTGCTGGCGGGCACACCGTAGCCGCCGGCCGCCATCGCCAGGACCTCGACATCTTCCAGGTTCACCAGCAGGTCGGCCGACGAGCCGCAATCGCCGCCGTCATTGCTGCTTTGGGCACCGGCCCAGTGCACGCGGTAGCCGAAGCTGGTGCCGGTGCGGGGCTCGCGCGCCTCGATGATCACGCTGCCGCCGTTGGCATGCATGGTCCGGACGTCCAGGACACAGGCGGCTCCGGGGTGAGCTCCGGCCGGCATGGCGGTCAGGCGCGCGTGCATGTCGCGGGAGATCGAATCGAGCGGATCGAACGCGACGATGTCTCCTACCTTCGGACCGAACTCGCCGACCGCGTGGATCAGACCGATGGTGCCGACCATCCCGGCCCGCGCGATCGCTGCGATGCCGAGAAGAACGCTGCCCACACCGGCGGAGTTGCTATCGTTTACCCGCATTGCCGGACCTCACCTGCTGGCCATTGAGGCTGCCTCTGTCTGGCAACGACTATCGCCGGCGCAGGTTCATATTTGATGAAGTCCGACCGCTGAAACTATCCGTAAATATCCGTATCCAAAGCAAAAAAAGGGCGGCACCATAGGTGCCGCCGAGGGTATGGGGAGGAGTCCAAGAGAGAGGTGAGA
>DASXNR010000210.1:0-9759 GCA_036494925.1 Acetobacteraceae bacterium
GCCAGACTCCGAGCAGGGCGACGATGCGCGACGCGATCGAGGCGACCAGGATCGACACGCTGCAGGGCACGGTGTCATTCGACAAGAACGGCGATCTGGCCTCGCGCATCATCAGCGTGTTCCAGATCAAGCACGACACCGCGTTCCCACAAGACGACATGGCGCACCAGTTCAAGTATGTCGGCGTGGCGCCACAGGACCCCGGAGCGTAGCCGGCCCGGATACCTTGGCTTGTCCGCCCGTTTCGGGGCCTGATCCATACGCTGGAACAGGGAGACAATTACAATGTTGAAGCGCAGAGACTTTGCCCTCCTGGCGGCAACCTCGCCGCTGGCCTTCATGGGTTCAGCTGCCCATGCGGCGACCCCCAAGGATACCCTGGTGGTCGCGAAGGACATCTCCGACATCCTCACGTTGGACCCCGGGGAGATGTACGAAATCACCGGCGGCGAGGTCGTCATCGCCGTCTATGACTCGCTGCTCCGCTACGAGCCGGAGGACGTCACCAAGATCATCGGCGGTACCGCCCAGAGCTGGAGCGCCACCGAGGACGGCAAGGAGTACACCTTCAAGATCCGGCCTGGCCTGAAGTTCGAGAGCGGTGGATCGGTGACCGCAGACGACATCGCCTGGTCGATGCAGCGCGGGGTGATCCTCGACAAGACGCCGGCCTTCCTGCTCGAGCAGTTCGGCTGGACCAAGGACAACGTCAACAGTTTGATCACCGCGCCCGACCCGGGCACGCTGCACTTCAAGATCCTCACGGATTACGCACCGTCGCTGGTCTATAACGTGATGACCACGGCTATCACCTCGGCCATCGACAAGAAGGTCGCCATGGCCAACGAGGCGAACGGCGACATGGGAAACACCTGGTTGAAAACGCGCTCGGCCGGCTCGGGCGCATTCCGGCTGATCTCGTGGAAGGCCAACGAGTCCGTCACCATCGAGGCCAATCCGAACTTCCACCTGGGCGCGCCGCTGATCAAGCGGGTCGTGCTCCGCCACGTGTCCGAACCGGGCTCGCAGCGTCTGCTGCTGGAAAAAGGCGACGCCGACATCGCAATCAATCTGACGGCGGACCAGCTCAAGCCGCTGGAGTCCAACAAGGCGATCAAGGTCGAGTCGTTCCCCGCTGCCGAGACCTGGTACATGGCGATGAAAATATCCGACGAACGCTTCAAGAACCCGAAGGTTCGTCAGGCGATGAAGATGCTGGTCGACTATGACGGCATGGCCGACACCTTCCTCAAGGGCCGCTGCACGGTGCACGAGACCTTCTGGCCGCTCGGAATGTTCGGCGCCATCAAATACAACCCGTGGAAGCTGGACGTCGCCAAGGCGAAGGCGCTGCTGGCCGAGGCCGGCTACCCCAACGGCTTCGAAATCAATCTGGACGTGCCGACGCAGCCGCCGATGCCGGACATCGCCCAGGCCGTGCAGCAGACCATGGCCCAGGCCGGCGTCAAGCTGAACCTCGTCACCGCCGACCTGAAACAGGTCCTCACCAGCTATCGTGCCCGCAAGCACCAGATGGTGATCATCAACTGGTCGCCGGATTATTTCGACCCGCACTCCAATGCCGACAGCTTCGCGCACAACGACGACAACAGCGACGGCGCCAAGACCCATCCGCTGGCTTGGCGTAATGAATGGTTCGATCCGGAGGTCAACAAGATGACGGCCGATGCCGCCAAGGAGTTGAACCCCGACAAGCGCAAGGCCGCCTACGCGGCATTGCTGAAGAAGGTGACCGATGATGGTCCGTTCATCATCATGTTCCAGAATGCCTTCCAGGAGGCGTTCTCGACCAATGTGAAGGGCTACTATGCGGCGGTTGACTACGACAACTACCGCAAGGTCATCAAGTCGTAGGCGGCGAGGCCCTCATGGCCGCCGGCAACGCGGCGGCCATGAGGCATTACCAACAGGCAGCTGGAGACAACATGCCGGAGCGCCAGAACATTTTGGCCTGACCGGAAATTCATGCGATCGACTTGGCTCGATGGGTTTCGCCGCGATCCCGACGAATACGATCGATCAGCGATACCCCGAGGCGCGCGAGGTTTCCGTCGCGCTGAGGCGGGTGTCTCCTGCGCCAGCGCGCGAAAGCAGCAGGCGTCGCGGCGATTCCGGACGCGACCGCAGTGCACGGCGAACGTGCGCGAACACCTCGTGGAACGCATCGAGATAGGTGAGGTCGGTGGGTCGTCTGGCCTGGTCCAGAAGAACCGGATCGCGCTGGCGCGATAAAGCCCCGGCGGCAGGAAGCGCGCTCTACCGGCAAGCCCGAACGCGTTGAGGGATTGCATCCAGGACGCGGCGCTGAACCCGACCTGCGGCCGTGCCGGGTACTCCGGAAATGCGATCTGGGTATGGTTGCCCAACAACCCTGCGGCAATCGAGGATCGCCCGAGAGCGAACCAAAGCCAGTGACACCAGTTCACCCAACCGGCGTCGAAGCCGAGAAACACATCATCCAGCACGATTTCGGATTGCGGCAGATCGATCGGTCGTTGCAGTTCCTGGCGATCCGCCAGCCGCGTGAACATCGCTGTCTCGCGGACCGCTTTGCGGTCCCCGGTCAGCACCAGGCCGTCGAGACGATCGCCGATCGCGAACCACCCGTTCCTGATCGTGACCATGTCCAGCCGGACGGCCGGCATCAGCGGCTGGGACCCCGCACGGGCCCGAAACCGTGGCAGACGCGACGCCAGAGCCGAAAGATCCTGTGCCTGGTATGCCGGAAGCGGCGGGCGGAATGCGCCCTTGGAGGGCTGCAGTATCACCACCTGCCGCTCATGGCATTCGTCCACGCCGATGCGACCGGCCAGGTGCATCCTGACAGCTACCTCGCCAGCGCGCGCCAACCGATGTCGTGACGGCAAAAGCCCTCGGGCCAATCGATCGTCTGGATCGCCGCATAGGCAGCGTCGCGCGCGGCCTGCAGATCGGCGCCGGTGGCGCAAACGTTGAGCACGCGTCCGCCGGCGGCGCGGATGTGGCCGGCGGTATCGGCCTCGGTGCCGGCATGGAACACCAGCACGTTCGGCAGCGCGGCAGCGCGGTCGAGGCCGCGTATCGCGCTGCCACGCTCCGGCGCCTCCGGATAGCCGCGCGCTGCCATCACCACCGCAATCGCGGCTACGTCGTTCCAGCGCAGATCGAAGTTCCTCAACTCGCCGTCGTACGCCGCCTGCAGCGCCGGCAACAGGTCGGACATCAGGCGCGGCAGCAGCGCCTGGCATTCCGGATCGCCGAAGCGGACATTGAACTCGATCAGCTTCGCGCCGTCGGCGGTGAGCATCAGTCCGGCATACAGGATGCCGCGGAACGGTGTGCCGCGCCGCTTCATCTCGGCGAGCGCGGGACGGATGATGCCGTCCATCGCCGCTTCCTGCAGCGCCGGCGGGAACGACGGTGTCGGCGAATAGGCGCCCATGCCGCCGGTGTTGGGCCCGGTCTCGCCCGCGCCGACGCGCTTGTGGTCCTGGGCGGCGCCAAGCGCGATAGCGGTCTCGCCGTCGCACAGCGCGAACAGCGAGACCTCCTCGCCCTCCAGGCATTCCTCGATCACCACCGACGCGCCCGCCTCGCCGAAGGCACGCGCTGCCATGATGGCGTCGATTGCCGCCCGCGCCGCGTCTTCGGTGTCCGCCACCACGACCCCCTTGCCGGCTGCCAGCCCATCCGCCTTCACCACGATCGGCGCGCCCCGCCGGCGCACGAACTCGCGCGCCGCTGCCGCATCATCGAAGCGTTCCCACTGCGCGGTGGGGATGCCGGCCGCGTCGCACAGCTCCTTGGTGAACGCCTTGCTGCCTTCAAGCTGGGCCGCGGCACGCGACGGTCCGATGCATGGGATCGACGCCGCCTCCATCGCGTCGGTGATGCCGGCGACCAGTGGCGCCTCGGGGCCGGGCACCACCAGGTCGATTTCGTTGTCCTGCGCGAAGGCGACCAGCGCGGGGAAATCCAGCGCGCCGATCGGCACGCACTGCGCCACCTGGGCGATGCCGGGATTGCCGGGCGCGCACCACAGCTTGGTGAGCACCGGGCTGGCGGCGATCGCCCAACAGAGCACGTGCTCGCGTCCACCCGATCCGATCACCAGAACGCGCATGCGGGACTCCTGCGGAGTGCTGAGCGCGAGGTTGATCCGGCGCGCGGATTCATGCGGCACCTGTCAGCCGCATGGCTTCGATTGGTGCGACAATGCGGAAATTCTTATGGCTGCCTGGATCGTCAGCGACGACGCGGGGGACTGTGAGTGGAGTCACCAATTCGACGGCATCGATGTAATCAGCAAGGACTTCATGGGGGGCGCGATCGATCAGGGCGAGCCGGCGCGAAAACACCGGACGTGCCAGGACCTCGCCCAATTCCATCAGCAAGAGCTGGTATGGCATGCCACGCCAGAGCAGCGCCGAGAGTGCGACGTTGGTGTCAAGAACGATCCGCACTGGCGCTTCGGCTTCTCCGCGCGTTCCGCACCGCCTGCAGCTCGGCGGTGATGTCCGCATCCGTCATGGGCGGCGCTCCGGCGGCTGCGAGTGCGGGCGCGATCGCCAAAAGCCGATCGAGCGCAGCCAGCCGACGGGTCTTTGCGGCTACGAAGTCGACGAAATCCTCAACTTCAGCGAGTCGCTCCGCCGGCAACGCCTGGATCTTCGCAATCAGAGCGTCGGTATCCGAGGGCATGAGTGGTTCCTTCGTCAGTTCACGCCGCCAGTCCAGTGCCTCGCCGGCGCTCCGTCGTGCGAT
Organism: Acetobacteraceae bacterium; assembly: GCA_036494925.1. Lineage (GTDB taxonomy): Bacteria > Pseudomonadota > Alphaproteobacteria > Acetobacterales > Acetobacteraceae > JAMXLO01. Next base: position 4,765 of record DASXNR010000210.1, read on the forward strand.
CCGATGGCGAAGCCTCCCCAATGATACGCTGATTAGGTATTCTCACTCAATGAACGACTCGCCTGCGCCGCTCGTCTCCAACGTCCCCGAATACACCGTCTCGGAAATCTCCGGGGCGGTGAAGCGCACGCTGGAAGGCAATTTCGGCCGCGTCCGGGTGCGCGGCGAGATCACCGAGCTGAAGCGCTACCCGTCGGGCCACATCTATTTCTCGCTGAAGGACGAGGGCGCCAAGATCGCCGGCGTGGTGTGGAAGTCCGCGGTTCCCCGCCTCGGCATGGTGCCGGAGAACGGCGTCGAGGTGATCGCCACCGGCCGCATCTCTGCCTACGCCGAGCGCTCATCGTATCAATTGATCACCGAGCGCCTGGAGTATGCCGGGGCCGGCGCGCTGCTGGCGCGCATCGAGTTGCTCCGCCTGCGCCTGGCGGCCGAGGGCCTGTTCGATGCGGACCGCAAGCGCAGATTGCCGGTGCTGCCCGCGGTGATCGGCGTGGTGACCAGCGAGCGCGGCGCGGTGCTCCAGGACATCCGCACCACGATTTCCCGACGTTTCCCTCGCACCATCCTGCTGTGGCCGGTGCCGGTGCAGGGCGAGGGTGCGGCGGAACGCATCGCCGCCGCCATTGCCGGCTTCGAGCGCGTGACGCCGCGCCCCGACGTGCTGATCGTGGCGCGCGGCGGCGGCAGCCTGGAAGACCTGATGGCATTCAACGAGGAGATCGTCATCCGCGCCGTCGCCGCCTGCCGCGTTCCGTTGATCTCCGCGGTGGGGCACGAGACCGACACCACGCTGATCGACTTCGCCTCCGACCGCCGCGCGCCGACACCCACCGCTGCGGCGGAACTTGCGGTGCCGACGCGCGCCGACCTGATCGCCGATCTGGAGCACAAGGCGGCGCGGCTGATCGGCGGGCTGAACCGTCTGGCGCAGGAGGGCCACCTCCGGCTGTCGCGCGCTGAACGCGGGCTCCCCGACCTGCCGACGCTGCTCGGTGGCGCGCGGCAGCGGCTGGACGATCGCGGAGAGCGGCTGGCGCTGTCCTTGCCCAATCTTCTGGAGCGAAGGCGCGCCGCGCTGACCGCCATCGAGCGACGGCTGCCGGATCTGCCCGCCATGCTGGTGAATTGCCGCGACCGGGTGCGGGAGCGAGGCGTCCGCCTCATCGTCGCGCTGCCGAACTTTGTGGCGCGGCGGCATGCGGCACTCGACCTGTGCGGCCAGAAGCTGGGCGCCGGCCTGCGCCACGCGGTGGCCGGCATCCACGGCCGCGCCGGGCGCACACTCGGGCGACTGTCCGATGCGCCGCTGCACGCGCTGCTGCGCGAAACCCGGGCGAGGCTGGACGGCACGGCGGCCCGGCTGGAATCGGTGTCTCCGCTGGCAGTGCTGCAACGTGGCTATGCGGTGGTATCGGATGCCGCCGGACATCCGCTGACCAGTGCGGGCAAGGTAGTGCCCGGCGCGCGGCTCAGGCTGCGCTTCGCCGATGGCGAGGTGGGAGCGACCGCCGATCGGTTGGAACGACAGGGCAGACTGGCCATTTAGGCCTCCGGCTGGGCGGCAACGTTGGGTAGCGCCAGCTCGCGCACGATTTTCAGCAGGGATGCGCGCGAATAGGGCTTCATCACGATCGGATCGCTCAACGGCACCTTGCCCGGTCCCAGCGCATCGCCGGCGCCGGTCACATAGATCACCGGCAGATCGGGCTGGATCGTGCGGGCCAGGCGCACGAATTCGTAGCCTGACATCATCGGCATCGCGTAATCGACCAGTGCGAGCGAGATTCGGCCGGCCGCGAGAATGTCGCGTGCCTGGGGGCCGTTGCCGGCCTCCTTGACCGTATAGCCGGCCTCGCGCAGGAAAATGGCCACGATTTCGCGCACCTCAGGATCGTCGTCCACCACCAGAACCGTGCCGCCGCCACTGATCAGGTCGACCGCATGGGACCCATGCGGCGCGATGCTTTCCTGCGACGCCAGTGCGCGCGGCAGGAAGACCTCCACCGTCGTGCCGGCGCCGGGATCGCTGCCGAGCCGAACCGTGCCGCCGAACTGTGTTGCCACGCCGTAGACCTGCGCGAGCCCCAGCCCACTGCCCTTGCCGATCTCCTTGGTGGTGAAAAATGGCTCGAACGCATGCTGCAGAACGTCGCTGGTCATGCCCGCGCCGGTATCGATCACCGCGATCCGCACGTAATCGCCCGGATCGAGTTCGATCAACCGAGCGGCGTCGTGCTCCGGTACATTGGCGGTCACGATGCGCAACAGACCACCATTCGGCATCGCGTCCCTGGAGTTGATGGCAAGGTTGAGCACGACGAGCTCGAGCTGCGTCGGATCACTGGTCGCCAGCCACAGATCCGCGGCCAGATCGGTCTCCACCTGGACCAGCCCGCCGAGACTGCGTTGCAGCAGTTCGCCCATGCCGATGATGACGGCGTTCACGTCCACTGGTCGCGGCGACAGGTTCTGGCGGCGTGCATAGGCCAGCAGTTGCTGGGTGAGCTGACCGCCGCGCATCGCGGATCGCATCGCGGCGTCGACCAGAGCAATTAGACGCTGGTCGGTCAGTCGTGCCTGCAGCAGTTCCAGATTGCCGATCACGGCAGTGAGCAGATTGTTGAAGTCGTGGGCGACGCCGCCGGTAAGCTGCCCGATCGCCTCCATCTTCTGCGCCTGGCGCAGTTGCGCCTCGACCCGCCGCATCTCGGTCAGATCGATGGAGGTCAGCAGCACGTGCTCGATAGCGCCGCTGTCTCCAGGCAGCGGCACCAGGAAGGAGCGGCGCGCTACCTCGCCGATCGGAAACCGCGCAGTGTACTCGTACTCGACCGGCTGCCGCGACTCGATCGCGCGGCGGTATTGCATGGTGGCGAATTCCGCCTGTTCGGGCGGCAGGACTTCCTCCAGCGACCTGCCGACGACGAACGCGCGTGGATAGCCGGAATGGTGCTCCCAGGCGGGATTGGCCTCCTCGCAGACGATCCGGCCGTCCGGCTGAACGGACATGAAGACCAGATCGACCGGCGAGTTCTCGAAGACGGCGCTGTAGCGCGTGCGTGAACGGCGCAGTTCGTCCACCACCTCGCTCAGTGCACGGGTGCGATCGGCGACTTCGCGCTCCAGCTTCTCCGCGAAGTTGCGCAGTGCGTTCTCGGCCGCGATCCGTTCGCTGATGTCGCGCCAATACACCGTGACACCATCGCCCGACGGACCGACATTCACCGAGACCCAGACGCCCATGGTCGGCGACGGCGCCTCGAAGGTGATCATGCGCTGTTCGTCACGCACCCGGCGCAGCACCTGCTCATTCAGCGTCCCGACCATTTGCGGAAACCGCTGCCAGATGACCTGGCCGATGACCTCCGCTGCGGTGGTGCCCCAAAATGCCAGCGCCCGCCGGTTGGCATAGACAATGCGCCACGCGTCATCGAGCGCGTAGAAGGCGTCCCCCATGCTTTCCAGAATGGCCTGGGCATCAGCCGACAAGGTGGCCGAGCCCGACTCCACGGCCGGAAGCTGCTTTGCGATAATCACCTCCGTGTGACGGGCAACCTCGTAGAGCCTAACGCATGTGGGTAAAGAGTGACATGTTGGCCGGATATCCGATCAGATGCTGGCTGTTTTGCTGGCTTACCATCGCCCCGATGTCAGATCGTGTGTTCGCGGCCACGCCGGTCGCGGTGCAGGTTGTGCTGGCGGTCGATGTATCGGGCAGCGTCAGCCAGGACCGGTTCGAGTTGCAGCGTGAAGGCTACGCCGCGGCATTCCGCAGTGCCGCGGTGCTGCAGGCGATCCGCTCAACCTCGACCGGCTCGATTGCGGTGGCGATGGTGCAGTGGACCGGGCCGGCGTTGCACGTCGTTTCCGCGGACTGGACCTTGATCGACGATGCGGCGGCAGCCGAGCGTTTTGCTGCGGCGATCCAAAGCGCGCCGCGTGCGCTGTTCGGCGGCGGCACCTCGATCAGCGGCGCGATCGACTATGCCATGGGGATGCTGGAGGGTTCGCGGTACCAAGGGCAGCGGCAGGTCATCGACGTGTCGGGGGACGGAGCGAACAATCGTGGCCGACCGGCCGAGGACGCGCGGGACGCGGCGGTGCAGGCGGGCGTGACCGTCAATGGCCTGCCGATCCTGACGCTGGAGCCGGAGCTGGACGTCTACTATCGGCAGAGCGTGATCGGCGGCCCGGGCGCGTTCGTGATCGCGGTAAAGAGCTACGCGGAATTTGCCGCAGCGGTGCGCAGCAAGCTGGTCACCGAGATCGCCGGCACTCGCTCAGGCGAACAGGCTGTCGATGTCGGTCTGCGCGAGGTCGGGCGCGGCGGGCGCATCGTGCTGTTCGGTCGGTGCATCGTGCATCATGCCGGACAGCATGGTTTCGACCTGCTGGAGGTGCTCGATCGCACGGCGGATCCGCTGGCCGGTGAGATCCTGGAAGGTGCAGGCCTCGAAGATCGCGTTGACCTGCCGTGTCACCGCCGGCAGTGCTGCGGGATCGCCCCCCGCCTGTAGCCAGGTGCCGATGGCCTCCGCTGCTTCCATGATCTGGTTGGCGGCGTGCTCGGTGGCCTGCACCACCGCCTCCAGTTCGACGCCGCTGTTGTGTGCCGCCACTGCCGGCGGAGCGACGACGTGGGCGATCTGCTCGTGGATGCTGGTCAGCTTCGCGGACAGGTTGGTCTCGCTGTAATCGACCAACTGCACCGTGGCGTGGATTTCCATGCTCAGCTCGGCGATGCGGCGATCGACGAAGCGGCGGAGGTCGTCGATCTCCGCACGGACGCTGGCACGCACCAGCGCTTCGAGGCGGTCGGTCACGGCTGACATGACGCCATCAGACGCCAGGCGGCTTAAGGTCGGGTAAAGGTGGGTCTTCGGTGGCCCGATGGGTTTCGCTGCGCTCTACCCATCCTACGTAGTGCACCTGGATGGCAATCCGTAGGATGGGTAGAGCTCTTGGCGAAACCCATCGCGCCGCCAAAGCCCC
>DASXNR010000211.1:0-12159 GCA_036494925.1 Acetobacteraceae bacterium
GGTCTTCGCGCCGGCGCACGTAATACTGCACCGCGCCGGTTGCCTCGTAGGCCGCCAGCCCGTCGAGCGGGGGCCGGTTGGGACCGAAGGCGCCCGCCCCGGCGGCGATCAGCACCGCCTTGGAGCGCACCGTATCGCCCTGGTCGGTGGTCAGCCTGAAACATCCAGGCACGCCGGCGAGACCCGTCACCCTCCGGCCGAGCAGACGCGGCGCGTGGAACGGCGCGATCTGGCGTTCGAGCTGGGCCACCAGTTCGCCGGCATCGATCGCCGGATGCGCGGGGATGTCGTAGATCGGCTTTTCCGGATACAGCGCGGCGCATTGCCCGCCCACTTCCGGCAGCGCATCGATCAACAGGCTGGACAGCTTCAGCATGCCAAGCTCGAACACCGCGAACAGGCCAACCGGGCCGGCGCCGATGATCGCCACGTCGGTATCGAAGTCGTTTGCCATGCGCCCTCCGTCTTAGCCGAGAGCACGGTTGTTCGCGACTCCGCCGCTCGGGCAGATTGCCGTCATGTCCAGCGCGGCCGCGACCCACCTGATCGAGCTGCCCGACCTCGCGGCCACGCAGGCACTGGCGGCGTCGATCGCCGGGTTGGCGCGGGCGGCGGACGCGATCCTGCTGGAGGGCGAACTCGGCGCCGGCAAAAGCGCGCTCGCGCGCGCGTTTCTGCGCACGGCAAGCGGCGATCCGGAGCTGGAGGTGCCGAGCCCGACGTTCACGCTGGTGCAGAGCTATGACACGCGGATCGGCACGGTGCATCACTTCGATCTGTGGCGGCTGAATGGACCGGCCGGTCTGGCCGAGCTCGGCTGGGAAGAGGCGCGCGACGGAATCGTGCTGGTGGAATGGCCGGACCGGTTGGGAGTGCTATGGCCGGCCGATGCACTGATCATCGCGCTGCATCAGACCGGCGTCGACAGCCGCCGGGCCGTGTTGTCGGGCTGGCCGGAAAGGTTGAGATGCATCAAATGACCCGCGAGCCGCTGATCGCGGCGTTTCTCGACCGCCACGGATACCGGGCAGCGCGGGCCGAACCGCTGGCACAGGACGCCAGCTTTCGGCGCTATCTGCGATTGACCGGCGGGCCGCGTCCCGCGGTGCTGATGGACGCACCACCGCCCGAGGACATTCGGCCGTTTGTAAGCATTGCTCAGTATCTCACCGGGATCGGAGTGTCGGCGCCGGAGATCTTCGGGGCGGATGAGGCGGAGGGACTGCTGCTGGAGGAGGATCTGGGCGACGATGTTGTAGCGACTCTCATCGACAGCCCCTACCCTACCCTCGCCCGCTTCGCGGGAGAGGGCGCATCTCTTTTCGAGTCGTCCGTGGACGCCCTGATCACGGTCCAGCGCGCAGCCGCACCACCGAATTTGCCGCTCTGGGATGCGGTGACGATGGTCACCACCGCCCTGGCAACGCTGTTCGACTGGTGGTGGCCGGCCATGTTCGGCACCACTCCACCCGAAGCCGCCCGCGGCGACTTCGCGACGGCACTTGAAACCATGCTGGCGCCCGTCGCGGCCGGTCCCGTTTGCTTCGTCCACCGCGACTTCTTCGCCGGTAACCTGCTCTGGCTGCCGCAACGAAACGGCATTCGCCGTATCGGCATGCTCGATTTCCAGAACGCCGCGATCGGCCATCCGGCCTACGACCTTGCCTCGTTGCTGCAGGACGCACGCCGTGACATCCCACCGAAACTGGCGGAGCACGCGATCACCTACTATCTGGCCAGGCGGCCCGAACTGGACCCTGCGGCATTTCGCGCCGCGTATGCGGCGTGCGCCACGCAGCGGCACCTGCGGATTGCCGGCCAATGGGTGCGCCTGGCCCGTCGCGATGGCAGGCCTGGTTATCTGAGCTACGGCCCGCGCACCTGGCGCCTGCTCCAACAGTCCATGCGTGACCCGGTCGCCTGTCCGCTCGCCACCGTGCTCGACCGCTGGATCCCGTCGTATCGGCGCTGCAACCCGCCGGACCTCGCCGCATGACCCCGCGTACTGCCATGCTTCTGGCGGCTGGTATCGGGACCCGGATGCGCCCGCTCACCGACCGTACCGCCAAGCCGTTGCTGCCGTTAGGCGGCCAGGCGCTGATCGACCATGCACTCGATCGACTATCGGAAGCGGGGGTGGAGACCGTCGTGGTGAACGGACACTGGCACGCAGAGCAGGTCGCCGCGCATATCGCGACGCGCACCCGGCCGCGCACCCTCATGCGCCGCGAGGCTTCGCTGCTGGACACCGGCGGCAGCGTCAAGGCGGCGCTCGACCAACTCGGCCCGGCGCCGTTCTTCGTGGTCAACGGCGACGCGTTCTGGGTGGACGGCCCGCGGCCCGCGCTGCAACGGCTGGTGACTGCATTCGACCCTGCTGAGGTCGATGGCGTGCTGCTGGTGCATCGCACGTTCCAGGTGCACGCCGATGTCGGTTTTGGCGATTTCGCGCTGAACGCGTGGGGCGCGCCCCGCCGTCGCGGCGAACGCGAGGTGGTGCCGTACATCTATGCCGGCCTGCAGCTCATCGTGCCCGCCCTGCTGACCGGTACGCCCGATGGGCCATTCAGCATGAACCGGGCCTGGGACACCGCGATGGCGGCCGGCCGGCTGCGCGCGGTGGTACATGACGGTCTGTGGTTCCATCTCTCCACGCCCGCCGACCTGGCAGAGGCCGAAAGCATCCTGCAGGCACGACTCACGGGGGAAACCCGCTGAACCTGTTCAGCATCCCGGCCGGCGTGCCGTTCCTCGACACTCTGGCGACCGAGTGGCTCGAGCGCGCCGGAAGCGAGCCGCTTGCCGTATCGCGCGGGCTGATCCTGCTGCCGACGCGCCGCGCCGCGCGGGCACTCGCCGAGGCATTCCTGCGCATCTCGGGCGGACGGCCGCTGCTGCTGCCGAGAATCACCGCGCTGGGTGCGCTTGACGAGGCGCCGCTGACGCTTGCCGGCGCGCTCGACCTGCCGCCGGCGGTCGAGCCGGCACATCGACTGGCTGCGCTGACCCGACTGATCCTGGCGATGCGTGGTGAGAATGGTGCGCCGCGGACCGCCGATCGCGCCTGGCCGCTGGCGGCCGAACTTGCGGCACTGATGGACGAGGCCGAGCGGGCCGAGATCGATCTGGCCAGCAGGCTGCCGGAGGCCGCCGATCCCGCCTATGCCGCGCATTGGGCGCGGACGCTCGAGTTCCTCCACATCGTCACGCGGACCTGGCCGGACTGGCTGGCCGAACAGGGCCTGATGAACCCGGCGGCCCGCATCGTCGCGCTGCTGAACGCGCAGGCTGCCGCCTGGGCCGAGGCGCCGCCGGCAGAGCGGGTGCTGGCTGCCGGCACCACCGGTGGCATTCCGTCAGTGGCGCGGTTGCTGCGCGTGGTCGCCAATCTGCCCAACGGCGCGGTGGTGCTGCCGGGACTGGATACCGCGATGTCCGAGCACGCCTGGGCCGAGCTCGATGATTCCCATCCGCAGGCCGGCCTGGCCCGCCTGCTGCACCGGCTGGCGGCCACTCGCGATGACGTCCGTCCATGGCGAGCAGCGCCGCCGGATGCCGCCATGGTGGCGCGCGGCATCACATTGTCCCGCGCCCTGTTGCCGGCGAACGCGCTGGCGGAATGGCGGCAGGCCGCCCCGGCGACGACCGATGGCCTGCTGCTGCTGTCCCCCGCCGACCAGCAGGAGGAAGCCGCCGCCATCGCCATGGTGCTGCGCGAGGCGCTCGAAATCCCAGGGGCCACCACGGCGCTGGTGACGCCGGATCGTGACCTGGCAGGGCGGGTGGCGACCGACCTGCTGCGTTATGGCGTGGTTGCGGATGACAGTGCCGGCGAGGTGCTGGCCGAAGCGCCGCCGGCCGTGTTTCTGCGGCTGCTGGCGCGCGCAGTGGCGGAGGGGCTGGCGCCGGTTGCGCTGCTCGCGCTGCTGAAGCATCCGCTGGCGGCCGTCGGCCTGCCTCCCGTTGCCTGTCGTGCAGCCGCTCGCTCGCTTGAGCAGGCCTGCCTCCGGGGTCCCCGTCCGCGGCGCGGCGTGGCGGGGCTGCGTCGCGCGCTCGGCCGGGCGCATGGCGAGACCGCGTTGCTGGAGCGCCTCGAGGCCTGCCTGGAACCGGCGCTGCGGATCGATACCGCGGTAGAGGTGGCACCGTCCCTGGTCTTCGCCGCGCTGATCGAGGCCGGCGAACGCCTGGCAGCGACCGATGAACTGCCGGGGCCGTCGCGACTGTGGGCCGGGGAGGAAGGCGAAGCACTGGCGACCAGGCTTTCCGAGGTGCAGGCAGCACTGCACCTTCTGCCGGACCAGCGCCACGACGTACTGCCGGGATTGTTGGACGCGGTGCTGGAGGGCGCCGTGGTGCGCAGCCGCCGCGCACTGCGCGGGCGCGGCGGCACCGAGCATCCGCGCGTGTTCATCTGGGGATTGCTGGAGGCGCGGCTGCAAAGCGTGGACGTGATGGTGCTGGGCGGCCTCGCCGAAAGCGTGTGGCCGCCGGCCAGCGATCCCGGAGCATGGCTGTCACGCCCGATGCGGGCCACGATCGGTCTGCCGTCGCCGGAGGAAATCGTCGGCCAGTCGGCGCATGATTTCGTGTCCTGCGCCACCGCCGCACCCACCGTGGTGTTGTCCTGTCCGAGGCGGCGGGATGGCGCGCCGGTGGTGCCCGCGCGCTGGCTCACCCGGCTGGAGACGTTGCTGGCCGGTCAGGGCGCGCGGCTGCCGCAGCACCCTGCCGCCGCCTGGGTGCGCGCGCTGGATCAGCCCGCGGACGGGCCGCGTCCGGTGCGGCCGCCACGGCCGTGTCCGGCGATCGCGCTCCGGCCGCGCAGGCTGTCGGTGACCGAGATCGAAACCTGGCTGCGTGATCCCTACGCGATCCATGCCCGACACGTGCTGAAGCTGGCCAGGCTGCGGCCGCTCGACGAGGCAACGGATGCGGCCGACTACGGCAGCCTTGTGCATGCCGGGCTGCATCACTTCCTGGCGGAGTTCGGCACGCGCTGGCCTGCCGACGCGGCCGCGGAGTTGCGGCGGGCGATGGCGCGGGGGCTGGCCGAGGCCGATCTGCGCGAGGCGCTTGCCGCATGGTGGGCGCCTCGGCTCGAACGGATCGCCGATTGGGTGGCGCAGATCGAGGCGGAACGCCGCAGCGTGCGTCCGGTGGCGGCGTTGATCCCGGAGGCGAGCGGGACTTTGGAACTGGAGCGACCAGGTGGGCTGTTCCGGCTGGTCGGACGAGCGGATCGGATCGAGCGGCGCCGCGAGGGCGGACTGGCGATCCTGGACTACAAGACCGGGACCCCCCCGAGCCAGAAAGAGGTGGATGCCGGTCTGGCGCCTCAGTTGCTGCTCGAGGCGGCGATGGCACAGGCCGGGGCGTTCGGCGCAGCAATCTCCGGCACGGCGGACGAACTGACCTATTGGCACCTGACCGGCGGCTTTCACGCCGGAGAGCTGCGGACCTTGTTCAAGGCGGATGCAGCGGCGATCACGGCTGCGGTGGTCGCCGCGCGCGACGCGCTGTGCTCGCTGATCGACGCGTATGACGCGCCGGACCGCTGCTATCTGTCGCAGCCGCAACCGGGGTTCGCGCCGCGGTTCTCCGACTACGCGCAACTCGCCCGGGTGGCGGAGTGGTCCGCGGCGGAGGACGAAGGATGAGCGGCGGACCCCGCGATCTTGCCAACACGGAACAGCTCCAGGCATCCGATCCGGCGGTCTCCGCGTTCGTCGGTGCATCGGCAGGATCCGGCAAGACCAAGCTGCTGACCGACCGCCTGCTGCGTCTGATGCTGTCCGGCGCTGCTCCCGAACGGATCCAGTGCCTCACCTTCACCAAGGCCGCCGCCGCCGAGATGTCGGTGCGGCTCCAGAAGACACTCGGCCAATGGGTCACACTCGACGACGATGCGTTGGCCGGCAGGTTGCGCGCACTGCGCATCGAGCCATCGGACGAGGTGCTGGCCGCGGCGCGTGCGCTGTTCGCCCGCGTGCTCGATCTGCCCGGCGGCATGCGGATCGGTACGATCCATGCGTTCTGCCAGTCGCTGTTGCGCCGCTTCCCGCTGGAAGCATCGCTGTCGCCGCACTTCCGGCTGGTCGATGACCGCGACGCCGAGGATGCACTGACCGAGGCCCGCGAAAACATGCTCTCGCATGCGAGCACAACGCGGATGCGCACCGCGCTGGCGACGCTGGCCGGCCTCGCGACGGCCGACCAGTTCGGCAGGCAGGTCGCGTCGCTGCAGCGCAAATTGCCGAAGCTGAAGGAAGCGCTCGCACTCGGCGATGCCATCGAGGACGCCCAGCGCCGTGCACTCGGCGTCACTGCGGCCACTAACGAAGAACTCATCGCGCTCGCGGTGAACTGGCAGGCGGAACCCGGACTGCGCGAGGCGGCGCTGATCGTTGACCGACTTGGTTCGAAGCAATGCGCCGAACGCGCGGGGCGCATTCTCGGCTGGCTGGGTCTCGAGGCGGACGAACGCCGCGAGCACTGGCCGCACTGGTGCGAGGAGTTCCTGACCAAGGAGGGCAGGCCTCGGGCATCCAGCCAGTTCGTATCCAAGGCGGTGACCAACGCGCAACCCGACATTGCGCGCCATTTTCTCGACGAATGTGACCGCATCACTGCGGTGATAGATACCTGTGCGGCGTTGCGCGTCGCCGCGGTGTCGGCCGCCCTGCTGACGCTCGCCGCGCCGGTGCTGCGCGCCTATGCGGAGCACAAGGATGCGTCCGGCCTGCTGGACTACGACGACCTGATCGGCCGCACGTCCAATCTGCTGGTCGATCCCGGCGCCGCCTGGGTGCTGTACAAGCTGGATGGCGGCCTCGATCACCTGCTGCTGGACGAGGTGCAGGACACCGCTCCGGAGCAGTGGCGCATCGCGCACGCGCTGACCACAGAGTTCTTCGCCGGCGAGACGGCGCGGGACGCGCATCGCACCGTGTTCGCCGTCGGCGACCGCAAGCAGTCGATCTATTCGTTCCAGGGTGCCGATGTGGATGCGTTCGACCAATCGCACATATTGCTGCGTGAACGGGTGGCGGCGGCCGACCGGCCTTGGCGGGACGCGCAGCTTGACGTGTCGTTCCGCTCCACACGCCCCGTGCTCGAGCTGGTCGATCAGGTGTTCGCCAACCCGGTCGCTGCCGCGGGCGTGGTCGAAGCCGGGCAGGCACTCACTCACCACGCCGATCGCGCGGAATACGCCGGCGCTGTCGAGCTTTGGCCGCTGGCACCACTGCCCGATGCGGCGGAACCGCAGCCCTGGACGGTGCCGGATCAGAATCATGGCCTGACGTCGGCGCCGCAGCACCTGGCTGAAATGCTGGCGCAGTGGATCGCACGTGAAGTGGGCGGCGGCACGGTGTTGGAAAGCAAGGGCCGGCCGCTCGATCCGGGCGACACGATGGTTCTCGTGCGGCATCGAAACGACTTCGGCCGCGCCCTGGTGCGCTCCTTGAAATCGCTCGGCGTGCCGGTCGCGGGGCTGGACCGGCTGATGCTGACCGAGCAACCGGCGGTACAGGACCTGATGGCGCTCGCCGACGCGCTGCTGCTGCCGCAGGACGACCTGACCTTCGCCTGTCTGCTGACCAGCCCCCTCGGCGGGTTGTCGGACGACAGCCTCGCGGATCTGGCGATCGGCCGGGGCGGTCCGTTGTGGGAAGCGTTGCGCGCGCGGGCGGAGGAACGGCCGGAGTGGCGTTCGGCATGGGCGTTCTTTGCAGCCTTGCTGGCGCGGGTCGATTACGTATCGCCGCACGCGCTGTTCGCCGAGGCTCTGGGGCCGCTTGGTGGGCGAGCGCGGCTGTATGCCCGGCTGGGGCCGGAGGCCGCCGAACCGGTCGATGAACTGCTGAACGCAGCGCTCGCCTATTCTCGCATGCACCCATTGTCGCTGCAGGGCTTCCTGCACTGGCTGCGCCGCTCGGGTGCCGAGGTGAAGCGGGAGGCGGAAGGCGCCGGTAGCCTCGTGCGTGTCATGACGGTGCACGGTGCCAAGGGATTGCAGGCCCCGCTGGTCATCCTGCCGGACACCACGTCGCTGCCGCCTGATGAAGGGGCGATCCTGTGGGCAACCGATCCGGCCACCCGGCACGAGGTGCCGATCTGGTCGCCCCGGCGGGAGGTGCGCTGCGCCGCTGTCCAGAAGCTGCGCGACGCAGCTTCACGTCGGAAGATGGAGGAGTACAATCGCCTGCTCTACGTCGCGCTGACCCGCGCCGAGGACCGGCTGCTGATTTGCGGCTGGCAGACACCGCAAGGGCCGGCCGACACCTGCTGGTATCGGCTGGTGGAGCGTGGCTTCGACGGCATGTCCGCTGAGCGGACGCCGTTCGATGGCTGGGACGGCGAGCGGCGGCGCCATGCCGTGCCGCAGCTTGCGGACCCTGAGCGCGGGCTCAGGGAAGGCAGCGGCCAGCACGCAGCGCCGCTGCCGCGTTGGGCCGGTGCGGCGCCGGGCTGGCACTCCGCCGCCCCGCCCAGCGAACCGGGCCGGCCGGACCGGCTGGCACCCAGCCGGCCGGAGAATGTCGAATTCGGGCCGGTGCCCGCGGCCGCGACGCCGCTGGCGGCGCGCGAGGCGGCGAACAACCGGTTCCGCCGCGGCACCTTGCTGCACGCGCTGCTGCAGCACCTTCCCGACCTGCGACCGGAACGTCGGGCCACGGCGGCACGGGCCTGGCTGGACCGGCCCGGCAACGGCCTTCGCGCCGGCGAGGCGGAGAGGTTGACCGACGAGGTGCTGGCGATCCTCGATCACCCGGAGCTGGCGCCATTGTTCGGGCCGGACAGCCGTGCCGAGGTGCCGCTGACGGGACTGGTCGGCGGCGCGGTGGTCGGCGGCCTGGTCGACCGGCTGGTGGTGCTGGACGATCGCGTACTGGTCGCCGACTACAAGACCAATCGCCGGCCGCCGACGCGGATCGAGGACACGCCGGTGCTGTACCGGCGCCAGATGGCCGCCTACCGCGCCGTGCTGCGCGACATCTTCCCCGGCCGGGCCGTTAGCTGTGCGCTGGTCTGGACCCAGACATCGCAGGTCGTCATGCTGCCCGACGAACTGCTTGACCTGCCGACCGCGGCCCCCACCTGAATCGCAACAGAACCATCGAGGCTGAGATGAGCGCAAACACCAAACCTGTCACCGACCAGACATTTTCCGCCGACGTGCTGAAGGCCGAAGGGCCGGTGCTGGTGGACTTCTGGGCCGAGTGGTGCGGTCCCTGCAAAATGATCGGACCGGCACTGGAGGAACTCGCGGGCGAATTCGCCGGCAAGCTGACCGTGGCCAAGGTCAACATCGACGACAACCCGGTGACGCCGAACAACTATTCGGTGCGCGGCATTCCGACGCTGATCCTGTTCAAGAACGGCCAGCCGGCGGCGACGCAGGTTGGCGCGCTGCCGAAGAGCCGGCTGAAGGACTGGATCTCCGCGAATATCTGACGGAGCAGCTTCACCACCAGGACACGACGTCACACCGTGTCCTGGTGGCGATCATCTGGTTGTTACCGACAGCAGCGCCGGCGCTACGCGGTCCAGTGCAACCGTCACATGGTCGGTGTGTCCCAGCGGCCGTTTGGTTCTGAGATCGTAGACATCCGCCTGCTGCGGCAGGGTCAGAACCACCGTCTCCCTTGACGCATCCGGTGCAAAGTCGCGTTGCACGCCGACGATCGTGTCGGTGCCGTGCCGCCAGATATGGCTGGTGACGTCGCCATCGGGCGCCTCGACACGCACGCGCGGTGTCACGCCGAGCGACGATAGATTCAGCTGGTCGGGCGCGATCATCCGAACTGCGGCGGTATCGAGCTGCGGCTGCGATAGTCGCCGGCTGTGCGCGTCGAACGCACCGGGCTGCACATCGGCGATCACTGTGCCGCCGGCAGCGGCAAATACGCGTATCGCACGCGCATCGTCCGGCGACAAAGCGATCGCGTGCGGCAGGATCAGCGTGCGGAAGCCGCGTTGTTGCAGGTCGTTGACCGACGATACATAGGCCGGCTGCAAACCGAGATGCGTGACGGCGCGCTCATACGCCCACATGGCGTCGCGCGCCGCATTGCTTTCCAGTTCGGTCTCCGACTTGCGCGTCATCCACGCGTCGCCCTTCGGCTGCTGCTCCAGCATCCATTGCGTGCGGAAGCTGGCCGGCGAATAGAAGATGGCGACGGGATCGAATTGCGGCTCGCTCGCGATCAGCAGCGCACCGATGCCGCCACGGATCTCCGCAAAGGTCGCGGCATAGGCCTCGCCTCGATCACCGCGAGTGGCATCATCGCGGACCACGGCATTTTCGCTGTCCCACAGGATCAGGCCGCGGCTGCCAGCGAGAAGATCGCCCCAGATGCCGTGGATGTACTCCGGGCCGCCGCCGAACGATGTGGTGAGCATGATCAGATGCGGATTGAGCGCATGGGCAAGCGGCAGATCATCCAGTTCCATCACATCGACGGCATCCACCAGCAGCGAGTAGTCATAGCCGCCCCAGCCAGGGATCTGCACGCCTTCCATCGCGGCGAGCGCCGACGGATCCGCTTCGTGCACGGCATCGGTGCCCATGCGCAGCGCGCGGGCGAACGCGATGTCCATCCATGCCTTGAAGTCCGCCCAGGCAGCGAAGTTGTCATCACTGCGGCGCATCGCCTGGCGCGTCGTCTCCGGCCGCACGTCCTGCCAGCGGACAAAGTTCGCGCCCCACTCGGTGTTCAGCGCATCGAGCGAGCCATAGCCCTGGCGCAGCCATTCGCGCATCGCTTCCAGGGAACCGGGCGACAGATCGAAATCGAAGAACGCGGTGAGGTCGGCAATGCCGGTCTCGTCGCCCAGGCTGTAATACAACGGGTGAAAGCGCGACTGTTCGTGCACGGTGGCGATCAGGCGATCGCGGATACGCTTCTGCCACGCCGGATCGGCAAAGCTCGGATCGCGCCAGAACACGGTCTCGTCATCGGGGTTCTGCTGGAAGCGCTGCTGCGCTTCGACGAAGCGCCAGTTCACTTCGTGTTTGGGAAACCAGCGATGATAGGCCGAGTAGAAGTCGGTCGCGATGTTCTCGACATACCACGACAGACCGGCGGCCTGCATCGGCGCGAACTGCTTCTCCACCGGCGTTCCGTTGCCGTCACGGTTGGCCATCACCGTGGCGGCGGTAACGCCAAGTTGCCTCAGTGCGGCGTACACCGGCTCGTTGCGCGACTGCCATTGGATGATCTGGTAGTCATCCCACGCGCGGGCGGGCAGCGCACCGGTGAGCAGGCTGCCCGCGGCGAGCAGCCAGAATGAAACCTTCACCCGAGCGCCGCGACCAGCGCCTCGGCGCTGCGACCATTGGCGATCGCGGCGGAACGGCCGTCCCAGTGCACGCCGCCGACGCGCGCGAAGGCATGGTCGGCGTTGGGGTAGACATAGGCGGCGATCTGCCGATGGCCCCTTACCGCGTCCACCACCTTGGCACGGCCCTCCGCTGGGAAGAACTCATCCTTGTCGGCGATGTGAACGATCAGCGGCTTGGTCACCTTGGGAAGGTCGCCCAACAGATTGTCGAGGCCAACGCCGTAGTAGGAGATGTTGGCATCGGCGTCCGACTGTTCCGCCATCATGAAGGCGAGGCGGCCGCCGAGGCAGTAGCCCATCGTGGCGACGCGGCCGTTGGCGCCGGCTAGCTTGCGGGCGGCGGCGACAGTGGCTTTGAGATCTTCGATGCCGTTGGCCTGGTCGAACTTGTTGAACAGCTCGAACGCCCGCTTCCATTCGGCCTCGGACTTGTCGGTGATGTCGACGCCGGGCTCGATGCGCCAGAACAGGTCGGGGCAGACGGCGATGAAGCCCAGATCGGCGACCCAGGCGGCGGTGTCGCGCATCGCCTGATTCACGCCGAAGATCTCCTGGATCAGCACGACGGCACCGGCGGGCTTGGTCTTCGGCTCAAGCAGATAGGCGGAGAAGCTGCCGGTGTTATCGGTGGCCTGGATGGTGATGTTGGGCATGGGCGATTTCCTCGGTAATCGATGGGTTTCGCTGCGAGGATGGGCAAGAATTAGTACCGCCGGCTTCTGCGATGCGGTACGATTCGTTGCATGACGATTCGCCGGTTCAAGACTGGAGAGTGCCGCGAGCAGGGCAGCCTGCTGCCGGCGCGGGTGG
>DASXNR010000212.1:0-50228 GCA_036494925.1 Acetobacteraceae bacterium
ATGGGCTCTACTACAACTTCCAAGCAGCCGGCGAATTCATCCTTTCGCAATCCACCCAACCGGGCGACAGCTTCCAAGTCCAGATCAGATTGCAACCGTGGGAAAATAGTTCGTACGTCAGTGTCATCACCCAGGCCGCGGCTGCGGTTGGTAGTGACCGCGTCACCTTTGGCGTCGGTCGCAGCAACTTCGTGATGGTGGACGGGCAGTCGACAACGCTGAGCGCCAGCAATCCGACGCTCAACCTGGCCGGCGGTCAACTCGTCAGAGTTTCCTCGGCAGAGTACCAGCTCACATGGAACACTGGAGAGGTGCTCACCGTCCTCAACGGCGGCACCTATCTGAACCTGGACATCGCGGGCGGCCCCGCCGATGGCCCTGGCTCGCTGCAAGGTCTGCTGGGCAGCGACAGCGGCGCCGCAGACGAGTTCGCCCTGCCGAACGGTACCGTCTTGCAGCAGCCACTCTCTGCCTCGGAGCTGTACGGCGAATTCGCCAATGCTTGGCGCGTCACGCAGGCGACGTCGTTGCTCGACTATGGCCCCGGCCAGACCACGGCAACGTTCACCAACACGCAGTTCCCCGCCGGAATCGTGCCGCAGAGCAGCCTGCCTGCCAGCGTCTTGCAGAACGCGCAGCACATGGTTACCTCGGCAGGGATCACCGATCCCGGGCTCGCACAGGGCGCAACCGAGGACTATCTCCTCACCGGAGACAAGAGCTTCATCCAGTCCGCGGCGCAGCAGCAGAATACCACGAACACAACCTCTCTCGTCGTCACGCCGCCGACGGATACGCTGACCGGCGTTGGCATCGCCCCCGCGGCGAGCACCATAACCGAAGCCGCAAGCGGCCCGACGGAGGTCGCCTTCGACATCTATCGAACCGGGCCCGATGCCATTGCGCAGACGGTGAACTACGCCGTCCTGTCTCCTGGCGCCGGATACCTGGGTCCGGGAAATTTCGCGGGCGGGGTATTGCCCACCGGACAGGTGACGATCGCCGCCGGCCAAACGATCGCAACGCTGGCCCTCGACGTGATCGGCGGAATTGGCAGCGTCCCGTCGGCGACGCTGGAGGTTCAGGTCGATACCGGCCAGACCGGCGTCCCGGTTCTGGCGCCTACCGCGAGCGTGACGATCGGCAACGCCGAGCCGGTCGAGGGCAACCCCGCGATTCCCGCCTTCCTGGACCCGAGTGGCGCAGGCACCTTCACCCAGTCCGGAACGACGGCGACCCTTGATCTCGGAAATATCGCGCAAGGCAACGGCATCACTGAGATCGATCTAGCCCTGGTGAACAATGGGGATACCTCGAGCGATCCGCTGTCGGGAACCTTCACGGTGGTCTCCAGCGACGGCGTCGTCATCAATGGGATTCAGTCGGTGATCGACCTCGCGCCAGGCGGCGCGATCTCCCTGCCGGTGGACATCGATATCACGAACACCGGCCCGGTCAGTGAGACGATTTCGTTCAGTGGCACCGACAGCAACGCGAGCGGCTTCACCGCACCGCTCGGCGCTCTTTCACTGACCGTGCAGGGCGATGTCGTTGCGGCCGTCTGTTTCCTCGCCGGCACCCTGATCGCCACGCCGTGCGGCGAGACCCCGGTGGAGCGGCTCGCCGTCGGCGACATCGTCCGCACGCTGCGCGGCGAACTCCGCCCGATCGCCTGGATCGGCACCGGCCGGGTGCTGGCCACGCGCGGCCGGCGCAATGCCGCCACGCCGGTCATCGTGCGCAGGGGCGCGCTGGCGGACGACGTACCGCACCGCGACCTGCGGGTCACCAAGGGGCATTCGCTGTATCTCGACGACGTGCTGATCCCGGTGGAGTTCCTGGTCAATCACCGCTCCATCCTGTGGGACGACCGGGCGCAGGAAGTGTCGATCTATCACCTCGAGCTCGACACCCACGACGTGCTGCTGGCCAACGGCGCGCCGGCCGAGAGCTATCGCGACGACGGCAATCGCTGGCTGTTCCAGAACCGCAATTCCGGCTGGACCATGCCGCCGTTGGCACCCTGCGTGCCGGTGCTGACCGGTGGCCCGATCGTCGATGCGCTGTGGCGCCGCCTGCTGGAGCGCGCCGGTCCGCGTCGCTCGCTGCCGCTGACCGACAACCCCGACCTGCATCTGCTGGTGGACGGCAGGCGCGTCGATCCGATGGACCTGTGCGCCGACCGCGCCGTGTTCCGGCTGCCGACCCGGCCGCACACGGTGCGCATTTGCTCGCGGTCGGCGGTGCCGCAGGAACTGGGGCTCGCGCGCGACGCACGGGCGCTGGGCGTTGCGGTTTCCCGGATCGTGCTGGCGCAGGCAAGGCGGCAGGAAGCGATCGAAGCGGGCGCTGCGTCGCTGACGGACGGCTATCACGCGTTCGAGCCGGGCAACGGCATCCGCTGGACCGACGGCGACGCGGCGGTGTCGGCGGAGCTGTTCGCGAACATGCGCGGTTCCGGCATGCTGATCGTGCACCTCGCCGGGGCGATGGAATATCTGGACGACGGGGGTGCCGCCGTTACGCACGTGGCGTGAGGAGGCGCCAGGACATGGCCGGCACCGCAACAATGCTGCGCCGCACAATCAATGGTTGTGCGAATCGGCTGGATCGTTGCGCCAGTTCGCTCCTATCATCGCCGCCATCCGTCCCTACCGCCGGCCGACACCACGAGCAGGAGCCAGACCGTTGACGCTTGCCGCCGACACCGCACACCCGAGGCACCGGAACTGGCGCACTGCCGCCGCGGAAGCGCTCGCCGGCACGGGCATTCATGCCTCCCGACCGGTGCACGGCAACCTGGCCGCGCCTGCGCTGGTGGCCGAGGCGGTGCGCCGCGACGAGGGCCGGCTATCGGTTGACGGCGCGCTGGTGGTGGAAACCGGCGTGCACACCGGCCGCTCGGCGCAGGACAAGTTCGTGGTGGACGAGCCGTCGGTCACCGGCGAGGTCTGGTGGGGCCGCGTCAACAACCGCCTCGCCCCGGACAAATTCGCGCTGCTGAAGGCGCGCGTGCAGGCCTATCTGCAAGGCCAGGAGTTGTTCACCCAGGACCTGTATGCCGGCGCCGATCCCGCCCATCGCGTGCGGGTACGGGTGGTCAGCACGGGCGCCTGGCAGTCGCTGTTCGCGCGCAACATCTTCATCCGCCCGCCGCCCGAGGAACTGACAGGATTCCAGCCCGACTACGTCATCCTGCACGCGCCGCACTTCCAGACCGACCCGGCGATCGACGGCGTGCGCAGCTTCACCACCGTGGCACTGTCGTTCGAGCAGCGGGTGATCGTGATCGCCGGCACGGAGTACGCCGGCGAGGTGAAGAAGTCGATCTTCACCGTGATGAACTGGCTCCTGCCGGACCGCGGCGTGCTGCCGATGCATTGCAGCGCCAATATCGGCAGCGAGGGCGACGTCGCGCTGTTCTTCGGGCTGTCCGGCACCGGCAAGACCACGCTGTCGTCCGATCCACACCGCCGGCTGATCGGCGACGATGAGCACGGCTGGGGCGAGAACGGCGTGTTCAACTTCGAGGGTGGCTGCTACGCCAAGGTAATCAACCTCTCGGCCGAGCACGAGCCGGAGATCTGGGCCGCCAGCCACCGCTTCGGCACCGTGCTGGAGAACGTCGTCGCCGATGGCTATGGCCGGTTGGACCTCACCGACCAGTCGCTGACCGAGAACACACGGTCGGCCTATCCCGTGGAGTACATCCCCAACATCGAGCCGTCGCTGCGCGGCGGGCAGCCGCGCAACGTGGTAATGCTGACCTGCGACGCATTCGGCGTGATGCCGCCGATCGCAAAACTGACGCCGGCGCAGGCGATGTACCATTTCCTGTCCGGCTACACCGCACTGGTGGCCGGCACCGAGAAGGGCCTCGGCGCCGAACCGCAGGCTACCTTCAGCACCTGTTTCGGCGCGCCGTTCCTGCCGCGGCGGCCGGAGACTTACGGACGGATGCTGGCGGACCTGATCGCGCGGCACGAGGCGGATTGCTGGCTGGTGAACACCGGCTGGAGCGGCGGGCAGTATGGCGTCGGCCAGCGTATGAGCATCCGCCACACCCGCGCCCTGCTGCGCGCCGCGCTGGATGGGTCGCTGGCGCGCTCGCGGTTCCGCAAGGATCGTTTCTTCGGCCTGGCGATTCCCGAGCACGTGCCCGGCGTGCCGGCCGAGGTGCTGGACCCGCGCGAGTCGTGGGGAGACAAGGCGGCATACGACCGGATGGCGCACGACCTGGTCGGACGGTTCGAGAAGAATTTTGCCGCGTTCGAGGCCGGCGTTGGCGACGAGGTCCGCGCCGCGGCGATCCGGGCGGCGGCCTGAGTACGAGATTGGACCAATACAGATAGCTGAGGTCGGCACTAACGATCAGACCGCATCACCGCTACTTTGGCGGCGCGTCCGGATCAGGAGTCCCCACCGTGTATATTCCCCCGCTGCACAAGGAAGACCGCGTCGACGTGCTGCACGATGCGATCCGCCGCACCGGGCTGGCGACCCTGGTCACGCTAACCGACGACGGGCTGGTCGCGAGCCACGTGCCGATGCTGCTGGACCCGGATCCCGCGCCGTTCGGCACACTGCTCGGCCATCTGGCGCGGCCAAATCCGCAGGCGCGCGGCGCCGCTGCGGGCGTGCAGGCGCTGGCGATCTTCCAGGGCCCGGACGCCTACATCACGCCCTCCTGGTATGCGACCAAGCGTGAGACCGGAAAGGTCGTGCCGACCTGGAACTATGTGACCATCCACGCTTGTGGGCCGGTCGAATTTTTCTCCGACACCGAGCGGCTGCGCGCCATCGTCAACCGGCTGACCGACCGGCAGGAGCAGGCCCGGGCCGAGCCCTGGGCGGTGACCGACGCGCCTGCGGACTTCATCGACGCCATGCTGAAGGGCATCGTGGGTTTTGCGCTGCCGATCGTGCGGCTCGAGGGCAAGTGGAAGATGAGCCAGAACCGTCCCGCACAGGACCGCGCCGGGGTCATAGATGGCCTGGGGGAAGCGGGGCGGGCAGAAGTGGCCGCACTGATCTCGCGATAATCCACCCTGTTTGCCTGGCGAGCGTCCGGCCTGAGCGCATCAGAGTTAATCGGGAATAAGTGGGCTGCGGCTGCAAGAGACGGCCGCAGAAATGCCGTATCGCGCCACACCACGTTCTCCGCGACC
The DNA here is from genome assembly GCA_036494925.1 of Acetobacteraceae bacterium. GTDB lineage: Bacteria > Pseudomonadota > Alphaproteobacteria > Acetobacterales > Acetobacteraceae > JAMXLO01. The sequence goes on from DASXNR010000212.1 coordinate 5,169, forward strand.
AGGATCATTACGCCCCAGGAGTACCTGGAAGACTGGAAAGCATGATCGGCAGTGTCTTCTCCGCCGTACTGGGCGTCGTTGTAGCAGAGCTTCTGCTGCAAGGCATATTGCTTGTGCTGGCTGAAGGAACCGCGCAATGGATTGATCATGGCGTCTCGCTCGCCATGTTCTTTGTGATCTCTGCTTTATTTCTCGAACCTTTATTTGAACGAATCAGGATCGCAGCCAAACTCCATAGGGTCACCACGGCACGAACAGGTCTCCTCTGGGGCGCGCTTGGTTCCAGTATCGCTCTGGTGTTCATCATCCTCGACCAGGGCATAGACGTTGCGATACACCATAGCCCTCTTGGCGGTTTGATCCTGTTCTTCGCGCTGTTGTTTGTACCTGGAATCGTCACGTTGGCATGGATTGCCGGGGCTCGCCGCGGACGCCGCGCCGCGCTCTACGGCGCATTGGCCGGGTTCACAACCGACTTCGTTGCACGGAGCGTCCTATGGCTCGTCACGGGATCCATAGTCGCGGATTTCCAGGCGCCACGCGACGCAATGGGTACTGCCATAATCGCCGCGACTGCCGGCGCAATTCAGGCCGGATTCTATGCATTCTGCGGCGGCCTCGCACTCGATTGGGCACGATCCGATTATCCGGCGCGTTCACTGGCGCTTGCCTTGCTGGCTGCCATCACGTTTTGGAGCGTCGTTTATCACCTGATCGGCGGCGCGTTCGGGCTACCCGCGGCAGACGTGTCCACTCAGTTCAACGCTTTCATTGTTCGTGCTGTTGATTATGGCGGTTGGGCGCTTGGCTTGCTCATGTATCCCGGATTTGCCGCAGCCATCCGCCGTGACCAAAATGACGCGGCAGTGTAGACGGCGGAGCAACGCGCCGATCCGGTGGCTGCCCCTGCCAACCCAGGTACCCGCCCGAGGGTTGCGTCCGAACCTGGGGCGCGGCCATAACGCCATCACGATGAACAGCATCTTCCAAGGCGATGTCACCACCGCCCGCGGCCGCGCGCTCGCCTGGCTCGATGCGCTGGTCATCGACCACGCCGTATTCCGCCTGGTCTGGACCAATTTTGCCCCCGTGGCGCCTGGGCGGCTGTACCGCTGCAACCATCCCACGCCGGCGCGCCTCGCCGCCCTCACCCGACGCTATGGCCTGAAAACGCTGATCAACCTGCGCGGGCGCACCGGCAACGGCTCGGACGCGCTCAGCCGCGACGCCGCCCGCACGCTCGGCCTCGACTTCATCGACGCCCCGCTGGAAAGCCGCGGCGCGCCGCAGCGCGACCGGATCCTGCGGCTCCACGACACCTTCCGCCAGATGCGCGCACCGGCACTGCTGCACTGCAAGTCGGGCGCCGACCGGGCCGGACTGGCCGCCGGGTTGTTCGTGCTGTTCCAGGGCGGCACCACGCGCGAGGCGTTGGCCCAGCTTTCGCTGCGCTTCGGCCATGTCCGCCAGGCGCGCACCGGGGTGCTGGACGCATTCTTCCACCACTACGCGCGCGAGGCCGAGGGCCGGAAACCGTTTCTCGACTGGGTGCGCGAGGACTACGACAATACCGCCCTGCAACGCGACTTCCGCGCCAACGGGCTGGCCAGCTTCATCAACGACTGGGTATTGGTACACGAGTAGTGATGGACCTGCACGACGTTATCGAGCGGCTGCCGATTGCCGCCTGGCACGGGCCGTTCAACCCCGCGTTGCAGGCGCGTGCGGTCGATGCATTGGAAGCCGGCCGCGTGCTGTTGCTGCCGGACTTGCCGTTCCGCCCGCGCCCGGACGAGACGTCCCTGCTGTCGCCCGGCGTCATGGGCAGCGAGCGCAAGAACATCAGCTTCGACCCGGCGAGCGGCACGGTCGGCAACACTTCGCTGACCGGTGACGAGGCGGAACGTCTGCGCGCCATGCTGCGCCGCTTCGGCGGCGCGGCGGAGACGCTGCTGCGCGATCTCCTGCCCGGCTACGCAAACACGCTGGAACGCGCGCGCACCAGCTTCCGTCCGGCGGAGATCGCCGGCCGCGACTACTCGCCGCGGCACGACGATCGGCTGCTGCATGTCGATGCGTTCCCCAGCCGGCCGATGCGTGGCCGCCGTATCCTGCGGCTGTTCAGCAACATCTCCCCGGACGGCGCCCCGCGCGCGTGGCGGGTCGGCGAGCCGTTCCCCGATTTCGCTCGCCAGTTCCTGCCGCGTGCCGGCGCGACGATGCCGGGCAGTTCCTGGCTGTTGCAGCGGCTGGGTGTCACCAAGGGCCGGCGCAGCGAATACGACCGGCTGATGCTGCGGCTGCACGACACGGGGAAGCTCGATGCCGCCTACCAGTCCGGCGCGCCACAAGCCGATCTGTCGCTTGCCGCCGGCACCACGTGGCTGTGCTTCACCGACCAGGTGCTGCACGCAGCGCTCGCCGGGCATTGCGCGCTGGAGCAGACCTTCCACCTGCCGGTCGCCGCGATGGCCCATCCCGAGCGTTCGCCGCTGCGCGTGTTGGAGCGATTGGCCGGCCGGATCCTGGTATAGCCCGCCCTTCTGGTCCGCGCACAGTCCGGTTATCCTGGACGCATGCCGGAAGTCCTGGTCCAGATCGACAGCCGCCTCGAATCCAGTTCCGTCCCGGCGTTCCAGCAGCGTCTGACCGACGCCAGTCCTCTCGGAACCGAGAAGCTGCTGCTCGATCTGTCGCGCGTCAGCTTCATCGGCAGTGCCGCCTTGCGTGCGATCCTGGTGGCCGCAAAACGGCTTGGTGCCGCCGGCGGACGGTTGGCGATCTTTGCGCCGCCGCAGATCGCCGAGGTGTTCAGCGTATCCGGACTGGATTCGGTGGTGCCGGTTCGCCTCAGTCTGGAACAGGCGCGGGAGTCGTTGAACGGCTGAACCGCGGCGGCTCCATGCCGCGGCGGACATCGCCGGTCGGGCAACAGCGCGGGTGCACGTCGGCATAGGTCGTCGTACATCCGAGGTGGAGAGTGAGCTCCATTGCGCCGGTGAAGTCTGCAAACAATCCTGTCGGCACAACGGCATCTCCGTTCGTCCACCTGATGCGGTTGGCCTCCTCGAACCGGTAAAATCCCTCAGTCAGCCGCTCATCGTCGGCACCGACCGTCAGCGTCCGCACTCCCTGGACGACGATTTGCCGCAGTGCGACGCCGAGAGATCGTGGATCACGCACCAGGCCCAATTCCTGCGGCGCGCTCGCATGCGACACGACCCGCACCTCGTCCGGTCGGGCGGCAAGGCGGAAAACGTACTGTAGTTCGCCGCGACGATCCGGCTCGGTTCGCCGGCCGTCCACCAGGAGATGCAGATCCGGGTCATCCGTTAGTGGAATGCCGGGCCGCGGCCCTGCACGTTCAAGCAGCCGGCGCCAGACCCTGTCCACGACGGGGCCATCCGTCAGCACGGGTGCACAGGGCTCCTTTGCCGGCGCACCCCAGCCGTCGTTGGCATTTTGAAACAGCCATCGGTTGCCGTCGTCACGGTAGCTCTCGGCGGGCGCGCCGTTGGCCAAAAGCACGTCATGCGTCTCAAGCTCGATGTGGTAGAGCTCGACCTCCTGTGCGTGATCATCCCACGTGATCGATCGGTGATTGACGAGACACTCGATCGGGATCAACGCATCATCGATGTAAAGAGCGTGCCCTTTCGTGACGCGTAGATCTCTGTGTGGCACGTTGTCGGCGAGCGCACCCTTGCGAACGATGACCGGCGTGGCTGCGTTCCGCCGGCCGCGCACGGCAACGGTGCGCCCGACGCCGATCCATACAATCGTTTTCACTCCGCCGCCGATCGTTCGCACCATGTCGCCGACCGCCAGCTCCTCCACACGCACTTCGCGCATCGGCGTGGCGATCCTCGTGCCCGCGAGGAAACAAAGAAGCCCGATGGCCCAGGTTGACGCGGTGTTCAGTGTCGGCGCTGTCGTCAGGAACGTCGTGCCGATCTCGGCCAAGGGCCCGGAAGACAGCTGCGCCGCCGTGAGCCCCCAAATCTGATTGTTCTGAAATGACAGCGGAATTGGGGTCTGGTTGAACACCACTCGCGCAGAGGCCGATACCTGGCCATTGACGATGGTATTGTCGGCAATGAGCACCGATGTGCCGGCGAGCAGGCTGCCTTCCTCGCCATACGCGATGATGTTGGGATTTTGACCGTTCGGTCCCTGCTCGATTACGTCATTGGTGATCGTCGCGTCACCGCCATTCGGCAGGTCGATGCTGTAGCTGGCCGTGCCAAGGTTGTCGAAGATCCGGCTGTTCGTGATCACGGTGTCTTCGGCTCGGCTTTTGATCTCGTGCCCCATAACCGCGTCGTGGAAGTAGCTGCCGGTGATGGTCAGCAGCGCGATTTCGTTCACATAGAGATTGTGCGTTTTGCCGTCGCCGGTGCCATTGAACGCGAACTCTGAATTGTTGATGGTGATGGTGCCGTTCGGATCGGCGGCCGCCAGCATCCCGTCTTGGTTGTCGTGGAAATAGTCGTTGTCCAAGGTGAGACTTCCGCCCTCGTAACGTACCGCGGCGCCGTTGCCATCGGAAACCGCCGCACCGCTGATGTCGAAGCCATTGATGGTGACAACGACGCCGGCGCCGCCCTCGTCGATGATTGCCTTGCGGTTCGACGGAGCCTCAGTAGCCACCATTCGGACCACACCCCCGACGGCCTGCAAGGTGAGATTCTTGAAAATGCCGACAAAATCATTGGTGTAGATGCCGGCCTGCACATCGACGGTGTCGCCCGAGGCGGCTGCGGCAACAGCAGCCTCGATCGTGGCGTATTGCTGCCCCGGTCCGACGGTAAGAGTCGCCATCCGTTATCCTTCCACGTTCGACCCAAGGATCGGTTTCAGATTCTGCATTGATTTCAACCGCGCGCGACGGCGGCGGTAAATACAGTGGCTCGATACGACCCATCAACTTTGCGCGCGTTTACCGAACAAAAAGTTAAACCGCTTCGTTCGATGTTTCAGCGGACGGATATGCCGACCGCTTTCGCCACGGCTTGTTACAAAACTGCCCATCACAATCGAGCGCGCTCGTCGCGGTGGTAGCGCGGGATCAGCGCTACGGCAGCCGCTGCCAGCGCTGAAGCCAGCGCGGCTACGACGAACGTCGCCGGCAACGACCACGTGACCAGCACGCCTGCCAATGCCGAGCCCAGCGGTCCGCCCGCCATGTTCAGGCTCATCGAGATTGACAGCACCCGTCCAAGTTCGGCCGGATCGGTGCGGCGCTGGCGCAACGTCAGGACACCGACGTCGACCGGCCCGGCCGCGGCGCCGACCAGCATCATGCCTGACACCAGGCCGGTCAGGCCGAACTCAGCCGCGATTGGCCATGCAGCCACGGCAGTCACCAGCATGCCAATCGCCATCACCTTCCGTTCCCGGCCCGCGGTGCGCCGATGGCCGGCTACCAAGGCCGCGATACCACCGACCAGGCCAAGACATGCCCAGAGCAGACCCGCGACAGCCGAGCCCGTGCCGCCTGCGAACTGGCGCGCCGCGAACACCGGCACGACCACGACCAGAACGCCCCACGACACCTCGTACAGCGAATAGGCCACCGCCAGCCCGCGCAGCGTCGGTTCCCGCACGACCCGCAGCAGTCCGTTCCATGCCTGTGTCAGGAGCGGACCCAGGCTCGGGAATTGGCCACGCGGACGACGAATGCGTCCAACGCACAGTGCGGCTGCCGAATAGATGACGGCGATCGTGCCCAGCGCCGACTCCGGCCCGGCGAAGCCTACGATCGCGCCGGCCGACGCGGGACCAACGATGTCGGTCAGTCCATGGATCGCGGTGTCCAGGGCGTTCACCCGATCCAGCGCGGTCATCGGCACCAGACGCGGCAGCAGCGCACGAATGCCGGCCGCACTCAACGGGCTGGTCAGCGAGAACAGGCCGGTCAGTGTGAGCAACACCGGCGTGCTGGCCCAGCCGAAGCGATCGGCCGCGATCAGTGCCACTACGCACGCGGCGCTCGCCGCCATGTCCACGCTGATCGCCCAGACCGAACCGACGCGGTCGATCAGCGCGCCGGCCAGCGGACTGATGCACAGGCCCGGCGCCATGGCCGCGAACGCCAGCCAACCGGCAAGTGCCGGCGAGTCCAACCGCACCAACGCATAGAGCACGATGGCCAGCGCGAACATGCGCCCCGCCAGCCGCGACAGCAGCGTGGCCAGCAACAACGCCCTCACTTCCACCGTGCCAAGGAGCTGTCGGTACGAGTGGACGTGGATGTGCGCCGGTGCGTCCGTCATCGTGTCGTCAGGCATCACCGCGATCAACTGGGACAAGCCGGCACAGGGCGATAATCAGTTCAGGCGATCTGCTTGGCAACACGTCCCAGACAATATCGAGGCTGAGGTTGGGTAGAGGTTCATCCCGCGACATACACCGGCTCTGCTTCCTTCAGGATCCGGCGGCGCCGCAGACAGTTCGGGCTCTCTCGACCGCCCCGCGCGCGGCAGAGCCGAAGAATCTCGTTGGGCGCTGACGGCACTGTGCATGGTCGGCTCCGATCGTGCGGCGGGGATTGCGACGCCCGACCTCGGACGATGTAGCATGATCCGATATCTCGACGAAGTATGGTGATCGACGGCTACGCTTGTCGAGGTTCGTCGTTACGGTGGTTCTGCGCCAGCAGCCGGTCGTTTAAGCCGTTGCCCAAAGCTCGAGGTGCCGGCCGAGCGGCAGCGGGTCCGACTTCATACCGGCGAGCAGAAAGCCTTTGCCTGCCATGATGAAGTAAGAGACGGAGCAACGTGCTCCGCCTCTGCTTTCCCATGTCTCCGTGGTGAATTCTAGCTGTGCCAGCGGAACTCCTGCGCCTTACGCTGCGAGCCCAGGCTGAGCTTGACGTTGACCAGCGCCGGCCCCCGGAAGTTCATCGCCTCGTCGAGCGCACCACGGAGGTGCTTCGGGTCTTCGACATAGAAGCCCTTGCCGCCGAACGCCTCCATCATCAAGTCGTAGCGGGCGCCCCAGATCAGCGAGTTCGGCCGCATGTTGAGCATCGGGTTGTCCGGAATCTCCTCCATGCCCGGCCCGATGCCGCCGTTGTTGAATACCACGATCTTGGCCGGCATCCCGTAACGGCACAGCGTCTCCATCTCCATGCCGGAGAAGCCGATCGCCGAGTCGCCCGAGACGTGGATGATCGGCTTGTCGGGATGCACCACGCAGGCGGCGATGACGATGCCGAGACCGACGCCCATCGTACCGTAGCTGCCGGCATCCAACCGCGAGCGCGGGTTGTAGTTCGGCAACTGGGTGCGGCCGATGTCCATTGTGCTGGCACCCTCGGAACAGATGATCGCGTTCTTCGGCGCCCAGGCGGCGACATCACGCAGCAGCCGATAGTAACCGCCCGGTGCCGACTCATCGGCGATCTGCGGTGCGATCAGCGCCGCGTTCTCGGCCGACTTCTTGGCGATCGCCGCACGCCACGGTGTTTCCTTCGGATAGAACCACTGACGGTTGGCAAGCGCCTGGTTGAGCTGCCCGACAATCGCCTTGCCGTCGCCGACCAGCGCGACCTCGGCCGGCTTGTTCTGGTGCATCGCCTCCGGCTCGATGTCGAGCTGGATCACCCGCACGTCCTTGTTGTAGCGCGGCGGCAGGCCGAAATGCATGATCCAGTTGAACCGCGCGCCCATCAGGAACACGACATCGGCCTGTTGCAGCGCGAGGCTGCGCGATGCGCCGACCGACAACGGATGGTCGTCGGGCATCACGCCCTTGCCCATCGGCGAAGCGAGGAACGGCAGCTGCGTTTTCTCGATGAACGCGCGCACCTCATCCTCGGCGCGCGAGAAGGCCATGCCCTTGCCGATGATCACCAGCGGCCGTTCCGCCGATTGCAGCACATTCAGCGCCTGATCGATGTACTCGGGCATGGTCTGAGTGCGCGGCGGATCCGGGCATTTCGCGGCCTCGATCACTTTGTCCACGTCGCACGAGCCGGTGATGATGTCGTCGGCGATGTCGAGATAGGCGGCACCGGGCCGACCGTAGATCGATTGCCTGACTGCCATCTCGACATAGAACGGGATGCGGTTCACGTGCTCGATGGCGTGCGCCCATTTGCTGACCGGCGACGCGATCAACACCTGGCGCTCCTCCTGGAACGCACCCATGCCGTTGCGATAGGTCTCCGACGCGCCGCCGATCAACAGCATCGGCCAGCAATTCGACTGCGCGTTCGCCAGCCCTGCGAGGCCGTGGATGACGCCCGGACCGGTCACCACGATGCACGCGCCAGGCCGCCCGGTGAGGTAGCCGACGGCGCCGGCGGCATAGGACGCGGTCTGCTCGTTGCGCATGCCGATATAGGGCAGGCCGACCTTCTGCGCTGCCTCGGCCAGCGGACCGACCGGGAACCCGACCACGCCGAACATGAATTGCACGCCCTGTTCCTTGAGGCTTTTCGCCAGCAGGTCGGCGCCTTTGATCTCAGCCATGTTTCCTCCTGTCATCGGGCGGCCACCATTGGGCCCGGTTACCAACAATCCGAACAACGGTCACATTACGCATATATGGCGCGACGGCAAATCCTGCCCGGTCGGCTCACAGCGTCGGCTTCATCGCCTGCAGCTCTTTCGGCCACACGGTGTGGGCATTGCCGCCGCTCCATTCGGTCAGGATCATCTGGGCGTACTTGTTGAGGCCGGTCGCATCGAAGGCGATGCGCTTGCCCGGCATCGGCAGGTCGGTGAACTCGGTGGTCGCCAGCGTGTCGCGCAGCTTCATGCTGTCGCGGCTCGCGGTCTTCTCCAGCGCCTGACGGATGATCAAGCCAATGCTGTAGCCCATGCCGAGCTGTTCGTTGTTGGAAGGATAGGGCGCGTCGGGATGAGCCTTCTTGTAGGCGTCGTTCAGCTCGCTTTCGCCGGGCACCGCGAGGTCCCAGTTCCAGCTCCAGGGCATGAACACACCATCGGCAGCGGCGGCGAGCGTCTTCCCCGCCGAGTCAGTGGACACGCCGCCGGCCGCGGCGACCGGCGTCTTGATGCCCAGGCCACGCAGCGTCTTCAGCACCAGCACGGCATCGTTGAGAAAGGCGCTGAGGAAGATCGTATCCGGCTTGTTCTGCAGGATCGGCGACACGATCACCGACGGATCAGTGAGATTGCCCTGAAAGTTCACCTGCGAGACGATCGGCAGTCCGATGCGCTGCGCCTCAACCGGCAGGGACTTAGCCACCGACATGCTGACCGCGTCGGACCCCATGAAGATGCCGCACGACTTCGGCGCCGATCCGTGTTCGGCCTTGAACATGTCCACCAGCGCGTCCATCGCGAAGTTCCAGGTCAGGCTGCCGGGCGCGGTGATCTTGAAGGTGTATTTCATGCCGCGCTGCACCAGCGGGTCGGCGTAGGACGACGTGACGATGGGGACCTGCGACTTTTCCGCCTCCACCTGCGCGGCCAGCGTGATCGCACTGGCGGTGGCGCCGAACAGCACCACCGCATGATCCTGGTCGATGATGCGCCGCGTGACGCTGGCACCCTGGGTCGGGTTCTCAGACGTCGTATCGGCAACGATCGGCTTCAGCTTCGCGCCGCCAAGTGACTTGATGCCGCCTTCACGATTGATCTGTTCGACTGCGATCAGGAATCCCCAGACGGCGCGCTGACCATTCTCGCCCAGGCCACCGGTCAGCGAATTCGGCGCGCCGACCACGATCTCCGGTTCATCCGCCGCCCGGCTTGCACGCGCCCCCAGCACGGACGCCGCGGCCATCAGCACCGCAACACTGTCCCGACGTGATATCGGCATTGTTGGTTCCTCCCGCATTTTTCAGATTCCCAGATAGGCCCGGCGAACGAAGTCCGAATCCTGTAGCGCCGCGTGATCGCCCATCAGCAGCACCCGGCCGTTCTGCAGGATGACACCATGCGTCGCGAGTTCCAGACAGGTGGCGTTCTGCTCGACCAGCAGGATCGTGGTGCCCTGTGCATTGATCGCCGCCAGGCGCTCGAACACAAGGTCCGCGAGCACCGGCGACAGCCCGAGCGACGGTTCGTCCAGCATCAGGAGCGTCGGCGAGTTCATCAGCGCGCGACCGATCGCCAGCATCTGCTGTTCGCCGCCAGAGAGCGTGCCGCCGAACTGCCGGCGCCGTTCGGCAAGCCGTGGGAACAGCGCGTACACGGTTTCCAGCACAGTGCTCCTGTCATTGCGGCGGCGCCGGATGAAGCTGACGGTCAGGTTCTCCTCAACGGTCAGGTTGGGAAAGATGCGCCGACCTTCCGGCACGTGGGAAATGCCGGCCCACGCAACCTGATGGGGACTGAGGCCATTGAGTGAACGGTCCTCGAATGCAACGGAACCGGATCGCGCGGCCAGCAGCCCCGAAATGCAGCGCAGTATGCTGGTCTTGCCGGCTCCGTTCGCGCCGAGCAGCACGAATACCTCACCGGTCGCGAACGAAAAGGACACATCGCGCACCGCGACCATGTCGCCATAGGCTACCGTCAGACCAGCGATCGTCAGCGCAATCATCGCAGGACGTTGCCTCGGGTGCCGAGATACGCCTCGATCACATGCGGATCGTGCGCGATCTGCGACGGCGTACCATCGGCGATGACGGTGGCGTTGTGCAGCACCACCAGTCGTTCCACCATCGCCGCGAGCACCGACAGCACATGCTCCACCACGACCACGGTGATGCCGTTCGAGCAGCTCAGCGCCATGATCTCGCCGATGAGTTCCTGCGCCTCGTCATGCGTCAGACCCGACAGGCTCTCGTCGAGCAGCAGCACGCGGCAATGACCGACGATGGCACGGCCGATCTCCACCTTCTTGCGGTCGGCCAGAGTGATTTCCGCCGGCATCCGCTCGGCCTGCGCACTGAGCCGCAACCGTTCCAGCATCTGCGCCACCGCATCGCGCCAATCCTGATCGTGCGGCACGGTCTGGCGGGCGGCAACCGCGATGTTCTCCCACACCGTCATCGAGCCGAACAGCCGCACCTTCTGGAAAGTCCGGCACAGGCCGGATCGGCGCCGCTGATGGACCGGCAGATGCGTGCAGTCCGCGCCGAAATAGCGGACTTTCCCGGTGGTCGGCGCCAAATTGCCGCTTACGATCTCGAACAGCGTCGATTTGCCTGCCCCGTTGGGGCCGATCAGGCCGATGACCTCGCCCTCGCGCACCGTAAAGGACACATCGCGCAGCGCGACCAGACCGCCGAAACGGCGGCCGATATTGGTCACTTCCAGCGCAGGGACGCTCATCGCCGCCGCCTGGACAGCATGCCGACAATCCCCTGCGGCGCCCATAACACAACGATGAGCAATACCAGTCCATAGATGAGGATATCGACACCGATGACCCCAAGTCTGGTCGCGCCCCAGTTGGTGGCTTCCGACAGCACGGTCATCAGCGCACCGCCGATGATCGGTCCCCAGGCCGTGCCGAGGCCGCCGATCAGCGCGGGCAGTTGCAGTTGGATCGCCTGCCCAAGCCCGAAGGCAGACTCCGGATCGATCGCCTGGTAGAACTGCATATACAGCCCGCCCGCCAGTGCCGTCATCGCGGCGCTGACCAGGAAACTCAGCAGCTTGGTGCGAAACACGCGAACCCCTGCCGCGGCGGCGGCAATCTCATCGTCGCGTACCGCCCGCATCTCCAGGCCGAAGCGGCTGGCGAGGATGCTTCGCGTGATCCAGTAGTAGAGAACCACGAATGCCAGCCCGGCATACACGAACGGCGCCGGCGAGCGCGATTGCAGCGCCCACAGCGAGTTGCCAAGGAACTTCAGTGCCAGACCGTTGTCGCCGCCGGTGAGATCGACATAGTGGCGGGCCAACTGGTCGAATGCCAGCGAAACCGCGACGGTCGCCAGCGCGAAGAAAACGCCGCGCATGCGCAGCGTCATGCTGCCCATTACCAGTGCGACGGCGAGCGCAACCAGCACGCCGGCCCAGACGCCGATCCAGGGCGGCACGCCGAGCTCGTTGAACAGGATGCCGGTCACGTAGCAGCCAAGTCCCAGAAAGACGCCATGGCCAAGCGACAGCTGTCCGCCGATACCCGCCACGATGTTCCATGCCTGGCCGAGCGCAATGAAGATCAGCGCGCGCACCGTCGCAGCCAGGATGTAGTTGTTGATGAACGGCAGCGCCGGCAACGCGGCGACGACGGCGATCGGGAGCAGGGAACGCACCTATTCGGTCCGGAAACCGAACATGCCGGTCGGCCGGTAGGCGATGAACAGCAGCAGCAGCACATAGAGCGGCACGTCCTGCAGCGCGGAATTCCACAGCATGGCGGTAAGCTGCTGCACCATGCCGCAGAAGATGCCGCCCAGGAACGATCCGCGGATACTGCCCAAGCCCCCGATCGTCGTCGCGATGATAGCGATCGGCATCAGCGACAGTCCCTTGGACGGATCGGTCGGGTAGTAGGTGACCATGATCGTGCCGGCGATTCCCGCCAGCCCGCAGGCGAGCGCGAAGGCGCTGATGTTGATCCATTGCGAGGACAGGCCGACGAGTTCCGCCGCCTCGATGTCGTCGGCCACCGCGCGCACTGTCCTGCCCCAGTGGGTGCCGAGCAACAGCGCCTCGACCGCGACGGTGGCAATCACGGCGACGATGAACGCCACCACCTGCGCGGCGGAGATGAACAGCGGACCGATCAGGACATACTGGCTGCCGAACATCGACGGCGCGGACCGCGTGTCGGCGCCGAAGATCACCTGCGCCAGCATTTGCAGCACGAGACCCAGACCGATCGCGGCGAGCAGTTGCTGCAATGTGGCGAAGCCGACGAAGCGTTTGTAGATGAGTTGATATTGCGCCGCGCCGAGCAGACCCATGAGCAGGAAGCTGAACGGGATGGCGAACAGCGGATCGATGCCGAGCGTCGCGGAAACAACCCCGACATACATGCCGTACATCACCAGATCGCCATGCGCGAAGTTGACAATCCGCATCACGCCGAACGCGAGGCTGAAACCGATCGACAGCAGCCCGTAAACGCCGCCGACCAGAAGGCCGCTGAGCAGCGCCTGGCCGACGGGGACGAGCGCGGCTTCGAAGCCGCTCACACTATTGCTTGCCGGAACGCGCCTTCCACGCCTCGAAGTCGCGCTTCGCCTCGTCACCCGCAGCCGGGAACAGTCCCGGCAACGCGCGTCCGCGCGCAACCTCCTCCTCGGCGAATTCCTCATACAGTGTGGTGGAGAGCGCCTCCGCCGCGACTTCATAGACGATGTCGGGTGGAATCACCACGACGCCGTCGCAGTCGCCGACGATGATGTCGCCGGGATACACCGCGACACCGCCACAGGCGATCGGCAGGTTCAGATCGCACGGATGATGTGCGATCGGGCTCGGCGGTGACGAAGCACGCCGATGATACGCGGGCAGCCCGGTCTTGAAGATGCCGTCGGTGTCGCGCAGCCCGCCATCGGTGACGATGCCGGCACAGCCGCGCGCCTTCAACCGCCCGACATAGAGATCGCCGGCCGATGCGGCGCGTGCGTCGCCGCGAGAATCGACCACCAGCACATGGCCCGGCGGACAGGTCTCCATCGCCTGACTCTGGATCGGTGCGCGCGGGCCGCGCGCATTGGGTCCGTCCTTGTCCTCGCGCGACGGGATGAAGCGCATGGTGAACGCGATGCCGACCATGCGTGGAATGTCGTGCCGGATCGGCCAGACATCCTGCATGAACATGCTGCGCAGACCACGCCGGTTCAACACGCCGGTCAGCGTCGAGGTACCAACGCGCATCATTGCGTCCCGCGTCTTCGGCGACAGATCGCTCATGTTCTTCCTCCCACCTCCACTGGACGACGCGGCGCCATCGGCGCGGCGCGGATGCTGCTTAGGTCGATCTCCGGCATCGTCACGCTCAATTGCCGCAGCACACCGTTGGCCAGTTCGTCGTAGCTGGCGAAGTCGCGTCGCAGCCGTTCACGCCATCTGGTAAGTCCGCCGTTGGCGTGCAGCTCGAATGCTGACTCGCGCGCATCAAGCGCCGATGACACATGGTCCCACGCCAACTGTAGCAAGGCGGCGCGCTGCAACGCCGTGTAGCCGCCACCTGAGAACGATTCCTCCAATCCCGCCGCCACTTCGGGCGCGGCCAGATCGCGATCCGTCGGCGCGACGACGAGCGAGGAGCCAGGCACGATACGCAGCATCTCGCTCATGCGCGGGCGCGCCTTCAGCATGGCGATACTGCCCGCGGCGAGATGGCATTGATTGGGAAAGCAATAACCCGCCGGCGTGAACTGCGGGTCGCGCTCCGCCGCGACCTGGCAGCTCCGCACCAACTGCACGTCGGTGACCAGATCGAGCAGATACTCGATGGTCGCGTCGTTCGACATCAGCCCCATCGCGTGCGTGCACGCCAGCGCAAGACCCAGAGTGAACTCCGCTTTCGCCAGCCAGCAATAGAGCTGATGCCAGAACAGCCAGCGGGCGATCAGTTCCGGCGACGGATCAACCAGGAACACGCGTTCCCACGGCACAAACACATCGTCCAGCCACATCTGCCCGTCCAGCTCGTCGTAGCGGCTGCTGAGCGGGGATGCGAACGGATTGGCGTCGCGCGTCGCAATCCTGCGGCAGATGACACGCACGCCGGGCGCATTCACCGGCACCACGAATGTCGCGCGGTGCCCGTCAAAATCGACGCCGCAAAGCGCGCCGACATAGACATCCTCCGCGTAGGCCGGGCTGGTGTGCATGCCGATCTTGCCGCGCAGAACCACGCCTGCATCGGTCTCGCGCACTATGCGCAGCGCCGCGCGTTCGGCCGGATCCGGGCGCATGCGATAGCCGATGGTCGCTGCTCCTGCCGAGAACGTCAGAAAACGGCCCGTGCGCGCGATGTGCTGGCGATACGCTTCGGCGTTGTCGATCTGCTGCGCGGATGCGTTGCGCTGCTGCACCTCGCCCAGTATGCCGAGCGCGATAAGATGCCCATAGGCTGGCGTATGCGTGATGTTGCCGGCGCTGAGGAAGGTCGTCTTCGCGAAGCAGCGGCCCATGCCGACGAGATCATCGGCGCTCTTCGGCAGCACGCAGCCCCAGGGCAAACCTTCGCCGTTGAACAGCGTGGCGCGCCACTCGGGATCGCAATGACGATCGTACCAGGTCACGTATTCATCGACCATGGCTCGCGTGGCCGAATGCGTGGTGACGTCCTCGACCGCGCCTTCGCCGATGACCCAGACCTTGCGCCCGTCGCGCAACGCTTCGCGGTAATCCGTGCCGGTCCGCAGCACTATGCCGCCTTCACGTCGCGGATCACCCGCCAGATGCGGTCGCTGGTGGCCGGCATGTCGAGCTCGCGCACGCCGAGCGGTTCCAGCGCATGCATGATGGCGTTCATCACCGCCGGCATCGCGCCGACACAGCCGGCCTCGCCGGCGCCCTTGGCACCGAGCGGGTTGCCCTCGGTCGGCACCGGATTCGAGACGATGCGCATGCTGCACATGTCGTCGGCGCGCGGCATGCAGTAATCCATGAAGCTTGCAGTCAGCAACTGGCCGGATTCCGGTTCGTAGACCACCTGCTCCATCAGAATCTGGCCGAGGCCCTGCGCCACACCACCGTGAATCTGTCCCGCCAGGGTCAGCGGATTGATCACCGTGCCGACGTCGTCGACCACCAGATACGATTGCAGATCGACCACGCCGGTCTCCGGGTCGATCTCCACCTCGCAGACATGGCAGCCGTTTGGGAACGTGTTGAGCGTCGGCGCGTAGGTGGCGTGCTCGTAGAATCCTGGCTCCATATCGGGCGGCAGTCGCGCCGGCTGGAACGCGGCACGCGCCACATCCTTAAGCGCCATGGCACGGTCAGTGCCGGCGACACTGAAGCGGCCGTCGGTGAATTCGATGTCGGCCTCCGCGGCCTCCAGCAGATGCGCCGCGATGCGCTTGCCCTTGTCGATCACCTTCCGCGCGGCGAGAGTAAGCGCCGAACCGCCCACCACCATGGAGCGCGAACCGTTCGAGCCCATGCCGAACGCGACGCGGTCGGTGTCACCGTCGATGAACTGCACCTCGCGCGGGTCGATGCCGAGGCGATCGCACAGGATCTGCTTGAAAACCGTTTCGTGCCCCTGCCCGTGCGTCTTGGTGCCCATCAGCAGGATTGCACTGCCGCTCGGCTGGAAACGAATTTCCGCGTATTCCGGCGTTGGACCGGCGGCCTGCTCGATCGCGTTGGCAAAACCGAAGCCGCGCAGCATGCCGCGTGCGCGTGATGCTTCTCGCCGTGCAGCGAAACCGGTGTGATCGGACGCGTCGAGCGCCATCTCCATGTTGCGGCTGAACTGGCCGCAATCGTAGAACGGCCCGAGCGCCGTCTTGTACGGCATCTTCGCATCGGGAATGAGATTGCGCCGGCGCAGTTCGATCGGATCAATATTGAGCTCGCGCGCCGCCGCTTCCATCGCGCGCTCTATGATGTAGCTCGCCTCCGGACGGCCGGCGCCGCGATACGGTGCGGTCGGACTGGTGTTCGAGAGCACCGCGTCGATCGTGACGTAGGCCGACGGGATATCGTACATGCCGACCACGGTGCCGATCTGGCCGAACGGCGTCAGCAACTGCCGGTCCGACGCGATGTAGGCGCCGACGCTGGCCAGCATGTGCAGCCGCAGCCCGATGATCTTCGCATTGGCGTCGAACGCCAGCTCGATCGTGCCGACGTTGTCGCGGCCGTGCTCGTCCGCCATCAGCACTTCGGAGCGCTCGCAGCGCCACTTCACCGGCCGTTCGAGCTTGCGCGCCGCCCACAGCGTCAGCCGGTGTTCGACATACTGCCAGCCCTTGGCGCCGAACCCGCCGCCCACGTCGTGACACACCACGCGGACGCTGCTCTCCGGCACCTTGAACACCATGTTGGCGAGCATGTTGCGCACGCGGTGCGGATAGTTCACGTCGGCGAACAGCGTGTAGCGCTGCTCCGCCGGATCGTAGGTACCGATCGCGCCACGCGGCTCCATGTACTGCGCGTGGACCCGTGTGATCACATAGCGCCGCTTAACGATATGCGCCGCCTGCGCGAAGGCCGCTTCGGTCGCCACGCGGTTGCCACGCTCGGTGGTGTGCGAGATGTTGTCGTTCTCGTCCCACACGCGCGGCGCGTCCGGCTCCGCCGCCGTGGCGACCGAAGTCACCGACGGCAGCGGATCGTAGTCAACCACGACAAGTTCGGCGGCATCCTTCGCCTGCGTCAGCGTCTCGGCGATCACCATCGCCACCGGATCGCCGACATAGCGTGCACGATCGACCACCAGCGCCGGACGCTGCGGCGCGAACATCGGCGAGCCGTCGCGCTTCTTGCGGGGCATCGCCGCCTTGGGCATGGCGATGCCATCGTTCGCATAGTCGGTCCCGGTGAACACCGCCACCACGCCGGGCGCGCGCGATGCCGCAACGACATCGACCGAGCGAATCCGCGCGTGTGCATGCGGCGAGCGCACGAACACGCACCAGGTCTGCCGGTACAGCGTCTGGTCGTCCTGATAACGGCCCTTTCCGGTAAGCAGCCGCACGTCCTCCAGCCGGCGGACCGGTTGGCCGACACCGAACTTCATCGTGGCGGTGGAGGCCGGAACATCGTCCATCTAGGAGATGACGGCGACGAAGTCGGCCTGCACCAGTGCGCGGCTGTCGGCCGGCAACGGCTGCGTGTGCCGCGCCGGCCGCGCGTCCGGATCGGGGAACATCTTCACCCACTCGTCGTTCAGCGCGGCGCGCTGCTTCGCGGGGTCCTTCACCCAGAACGTGATCTTGATGATGTCGTCCACTGTTCCGCCGGCGGCCTCGACATCGTGGCGGATGTAGCTGAACACATTGGCGACCTGCTGCTCCAGCGCGGGCGGCAGTTCGCGCGTGCCCGGGTTGGTTCCGCCGATCACGCTCGACATCACGATGTTGCCTACGCGGCTGGCATTGGGGATCGGGTTCTCGTGCCGCGCACGAGAACCGTTGACGCTCTGACGCTTTGCCATGACGAGCCTCAGGCGGTGACGGGCTGCTTGAACACCGGCACGTCTTCCGTGCGGTCCTGCAGTGCGTCGGGGCCCTCGGTCGGCAGCTGCTCGGCGAAGTTCAGCGCACCGTCGATGTCACCTTCCCACACCTCGCGCGGCAGTTCGTACAGCAATTCGACGCCATAACCGTTCGGGTCGTGGATATACAGGCTGTGGGTCATACCGTGCTCCACACGCCGATCGAACTTCACACCGCGCTCCTGGAGATAGGCGAGCTGCTTCAGCCACGCCTCGCGATCAGGGAACGCGATCGCGATGTGGCTGATCGCACACTGACCGCCGCTCATGGTCCATTCGGCGGGTGGGGGAGGCAGGTTCGGATTCTCGATCAGGGCGATGTCATGATGGCTCAGCGAGCCGCCGCCGTGATCGCCACTGTAGAAGCGCATCTTCGGCGGGTTGGGCCGCTTCGGCGTGGCGTGGATCTCGCCGACCTGCCTGAATCCCACTGTCTCGGTCCAGAACCGGTGCGACTCCTCGATGTTGCGTACGTTCAGAACCAGATGGTTGAGGCCGACCGGGGCGACAGGTGCACTTGCCATGTCCGCGTTTCCTTCACATTGAGCAGGGAGTGGGAGTATAGCGCGGACCCTAGCGCCGATACAAAGGGAGGCAGCGTCATGCAGTACAGCCGCGACCGCATAGTGACCAGCCACGCCGGCAGCCTGCCCCGCCCGGACCCGCTGATCGCCGCGAACCAGACACGCCAATCCGGCGACGCCGATGAGGCGCAGTTCCAGGCACAGCTGCAATCGGCCGTGGCGGATGTGGTGCGTCGCCAAAAGGAGCTCGGCATCGACATTCCGGGCGACGGCGAATACGGCAAGTCGATGGGGCATCGTGTCAACTACGGCGCGTGGTGGCATTATTCGTTTCAGCGCCTCGGCGGCCTGGATCCGAACGGCCCCGCGCTGTACGACATGCCCGCCCACCGCTCGAAGCCGGGCGAGGTGGCGCTGACCAGTTTCTCCGACCGCCGCGACCGGCAGCGCTTCGCCGCCGCCTATGCCGATCCTGAGTCGGGCATAACCACGGGACCGCGCGCGCCGCATTGGCCGATCTGCGTCGGGCCCATCACCTATACCGGGCACGACGCCATCGCCCGCGACATCGCCAACTTCAAGGCCGGCCTTGCCGCGTGCGGTGCCGAGGAAGGCTTCATGACCGCGATCGCGCCAGGCAGCGCCTCGCGGATCGCCAATGCGTACTACAAGACCGAAGAAGAATTCATGCATGCCTGCGCCGCGGCGATGCGCGAGGAGTACAAGGCGATCATCGATGCAGGCCTGATCCTGCAGCTCGACGATCCGTCGATTGCGGAGAACTGGGACCAGATCAACCCTGAGCCTACCGTCGAAGAATACCGTCGGTTCACCATGCAGCGCGTCGAAGCGCTGAACGCGGCGATCAAGGGCCTGCCGCAGGATCGCATCCGGTTCCATCTCTGCTGGGGAAGCTGGCACGGCCCGCACACCACCGATATCCCGATGCAGGATATCGTCGATGTCATGCTGGCGATCGACGCCGGCGCCTATTCATTCGAAGCCGGCAATGTGCGCCACGAACACGAATACCGCGTGTGGCAGGACGTGAAGCTGCCGGACGGCAAGTTCATCCTGCCCGGCGTGGTCAGTCATGCGACCAACGTCGTGGAACACCCCGAACTGGTGGCCGAACGCATCGGGCGGTTCGCCGACCTCGTAGGCCGCGAACGTGTCATCGCGGCGACCGATTGCGGGCTGGGCGGGCGCGTACATCCTGACATCGCCTGGGCGAAGCTCGAGGCGCTCGCCCAGGGTGCCGAACTTGCCAGCAAACAGCTCTGGCGGTGACTAGGTCTTTTCGATGACCTCCATCTGCGCGCCGTCGGGGCATTCCACGAAGGCGACGTGGCGGCCGTTGTTGGGCGGCAGCTCCTCCAGAATGCGCACACCGTTGCGACGCAGCGTCGCCAGGGTGCCGGCGTAGTCGTCAGTATCCACCGCCATGTGTTCGATGCCGTAGTGCTGTTCGTGGTTCTGCACCGAGATCAGCGTGGTGATGTTGAGCTGCAAGCCGTGCAGATCGACCTGCACGCCGCGGCCGGGGATGTCGCCCTTCAACTTCGCCCCGAAATTGTCGATATAGAATTGCGCGGTCTTGTGCGGATCCGGGGTCTTCAGATGCACGTGCTGGACGCTGAAGGTCATGGCCGTTCTCCCTTGGTTGACAGTCGCACTGGCGCTCAGAAACTGGCAAACATCGGGAAGGCTGTCGATGGGCATTTCGATGGCGCATGCCATCAGGGGGTTTGCCATGACTGAACCGCACGGTCCGCTTCAGGGCGTCAAGGTTGTTGCCTGCTCCACCGCGCAGGCGGGCACGGTGCCGTATATGCTGATGGCCGATCTCGGCGCCGAGGTGATCAAGATCGAGGTGCCGGAGGGCGGCGACACCTCGCGTGGCAGCACTGTGCTGCCCGGCATGCCCAGCACCTATTTCGAGACCAACAACCGCGGGGTGAAGAGCGTCACGCTGAACCTGAAGACGCAGGAAGGCCGCGATATTCTCTACCAGCTGGTCGCCCGCGCGGAGGTCTTCGGCCAGAACTTCCGTCCCGGCGCGGCGGAGAAGAACGGCTTCGGTTATGCTGAGCTGCGCAAGGTCAATCCGCGTCTGGTCTACGTGTCGATTTCCGGCTACGGCCCGAATGGGCCGCACGCGGACCTGCCAGGCACGGATTCGATGGCGCAGGCGCTGGGC
This sequence comes from Acetobacteraceae bacterium, assembly GCA_036494925.1. Lineage (GTDB taxonomy): Bacteria > Pseudomonadota > Alphaproteobacteria > Acetobacterales > Acetobacteraceae > JAMXLO01. Next base: position 25,956 of record DASXNR010000212.1, read on the forward strand.
GGCATCGCCGAGGCGTATTCGACGCCGGGCCAGCCGTTGCGCACCGGGATCGTGTCCGTTGCGGATGAAACCTGCGCGATCCTGGCGTTCGGCGGCGCGCTTGCCGCCCTGACCCATGCGCGTGCGACCGGGATCGGCCAGAAGGTGGATTGCTCGCTGCTCGGCGGACAGATCCGGCTGATGGGCTGGACGCTGACCACCGCGATGTGGCGGAACCAGGATCCGATCACCGGGCAGGCGCGGGTCACCGGCACGCCCGAGCGGCCGGGACTGAGTGCCAGCTTCAACGACCGCAACGGCAAGCCGCTGGTGTTCCAGCTCAACGGACCGCGCCACTGGAAGACGGCGATGACCGCGCTCGGGTTCTACGAAACGCTGGAGCGGGCGGGGTTCGGGAACCTGGGCGTGATCATCGGATCGGACGAACAGCGGACGAGCCTGCTGCGCACGTTGGATGGTCTGTTCGCCACCGGCCTGCGCGATGACTGGGTTGCCAGGCTGCGCGGCGCGGACATCGTGGCGGCACCGATCAACACGCTGCTGGAGGCGTCCAACGATCCCGATGCGGTGGCGAACGGTTATGTGGCCAACGTGGCATACCCGAAGCATGGCAAGACCCTGAAGGTGCACGGCACCCCGTGGCAATTCTCCGAAACGCCGGCGAGTATCGGCATCGCTCCAGAGCTGGGTGCGGACAATGCCGAGGTGCTGGGGGAGCTCGGCTACAGCGCGGAACAGATCAGCGAACTGCGCGAACGAAAGATCATTTGAATCTGCGCGGGAATGACGGGTGAGGGCAGTGTTCGCCGACTTCGCGCGCGGCCTGCGCGGACAATCCGATGTGCTGCGCGGCATCCTGCTGATGTGCGCCGGCGTCTCGACGTTTCCGTTCATGAACGTCGCGGTGAAGCTGCTGGCCGCGCACTATCCGGCGGCACAGATCACCTGGGCGCGGTTCACCGGGCACCTGGTCATCATGCTGATCGTGTTCCTGCCGCAGTACCGCTGGGCACTGTTCCGTACCCGACGCCTCGCCGTGCAGATGGGCCGTTCGGTGCTGATGCTGGTGAGCAATCTGGTGTTCGTCATGGCAATTGGCGCAGTGCCGCTCGCCACTGCGTCGGCGATCGGTTTCACCTCGCCGCTTCTGGTCACCGCGCTGTCGGTGCCGCTGCTGCACGAGCAGGTCGGCTGGCGGCGATGGAGTGCGGTGGTGGTCGGCTTCGCCGGCGCTTTGCTGGTGATCCGGCCGGGCAGCGGCTTCCGCGATCCGGTGGTGCTGTTGCTGCTGGCATCGTCTTTTGCCTACGCGCTGTACCAGATCGCCACGCGCCTGGTCGGTCGCGTCGACGGCGCGGCGACCGGTAACATCTATGCCGCGCTGCTCGGCTCGGTGGGGATGAGCCTGGCGATGCCGTTCGTCTTCGTCATGCCGCGCTCGTTGTTCGATGCGTTGCTGTTCTGCAGCCTGGGGCTGCTGGGTGGGTTCGGGCATTATCTGGTGATCCGCGCCTTCCAGCTCGGGCCGGCAGCGGTGATCGCGCCGCTGGGCTACGTCGAGCTGGTGGGGAGCGTGGTGCTTGGCTATCTGGTGTTCGGCAATTTCCCTGATGTGTGGACGTGGCTGGGAGCCGGCGTGATCATCGCGTCCGGCATCTACATTGCATTTCGGGAGCGCAAGAGGAGGGAGGCCCGATGACCGTTGCTCGCCAGTTGGCCGACTTTCTTACCGGTGTGTCCGTGGCCGATCTGCCGCCGCAGGCGATCGACCATGCCGCGATGCTGATCGCCAGCACCATCGCCAGCGCAGCGGCGGGATCACAGCTTGCGTCAGCGCGGATCATTCGCGACGTGGCGCGCGACCGCGGCGGCCGGCCGGAGGCGTCGCTGTGGTTCGATGCCGATGCGCGCGCACCGATAGCCGATGCCGCGCAGGCGAACGCGGTGATGAGCGATGCCGCCGCGTCGGATGACAGCGACCTGCGCAACATCGTCCATGCCGGCACGCCGCTCACCGCGGTTTCGCTGGCGATCGCTGAACGCGACGGCATCGGCGGCGAGGCAGTGCTGGCGGCGATCGTTTGTGGCTACGAGGCCGCCGGTCGTCTCAGTGAGGCAATCACGCCAGGGTTCCGCGCGCGTGGCTTTCACGGCTGCCACGGCGCGGTGTTCGCCGCCTCGGTGGCGGCGGCGCGACTGTTGCGGCTCGATGCGGCGCGGACGGCTCAGGCAATCGCACTGTCGGCGACCTCGATCGGCGGGCTGGCGACCGCGGCGGACACCTCGACTGCGCGTGAATATCACGCGGGGCTGGCGGCGATGCTTGGGGTGAACGCGACGCTGGCGGCGCAGCGCGGCTATCAGTGCGAGGAGCGGGTGCTGGAGACACCACACGGATTCTTCGAGGCATTCGGCGGTGTCGATGGCGCCGCGGGCGCGGCGATCGCGACGCGCGGCCTGGGCGAGAGCTGGGACATCTGCACCGATATGGCGATCAAGCTGGTGCCTGGCGGCCATCCGTACCACGCGATCGCCGAAGCCGCCGCCAATGCGGCGAGTCAGGGGAATGTCGCCGCGGCGGATGTGGCGAGCATCACCATCGCGCGTCCCGGCATGACGAGGCTGTCGGGTCCGCTGCATCCGGCCGACCTGATCGACATGGCGCACAGCCCTGCCTATTTCGCCGCTGCCGGCGTGGCGGATCATGCGTTCTCCTGGGAACATGCGAGTGCCGCAAAGATCGCGGATCCGGTGATCCACCGGCTGATCGACCGCGTGCAGGCCGGCGTGCCGCCTACGGAGGATGCGGCGCGTTATCGGCAGGGCGCGACGGTCACCATCGGCACGCGCGACGGGCGGAGTTATTCGAGCACGGTGTATGCGCCGAAGGGTGCCGCGACGCTGGGGATCGACTGGCGCGACGTCGATGCCAAGTATCGCGCGCTGATGCCGGCAGCAGGCATGCACGGACCGGAGATCGAAGCGAGCCTTGCGCTCATCCACGATTTCCAGCGGCTCATGGATGTTGCCTCGCTCACGCGATCGCTGCGGTCCGGAGTTGAATAACCGCGGCGCAGGAGTCCTTGTTCTGGGCGGCCGGCATCATATCGGATCGAGTCGCAGCGTGGTGGCCAGCGTGTCGGGTGCGACGATCGACTGCGCAAAGGGGCTGGTCGCATATTTGGTCAGGAACGCCTGGCTGACGGCCTCGATGGTGCCCTGGTCGGTGACCGGGAACACGCGGACCGGAAGCTGGCGGCCGTCCAGCTCAAGCGTTGCCGTTCCATCGGCGGCGGCGGCGGCGAACCATTTCCCAGTGGGGCCGCGTACCGAGCGTACGAACGCGGCATCGTCCGCGACCACGATCCAGATGACGACGCCTCGGCTCTTGTGCCGAGTGGTTCGGATGCGGACTTCCCGGGTGCTGCGCAGGGACGCGAGGCTTGCGGGGTCGAACATCTGGGGCATGGCGCGGTCCTCCTCAGCTCGCTCCGCCCACCATGTCACGGGAGGGCGCGCGCGGCGAGGATAGCACTGAGGATAGCACTATTGACGCGTGGCCCTCGTCTATCGCGCCAGATACTCCGCCCGCAGCGCCTGCTTGTACAGCTTCCCCGTCGGCAGCCTCGGCAGTGCAGCGCAAAAATCCACCGACTTCGGCACCTTGAAGTGTGCGAGGTGTGCACGGCCATAGGCGATCAGTTCGGCCGCCAGCGCGTCGGACGGCGTCACCCCGTCCATTGCCTCGACCACCGCTTTCACCTGCTCGCCCATCTCCGGGTCCGGCAGTCCGAACACCGCCACATCCCGCACTGCGGGATGGCCAATCAGCACGTCCTCCACTTCGCGCGGATAGATGTTCACGCCGCCGGAGATGATCATGAACGCCTTCCGGTCGGTGAGGTATAGATACTGCTCCGCGTCCACGTACCCGACATCCCCCAGGGTCGACCATGTCCGATGCACCGGATGCTGCGCCGCCTCGGTGCGCGCGGGATCCTTGTAGTAAGCAAACGGCATGGTCTCGCGTTCAAAATACACCAGGCCGGGTTCGCCCGCCGGCAGCTCGACGCCAGCTTCATCGCAGATATGCACGACGCCGATCGCCGCGCGGCCGACCGAGCCCGGATGCGCCAGCCACTCGGCCGAATTGATTCGGGTGAGGCCGTTGCCCTCGGTTCCCCCATAGTATTCCTCGAGAATCGGTCCCCACCAGTCAAGCATCGCCCGCTTCACCGTGACCGGACAGGGTGCCGCAGCATGGATCGCACAGCGATGACTCGAGAGATCGAAGCGCCGGCGGTCGGTCTCCGGCAGCTTCAGCGTGCGCACGAACATCGTCGGTACCCATTGGCTGTGCGTTATCCGGTAACGTGCGATCAGCTCCAGTGCTTCGGCGGCATCGAAATGCGGCATCATCACCACGGTGCCGCCGGTGTGCTGCACGCCGAGTGAGAACGCGAGTGGCGCCGCGTGATACATCGGCGCAGGGGAGAGATAGATGGTGTTCGAATCGAACCCGTAGCCCCGCGCGACCTGCTGCAGCAGATCGTCCTCGCCCACCTTGGCATCGCGCAGTGCGCGGCGGACGCCCTTGGGACGCCCGGTGGTCCCGGAGCTGTACAGCATCAGCTCGCCGAGCCATTCGGTCTCGAGCGGATGGGCGGGGAACGGCGCCACGGCCTCCTCGAACGCGGACCAGCCCGGGAGCGTGCCGTCGGTCATCAGGAAGCTGCGACAGCGCGGCAATCGCGCCGGCAGCGCGGCGGCGACCTCGGCCCGCGCATGCGAGGCGATCAGCGCGACCGCGTCGGAATCGTCGATGATGTACGCCGCTTCATCCACCGTCAGGTAGCGGTTCACCGCAGTCAGGTAGAGTCCGGAGCGGCGGGTTGCCCATACCACCTCCATGAACCGCGGATTGTTCTCCATGAACAATGCCACCGTATCGCCGCGCCGCAGCCCCTGAGCATGGAGGTGGTGGGCGAGCTGATTGGAGCGGACATCGAGATCCCGGTAGCTCAGGATCTCGCCGGTGCTGCTGATGATCAGCGCCGGACGGTCGGGCGCCGTCCTGGCGTGAGTGCCAATGTACATGTTCCCTCCCGACGCGCGCGCCAGCGTAGACCAGCCCGATAGCGTTCTCCATCCGACCGGCCGGCGCTAGGCTGCAGCGGAACCGCGACCGTCCTGCAATGATCGGACCCCTTCATGTCCCTGAGTCGTGACTTTGCCACGTTTGTCGCCGGCCTTCGCTTTACCGACCTGCCGCCAGCGGTCGTGGACCGCGCCAAGGGCGTCATCCTCCAGGCGCTGACCTCCGCCCTGGTCGCGCACGACATGCCGGCCAGCCGGCAGGCGCTTGCCCTGATGCAGGACGAGGAACAGGGCGGCGCGGGGATCGCGACCGTGCTGTGCGACGGTGCCAGGCTCACCAAGGCCGGTGCTGCCTTTGTCAATGCCGAAATGATCCTCGCCGGTGGCAAGTGGGACACGTTCCGCATGCTCACCCATCCGGGCACGGCGATCATCCCAGCCGCATTGGTGGCAGCGGAGACCACCGGCGCTTCCGGCCGGCAGTTCGTCACCGCCGTGGCCGCCGCCTACGAGGTGATGGAACGCATGGCCGCGGAATTCATCCCCACCGTGATGGCGCGCGGCTTCCACGCCGGCCCGGTGTTCGGCGTCTTCGGCGCCGCAGTGGCCGCCGCGAAGCTCCAGCAGCTCGATGCGAATCAGATCCACAGCGCGATCGCCCAGTGCGTGAACCTCGCCGCCGGCAATCTGGAAGGTGCCCGCAGCGGCGGCCGCTCGCTGCGCGAGGGGGGCGCCGTACGCAATGCGCTGCTTGCCGTGGCGATGGCGCGTCACGGCACGCCGGGCGGTGAAACCACGCTGGAAGGCGAGGCCGGCTTCTATCATGCCTATGCCGGCAACAATCTGGGCCGGCTGACCTACAGCTTCACCGGCCGGACCAGCACGGAACTGGCAAGCATCACGGAAAACCTTGGCCACGACTGGATCTTTCTCGAGACGCTGTACCGCATCTACTCGACCGCCGGGTACAACATCGCCCATGTCGATGTGACCGCGCGGCTGTGCGAGGAGCACAACATCGCCTACGCCGACATCGACCGTATCGAGGCAGTGGTGAACTGGTTCGAGACCGAATACCCCAGCCCTGCCTTCCCGACGCCTGGCAGTGACGGCAAGCCCCGTGTCGGCAGCACGCAGTATTTCACCGCCTATGGTGCCGCCACGCGAGGCTACCCACTGCTGCGCGGCGCGCAGCCTGGCCCGGGCGAGACCGATCCGCCCCAAGTGCTCGACCTCATGCACCGTGTCACGCTGATCCCGATGGTCCGCCGCACGCTGTTCGGTCCACGCATCACGGTGTTCACCAAGGACGGACGCAGCTTCACCCGCGATGGCACCGGCCGCGAGTTCATCTGGGACTTCGAGGAACAGGCGCGACGCATCCAGCCGGTCGTGCCGGGTCTCGCCATCCCGGCGGCGCAGTACGCCGAGATCGTGGATGCGTGCCGCAATCTCGAACGCGTCGACACGGCGGGACACGAGCTGATCGCGCTCACCATCCCCCGCTGACCCAGCGGTTGACCCGACGCGTCCGGGTCTGCAACGCTTCCCGGCATGCCGCGCAGACGGCATCCGAGGGGAGGAAATGCATGGCGCAAACCATCGAGGGCTTCGTCGGCACGTCGCTCGACAACGCCCGGATGAGCCCAATCCATTGGCGCGTGTTCGCGCTGATCGCCGCCGGCTATTTCTTCGATGTTGCGGACTACGTGATCCTGGGATCGCTGATCCCCGACATGACGCGCAGCGGCTTCGCCACCGCCCCGCAGATCGCCACCGTCGCCAGCGCCACGCTGTTCGGCCTGTTCGTCGGCACGCTGGCGCAGGGCGAGTTCACCGACCGCTTCGGCCGCAAGACGGTGTATCAGTTCAACCTGCTGCTCTACGGTCTGGCGACGATCGCGGCGGCGTTCTCGCCCGACTACATCTGGCTCGCCGTGCTGCGCTTCATCGCCGGCATTGGTCTCGGCGCCGAACAACCGTTGTGCTTTGCCTATGCCGGCGAATACGCGCCTAAGAACATCCGCGGCCGCTTCATCGCCGGCGTGCAGATGATCGGCGGCGCCTGGTCATGGCCGCTGTCCACCCTGTTCGCACTGAGCTTCCGCGACACGCTCGGTTGGCGCGGCATCTGGATCGTCATCGGTGCGTGTGCGCTGATCGTGTTCCTGTTCCGCTTCTCACTGCCGGAATCGCCGCGCTGGCTGGCCACGCACGGTCACGGCAGCCGCGCGATCGATCTGCTCAAGCGCATGGGCATCCCCGGGCCGGGCGAACCACTGGCCACCGACGCGGCCAGCAACACGCACAGCGATCCGATCAGCGTCGTGTTCGGTCTGTATCGCCGCCGCGTCATTGCCGGAATGGTCTGCTTCGTCGCCTTCTTCGGGGTGGCGCTGGGCCTCGGCACCTGGCTTCCCAGCATGATGGCCGACCGCGGCATGACCATCACCAAATCGCTGACCTACACGTTCGGCATGACCCTGGCGTTTCCCTGCGCCAGCCTCTGCATGATGTATACGCTGGAACGCTTCGGCCGGAAGCCCACGTCGATCGTTTCGTTCGTGCTGGCCGGCCTGTTTGCAGTGGGGTTCGTCAACGCCACCAGCGACACGATGCTGCTGGCGGTCGGCTTCGGCATGATCTTCTTCATCCAGCTTGCCGGCAACTCGATGCAGATCTTCGCCTCCGAGGTGTTCCCCACCAACGCGCGCGCTTCCGGCTTCGGCTTCGCCCAGGGAGCGGGCCGGCTCGGAACCGCGTTCATCATCCCGGCGATCCTGTGGATCCAGACCAGCCATGGGATCGGCGCGGTGTTTGGCGCCGTGGCGGCAGCGCTGGTCATTGCGGCATTCACAGTCAACCTGCTCGGCCCGGAGTCGCGTGGTGTGCCGCTCGATGTATTGGCGCCGCCGACCGGCTGAGCTCACCCCGCGATGCGCACTGGCAGAGCGGTGATGCCGTGGATGAAGTTGGAGTAGATCCGCTTCGGCTCCTCCATCATCTGCACCACCATCCCACGCTTCAGGATCTCCTCCCACAGAATGCAGAGCTGCAGCTCCGCCAGCCGGTTGCCGACGCAGCGATGAATCCCAAACCCGAACGACAGATGCTGCCGCGGCCGTGCGCGATCCACCAGGAACTGGTTCGGCCGGTCGATCGCGTCCTCGTCGCGATTGCCCGAGATGTACCACATGCACACCTTGTCGCCGGCGCGGATCTGCTTGCCGGCGATCTCGGCATCCGCCGTCGCGGTGCGCCGCATGTGCACGATCGGCGACTGCCAGCGGATGATCTCCGACACCGCGCCGGGGATCAGCGCCGGGTTCGCGCGCAGCTTGCGGTACTCGTCAGGATGCCGGTTCAGCGCCCAGATGCTGCCCGACATCGAGTTCCGCGTCGTGTCGTTGCCGCCCACGATCAGCAGCACCAGGTTGCCCAGGAAGTCGCTGGGGTTCTCCGGCAGGTTCCGCGTCGCCTCGCCATGCGCCAGCATCGACAGCAGATCCGATCGCGGCTCCAGCATCTGCCGCTCGTAGAACAGCGCCGTCATTGTCTTGAGGCAGTCGGTGAGCAGCTCGAGCCGCGTCTCCTCGGAATCCACGATGCCGCCGGCTCGGATGTCCATGGTGGACACGTCCGACCAGAACGTCAGCTTGTGCCGTTCCTCGAACGGGAAGTCGAACAGCGTGGCCAGCATCATCGTGGTCAGTTCGACCGAGACGCGTTCCACCCAATCGAACGTCTCGTTGCGCGGCAGCCCGTTCAGCACCCGCCGCGTGCGCTCGCGGATCTGCTCCGACATGCGCTGCAGGTTCATCGGCGCCACGACAGGGCTCACCACCTTGCGCTGTTCGTCGTGATACGGCGGATCGGACGAGATGAAGCTGCGGCGGCGGAATTCGGTCGGGATATCCCTGATGGTGATGCCACCTAGATGCGCCTCGGATGAGTAGATCTGATGATTCGTCTCGACATGCATGATGTCCTTGTACTTGGACACCGACCAATACGAGCCGGACATGCCGTCCTGGCACCAGTGCACCGGGTCCTCGCGGCGCAGGCGCTCGAAATAGGGATACCAGATGTCATCCTGGTAGAGCTTCGGATCGCTGACATCGATGCGATCGAGCGGCAGCGACCAGGCATCCTCGGCCGGATCGACATGCACGGGTGCGTTCATGGTGGAAACTCCTGCTCTCGGGGGCGACACTACCGCAAAATTCTACCAGCCGGTAGCGTCCCCTTCGGCGCTACGTCGCCGGCGTTCGCAGGTCATCCGGACGGAAGACCGCCGCGCAACAAACCCTCGGCGAGCCGGGCCGTGGTGGGGCGCGAAAACACCATGGCGCCGCAGGCCGCTGCGATACTCAGAGAAGGGTGTTCGCTCAAAATGGCCTCGACGCCGCGCTCCGCCTCCATCTGCTTTCCGACAGCGACGTAGGCGGGCACCAGATTTCGATACGCCCAGATCGCGCGCGGGTTGAGCGCGAGGCCGCGTTCCATCCAGCGTATGGCAGGCGTGAACCGACCCTTCACGAAATGTGCGCTGCCGAGCCCCATCATGCTGTTGAACATCGCTGGATCCAGGGGCGCGAGCCGCATGGCAGTTCGGAAGTGGTGGATCGCCCGGTCCGGCTGATCCAGATAGGTTGCCAGCCAACCGAGCCTCGAGTGTATCCACGACGAATATGGATTGAGCTGGAGCGCCCGGGTGAGCAGCGGACCGGCGCCGGTGTGGTCTCTGATCAGGCTCCGCGCAGTGCCGATCATCGTCAGGCAGGTGGGGTCGTCCGCGCCCAGAGGTATGGCAGACGTCGCGAAACGCGCGCCATCGCGGCGGTCGCGCGCGGCATCGGCCGACCAGTTGTAAACGCTGCGCTGCGCGTGGCACCACGCCGCCAGCGCCAGTGCCCGCGGCTCATCGGGAGCAGCGTCCAGGACCTTGCCGAGAAGAGCCAATGCCTGGCGGTTGGCGCCAGGTTCGAGCGCTCCAGAAAGGGCATGCGCCTCCAGCAGCAGGCCGTGGACTTCCGGGTCGCCGTCGCTGTTACGCTGCCTCGCACGGCGCATTTCGGCGATCTGGATTGCTGATTGGATCGCGCCGATCGCGCTGCGTGGCCAACCGGCCAGCGGCCCGATGCCGGATCGGTCCGGGCCGAACCGCCCGAACCAGAGCGCGGCGCCCCGGTGCCCGGTCTCGCAACGCAGCGACAACGTCAGACCGTCGTCCAGCCGAAGCAAGCTGCCGCGCACCGCATAGGTGAGTTCCGCACCTCCTCCCTCATCCGATGCGGGCCGATCGAGTTCCGCAACGTCGCAGATGCCACCTCGCCAAAGTCCATGCGCGATTTCCGCGGTGACGCGCGCGGCCATTGCGTTGAGGCACTCCTCATCCGGCAGAGCCTGTAGCGGGAAGACCGCAAGCAGCGGGCGCGCCATGCCACGGGTCCGGGCCGAGGCGCTCACCTGCAGCGCCGCAACGGTGCCGCCTCGATCGACGATCGGTACGGCCGGTATCATGAGGCGGTAGCCGCGCCGGTGCCGGGTCTCGATATAGCGCGGCTGGCGGGCATCATCGCCAAGCGCGCGTCGCAGCTCTTGAATGCACGATGTGAGCGCATCGTCGGTTACCGCCATGCCGCCCCAGATGCGCTCGAACAGCTCCTGCCGGGTGACGAGTTCCTGTGCTTGCTGGGCCAGCGTGTGCAACACGGCTGCCGCCCGGGGCGTGAGGCTTACTTCGCCGCCATCGCGCCAGAGCTGTCCCGTCCGCAAATCGGAACGAAACCGGCCAAAAGCGAATTGCCCAGCTGCGGCCATGCCCCGCCTGCAACGAATTTCCCGGAAATTTCCCGGAACTTCACCAGTACTTTGCAAACGATCGTTGCCAGACTTATCGCACGCTGCCACCGTGGCCGCAAGGCGATAGAGGCCATGTGCAGCTTGAACCACCATGCCACAGCGGCCCGGAGGGCAATATGACGAAGTTCATCGCGGTACTGTCCGCCGTCACGGCCGGCATCGCCCTCAACCAGCCCGTGCTGGCGCAGGCGGTGGATCCGAAGCTGGGCAAGGTGCATTTCGAGACGTCCTGCGCGCCGGCCGCCGCCGCCGCATTCGATCGCGGGATGCTCTATCAGCACTCGTTCTGGTACAGCGCATCGCAACAGGCCTTCAATGACGCGCTAAAGGCGGATCCTGGTTGTGGCATCGCCTATTGGGGGATTGCGCTGAGCCTGCTGTGGAATCCGTTCAGTCCGCCGCCGGCAAAGAATCTGGAGGACGGGGCTGCCGCGCTCGCGAAAGGGCAAGAGGTCGGCGCGAAGACCGAGCGGGAACGCGACTATATGACCGCGCTGTCCGCAATGTACACCGATCACGACAAGGTGGATCACCGCACCCGCGTGCTGAACTACCTGAAGTCGATGGAACAGCTCGCAGCGAAGTATCCGAACGACGACGAAGCACAGATCTATTACGCGCTCGCGCTCGCCGTCGCCGCCTCGCCCGCGGACAAGACCTACGCCAATCAACTCAAGGGCGCCGCGATCCTGGAGGCGATCTGGCAGCGACAGCCGAACCATCCCGGCATCGCGCATTACCTGATCCATATCTACGACTCGCCGGCCCTGGCGGAGAAGGGCCTGACGGCGGCGCGGCTCTACGCAAAGGTGGCACCGGACGCGCCACATGCGCAGCACATGCCGTCGCACATCTTCACACGTGTCGGCAGGTGGCAGGAGTCGATCGATTCGAACGAGGTGTCGGCGCGCGTCGCCAGGCAGGACAAGTCCGGGCACGACCAACTGCACGCAATGGACTATGAGGTCTACGCCTACCTGCAACTTGGGCAGGACACAAAGGCGAAGGCGGTACTTGACGAGATGCAGGCGGTGTCCGGGTTTGCGGAAACGTTCATCGCCGGCCCGTTCGCGCTCGCGGCATCACCGGCACGCTATGCCGTGGAGCGCCACGACTGGAAGCAGGCGGAAGCGTTGGAGGTTCGGCCGAGCCCCCTGCCGTCGGTAACCGCGATCACCTGGTTCGCCAAGGCGCTCGGTGCAGCCCGGTGCGGTGACGTCGCGCCGGCCCAGGCTGCCATCGCCCGGCTGACCGAGCTGCGTGATCAGCTGCGCGAGAAGAACGACACCTATTGGGCCGAGCAGGTCGACATCCAGGCACGGGTCGCGACCGCGTGGATGCAATACACGACTGGAAGCCAGGACGAGGCGTTGAAGACCCTGGCCGATGCCGCCGACGCGGAGGACCGGACCGAGAAGCACCCGGTCACCCCGGGCCCGCTGGCGCCGGCCCGCGAGTTGTACGGTGCCATGTTGCTCCTGCATGGCAATGCGCCCGAGGCGCTCGCGGCATTCGAGGCAACGATGCGCAAGGAACCCAATCGCCTCAACGCGATCCTTGGCGCAGCGAAGGCCGCCGCAGCTTCAGGGGACGGCACCAAGGCACGGCAATACTACGCCTCCGCCGTCGCGCTGGCTTCAGCTCCCGACGTGACCAGGCCCGAGGTCAACGACGCACGTGCCTACCTGGCAAGTGCGAAGTAGCAATGCGGCGCGTGGTCTTCGCATTGCTGCTGATCGGATCGGCCGCCCCGTCATACGCGCAGACACGCTCGGTCAGTGGCCAGTTCGGCATACTCGGCGAATGGGCCCTGACCGCAACGGTGGCGGAACAGGCGGATGGTGCCGGTCGGCGTTGGACCGGCCCGCTCAGTCTCACGCATATCGGGCTTTGCAGCGCAAATGGTCCGGAAGAGAAGACCGGCGAATTGCGACTGCGTCTCTCGGATACGCCGGGGGAGGCGAACGCGACGCTGTTGATCGAAGGGACGGCCTGCACATTTCACGGGCGCCTGAAGGGTATCTACGACGGCGTCATGACTTGTCCGGACCGGCGCGATGTGCCGATGATGCTGTCGATCCAGTGAGATGTGAGCCGCGAGACGATCAGCCGGCGAACCGGTCGCCGCCGTCTGGCGCAGGCACCTCGAACGCGTTCACCACGCCGCACAGCGCGACATAGAAGTTCGCCACCGCCGTAAGCTCGACCAGCCACTGCACGCCGTGCCGCTCTTTCAGCGCGTCGAACACCGCCTGCTCGACGCGATTGGTACGCATGAGCTGCCGCGCGTAGACCACGATGTCGCGTTCGCCCGCCGGCAGTCCGGCCGGATCGCCCTTGGCGCGCAACAGGTCGATCACCTCGTCGCGAAGGCCGACGCGACGGGAAGCATCCACCTGCGCGGCCCAGACATAGTTCGCCTCGCGCTCGCGCACCGCGGCCAGCACCGCGATCTGCCGCAGTTGCGGCTCGACGATGGTGCCCTCGCGCGCGAACGGCACCATCGGCAGCAGGCGTTCGGCCAGCTTCGGGCTGTGCAGCAGGACACTGAACGGGCCGCGGATCCGGCCGAACACGCCCATTACCTGATCGAACACGTACTGGTTCTCGGGTGCGAGATCGGTCTTCGCGGTGATCGGCTGGATGCGTGGCATGCGCGCCTCCTTCAGTTCAGTGCGGCGTAGGGTTTTCCCCAAGCATCCTGGTAGGTGATGTCGGCCAGCTTGCCGCGTCCGACCGGGCCGAAGTTCCCCATCGGATAGCCGATCGGCAGGATGGCGTAGGAGTGCACGCCGTCCGGCAGACCCATCGCCGCCTCCGCCTCCTTCTCGTACAACAGATGCCGCGTGGTCAGCGTCGAGCCCAGCCCAAGCGCGCGCGCCGCCAGCAGCATGTTCTGCACCGCCGGATAGATCGACGCCCCAGACCACCGCGTCGGCTGCGCAGTCCCCTCATCGATGCAGGCGACGATCCACACCGGCGCCTCGTGGTAATGATCGGTCAGGTACACCACTGCCGAGTGCTGCCGCGCGTAGCGTTCCGCGGTCACGCCGGGCGGGGGTGCGCTCTTGGCGTAGCGCGGTCCCACCACTTCGTCGAAGGCCTTTTTGTACCAGGCCTGCACCGCCTGCTTGATCTTCGCGTCCTTGATCACCAGGAAGCGCCAGCGCTGCGTGTTGCCGCCGTTCGCCGCGCAGGCACCCGCCTCCAGGATTTTGCGGATCAACTCGTCCGATACCGGATCCGGCTTGAGCCGCCGCATCGAGCGCGTGGTCTGCATGATCTGGAACAGGTCGTCCATGGCTGTCTCCTCGTTCTGGTTCGCGCCAGCATAGTCCAGCATTCGCCAAGGGTGCAGGATCGGCCCGACTATGACCAGCGCTCCCCCCATCGGCAGCCTTCTCCTGCTCCTGGGGCTTGGGTTCTTCTTTGGTGTCGCGTTCGAGGAATTCTACGCCCGCCTCGATCAGAAGTGCCCTGGCACCGGGATAGTCTTTCACCGGTGGCCCGGGTCCGACGTCGATCCGTTCATGCTGAACCTGGCGCAGGGCGATTCGCGAAGATCACCATCCGGGTCGGCGTCAGCTCGCGTGCACGCATGGCGCCGGCGCTGCCTCATCGCTGCGCATCGCGCAGTGACACGCACCGAGCGCGGCGGCGACTGCCTGGCGCAACGCCGGCAATACCTCCTCGCCGAACCATGGATTGCGCCGTTCCCACCCGGTGGTGCGCCAGGACGGGTGCGGCAGCGGGAAGTAGCGCGGCAAATGCCTGCGGAAGTCGCGCACCAGCTCGGTCATTGCGCCGCGACCCAGCACATGGGTCAGAGCGTAGCCGCCCACCAGCAACGTCAGGCGGATCTCCGGCATCAGGGCCAGCAGTCGCCCGCGCCAGAGCGGCGCGCATTCCGGGCGTGGCGGCGCGTCGCCACCGTTCCGCAGGCGGCCGGGGTAGCAGAAACCCATCGGCACGATGGCGACGCTGGTTTCGTCGTAGAAGGCGTCGCGATCCATCTGTAACCAGGCGCGCAGGCGGTCACCGGAGGGATCGTTGAACGACAGGCCG
Organism: Acetobacteraceae bacterium; assembly: GCA_036494925.1. Classification (GTDB taxonomy): domain Bacteria; phylum Pseudomonadota; class Alphaproteobacteria; order Acetobacterales; family Acetobacteraceae; genus JAMXLO01. The sequence goes on from DASXNR010000212.1 coordinate 40,983, forward strand.
GTCTCGTGCACGGCGGTCCCTGGCGCCTGGCTGGCAATCAGCAGGCGTGCTGTCGGTGAGGCCCGGAACACGGGTCGGGGGCCGAGCGGCAGATGAGCGGCGCAGACGCGACAGGCGCGGATTTCGGCACTCAGTCGAGCGAGCGGAGATAGCCCCACCGCGACCCTCTCCTGCGAAGCAGGGAAGGGTCGGGGTGGGGGTCTGTCATCCAATGATCCCGCGCCGCCGCAATTCATCCACCACCTGCTCCGCCAACGCCTCCGGCGGCGCACTCAGCGTCGGCAGACGCAATTCCGGTTCCAGTGGCTCCTCATACGGCGCGTCCACCCCGGTGAAATTGCGGATCTGCCCGGCGTCCGCCCGCCGGTACAGGCCCTTCGGATCCCGCCGCCGGCATTCGTCCACCGGGGTATCAACGAAAATCTCGAGAAACTCGCCCGCCTCGACGCAGTCCCGCGCCAGCATCCGCTCCGCCCGGTATGGCGATATGAACGACACCAGCACGATCAGCCCCGCCTCGACGAACAGTTTTGATACCTCGGCGACCCGTCGGATGTTTTCCACCCGATCCGCCTCGGAGAACCCGAGGTCCTGGTTCAGCGCGTGGCGCACATTGTCGCCGTCGAGGCTCATGGTGTGGCGCCCCTGCGCATGCAGCGCCTTCTCCACCAGATTGGCGATGGTCGATTTCCCGGCGCCCGATAGCCCGGTGAACCACAGCACCGCGGGCTTCTGCCCCAGAAGGCCGGCACGTGCGTGCTTGTCCACGTCCAGCCGGTGCCAGTGGATGTTGTTGGCCCCCGCGCGCAGGTCGGTGACCATGCCGGCACCGACCGTGTTGCGCGTCAGCCGGTCGATCAGGATGAACCCTCCCAGCTCCCGGCTCACCGCGTAGCGCTCGCACGGCACGCGCTGTGCCAACGAGATCGTCACCTTGCCGATCTCGTTCAGGCCCAGTTCGCGCACCGGCACCTCGGCCAGCGTATCGACATCCAACCGGTTGGTGATCTCGGTGATCGTCCCGGTCACGGCACGGGTCCCGAGCATGACCAGATAGGCGCGGCCGCGGAACAGCGATGTCTCGTCCATCCACACCACCCAGGCAGTCACCTGGTCCGCCAGCGCCGGAGGCGGCGCCACCGCCAGCACGTCACCGCGCGAGACGTCGATCTCACGATCCAGCACCAGCGTCACCGCCTGCCCCGGCATCGCTTGCGCCAGTTCGCCATCCATGGTGACGATGCGCGACACATTGGCCTCGATACCGGACACCGCGTTCACCACCGTGGCACCCGGCCGGATCGTCCCGGTCGCCACCGTACCGGCATAGCCGCGGAACGTGTGGTCCGGCCGTGCGACAAGCTGCACCGGCATACGGAATGCCCGCTCGGCGACATGCGAGGTAGGTTCGGCACCTTCCAGCGCGGTCAGCAGCGTCGTGCCTGAATACCAGGGCATGCGCGTACTCGGTGCCGTCACGTTGTCGCCGTCGCGCGCGCAGACCGGGATCGCGGTCACCGCCAGCGGTCCCAGCTTGCCCAGCAGTGCGTAGAAGTCGGTGACGATCTTGTCGAACACCGCCTGCTCGAAGCCGACCAGATCCATTTTGTTCACGGCCAGGACGACCTGCCGGATGCCCAGCAGCGAGGCGATCGCCGCGTGCCGGCGGGTCTGCACCAGCAGACCCTTGCGCGCATCGACCAGCAGCACCGCCACATCCGAAGCCGAGGCGCCGGTCACCATATTACGCGTGTACTGCTCGTGTCCCGGCGCATCGGCCAGGATGAAGCGCCGACGCGGGGTCTCGAAGAACCGATAGGCGACATCGATGGTGATGCCCTGGTCGCGTTCAGCCGCCAGCCCATCGACCAGCAGCGCGTAGTCGGTGCCACCTTGCACCGTGCCGAAGCGCTTGCTGTCGCGTTCCAGCGCCGCCATTACATCGTCCGGGATGGTGCCGCATTCGAACAGCAGCCGGCCGATCAGCGTCGATTTGCCGTCGTCCACCGAGCCGCAGGCCAGCACGCGCAGCAGGGAGTCGGGCATCAGAAATACCCCTCGCGCTTCTTCTTCTCCATCGAGGCGTCCTGATCCTGGTCGATCAGCCGGCCCGCGCGTTCCGACTCGCGCGTGGTGCGCATTTCCGTAACGATCTGCTCGAGATTCGCGGCGGACGACTGCACCGCCGCGGACAGCGGATAGCAGCCGAGGGAACGAAACCGGACCAGCCGGTCCACCGGCTGCTCGCCTGGCCGGAACTGCATGCGTTCGTCGTCGACGACGATCAGCAGGCCATCGCGTTCCACTGTCGGTCTCGGCGCGGCGAAATACAGCGGCACCACGTCGATGCCCTCGGCCAGGATGTAGGTCCACACATCCAGCTCGGTCCAGTTCGACAGCGGAAACACCCGCAGCGTCTCACCCGGCGCCATATTGCCATTGTAGAGATGCCAAAGTTCCGGCCGCTGCCGCTTCGGGTCCCAGCTATGGCCCGGCCCGCGCACCGAGAACACCCGTTCCTTCGCCCGTGACCGCTCCTCGTCGCGCCGCGCACCGCCGACCGCCACGTCGTATCTACCCTCAGTCAAGGCCTGCTTCAGCGCATCGGTCTTCATCACCTGGGTGTAGAGGTTGCTGCCGTGGTCGAACGGATTGATGTTCTGCCGCAGCCCCTCGGGATTGGTGTGCACGCGCAGATCGAAGCCGAACCGCCGCGCCGTGGCGTCTCGGAACCTGATCATGTCACGGAACTTCCACGTCGTGTCGATGTGCAGCAGCGGGAATGGTGGCGGCGCGGGATAGAACGCCTTGCGCGCCAGGTGCACCAGGACCGAGGAGTCCTTGCCGATCGAGTACAGCACCACCGGCCGCGCCGCCTGCGCCGCCACTTCGCGCAGAATATGGATGCTCTCGGCCTCGAGGGCTTTCAAATGCGGCGGATGCGTCGTGCTCAAGGCGTGTCTATGCTCCCTCTGCCGTATTGGTAAGGACAGGACGTTGGGAAATTTCAGCCGCGCGCCGGGCGGCCCAGCCTCTAGTCCAGGCAGCCGCTCGGTGTAAATGGCAATCGCATTGCGTTAGGCTGCCGTCCGGCAAGCTTGACGCGAAGGAACGCAATGGCGGTCGCATCCGCACGACGACGCTGGCCGGTGCCGGCCGTCCCGGCCGACGCGGTGGAACGCATGCCTCGGGCCGAGGTGGACGTTGCCCTGGTGTTGGCGGTCGACAGCTCCGGCAGCATCAGCGAGCAGCGCCTGGCCATGCAGATCCATGGTTATCTCGACGCGTTGCGCCATCCCGCGTTCACCGAGGCAATTCGCGGTGGTCGGCGCGGCTGCATCGGCCTCACTTACGTCACCTGGACCGACGCGCGGCGGCAGGACCAGGTGGTACCGTGGCGGGTGATCGCGGACCAGGCCGGCGCGTTCGCCTTTGCGCAGGCAATGCAGGACGCGCTGCGCCCGCTGCCGGGTTGGACCTCGATCAGCGGCGCCATCGATTTCTGTACCGGACTGCTGCTCAGCAACGGCTATATCGCGACGCGACGGGTGATCGACATCTCGGGTGACGGCGCCAGCAACGATGGCCGCCCGGTGACCGAGGCGCGCGATGCCGCAGTGGCCGCCGGGGTAACCATCAACGGCCTGCCGATCATCGAGGTCGAGCCGAACCTGGCCCAATATTACCGGGACAATGTCGTCGGCGGCCCGGATTCGTTCGTCGTGGTCGCGAGCGACAGCGGCGCTTTCGGCGCGGCGGTCCTGCGTAAGCTGCTGGTCGAGGTCGCCGGCATCCAGCCGCCAGGTGCGGCCTGATGGGCGAGGACCCCACCGGCTAAACCGCGAGCGCCGCCCGTACTATGGCCGCGAGTTCTTGCCGGCGGTACGGCTTGTGGATCACGACCTCGGCCGTAGGCGCCTCCGACCACGAGTAGCCTGTGGTGAACGCCACCTTCAGGCCCGGCCGGAGCTGCCGTGCGGCGTCGGCCAACTGGTAGCCGGTCATGCCGCCCGGCATGACCACGTCGGTCAACAGCAGATCGAAGCTGTTGCCCGCCAGCAAAGCCTCCAACGCCGCCGGCCCGCTGCCGGCCTCGCTGACGCGATAGCCGAGTGACACGAGATGGCGCCGCGCCACTGTGCGCATTTCGGTGTTGTCATCCACCAGCAGGACCGACTCGCTGCCTTGCGGCAGGATTACATCCAAGGCTTCGTCGGCCTCGCACGATTCCGCGCCCTGGGCTCGCGGCAAATACAGCCGCACCGTCGTGCCGTGGCCGGGTTCGCTGTCGATCCGCAAGGACCCGCCGGACTGCCTGGCGAAGCCAAAGATCATGCTCAGTCCAAGGCCACTGCCGGCGCCGGGCCCCTTGGTCGTGAAGAACGGCTCCACCGCGCGATCCAGCACCTCTGGCGACATGCCGACTCCGCTGTCGGTCATCGCGAGGACGACATACTGCCCTGGCGCAACCTCGCTATCCTGTTCGTCCTCGGCAAGGTGGACATTCGCTGTCACAACCGAGATGGTTCCACCATGCGGCATCGCGTCGCGCGCATTGATCGCGAGATTGAGCAACGCGTCGCCCACCTGCGATGGATCTGCCCGGATCGGCCACAGATCGTCCGCCAGCGTTGTGGTGATCGCGACCGACTCGCCCAGCAGCCGCCGCAGGATCGCGATGTGGTTCGGCAGATAGGCGTTCAGGTCGATCCGCCGCGGCTCCAACGTCTGGCGGCGGGCGAACGCGAGCAGGCGGCGGGTGAGATCGGCACCGCTGAGCGCGCTGTTCAGGATCTCCCTGGCCATGTTGGCCTGCTCCTGGTCGGGCGCCTTGTCGATCAGGAACTCCACGTTGCCGATGATGACCCCGAGCAGGTTGTTGAAGTCGTGCGCAATGCCGCCGGTGAGCAGGCCGACTGCCTCCATCTTCTGCGCCTGGCGCAGTTCGGCCTCCACACGCTTCTCGCGCGTGATGTCCTCGATAAGGGCGAGCAGCAGTCCCGGCCGGCCGGCCGGACCGCTCAGTTGGGTCAGGCGAACGCTTGCCCAGGCAATCGCCCCGGACCGCGTGACACAGCGCGCCTCGACACCGCCGACCGGACCTGTCCCCAGTCGGATGGCGTCGGCCAGCATCGCCCGGTCGTCGACATGCGTCAGATCCACGACAGGGCTGCCGATCATCTGCTCGGATTCGGTGCCGAGCATGCGGCAGAATGCCGGGTTCGCCTGCACGATGCGCTGGCTGTCCGGATCCGCGAGCACGATGCCGAGTGGGCTCTCCTCGAAGATGCGGCGGAAGCGCAGCTCGCTTTCACGCAGTGCGTCTGCCTGCGCCGTAGCCAATTGTTCGTTGCGACGTGCCTTGCGGAACATCACCGCAATGATGCCGACCACCAGCACGATGGCGCCGGTTCTGATAAGCATGCCGGTGCCGAGGGTGATGGCGTTGTACGATTCGGTTGCGGCAAATTGATCGTGCAGCCGATTCTGCTCGTTCTGCCGCATCGCGCCGATCGCAGCCTCAATCGCGATCGTCCGGTCCATGCCGGCAACCAGTTCCGGTGGCAGACGACCGTCGCTGAAACGCGCTTCGAGAGGAGTAAGCGTCGCTGCCAGCTCCGCCTCGTCCTGTTCGATCATCGCCGTCAGGCTGTAGAACCGTCCGATCTGGTTGTCGTCATCGGCCGCCAGTTCACGCAGCCGCGCCAGCTTCGCGGGAAGGTCCATCTGCGCCCTTCGGTAAGGGTTCAGATACTGTGCGTCGCCGGACAGGCGGTAACTGCGTTGGTCCCGTCCGCACGCCTCCGACAGGTCTTCGATCTGCTTCAGCACAAGCATAACCTGGAGGGACCGGTCGACCGCTGCGCTGGCGCGATGGAGCTGGTGCAGATAGGCGAATGCAAGCACGCCGTTGGCGGCGATCAGCAGAACGGCAAGCGCGGTCGGGATCAGCCATGCGGCGCGGCCGTCCATGTCGAATCTGGCCCTGATCGTGCCGCTCATGCTGCCACCCGGGACCGGAGGTTCTCGCGTTCCGAGGCTAGCAACGTCGTTTGGGCGGCACAACGCTTGGGCGTTACTCCGCCGGAATCAGCTTCACCCGCCTGCCGGCGACGCCAAGCGCGACGCGCCCCTGCTTCAGTGCCAGCGCATCATCACCGAACACCTCGCGCCGCCAGCCGTGCAGCGCTGCGATATCGGGAGCGTCCTCGGTGGCGAGCCGCTCGATGTCGTCCGAACTGGCGACGAGTTTCGCCGCCACATGGTGATCCTCGCACTTGGCGGCGAGCAGCACTTTCAGCAACGACACCAGCGCCGGTGACGGCCGCGCGCCCTCGCGCCCTCGCGGCGCCTCCGGCATTGCACTATCCGGCAGCGCGTTCGCCGCTGCGACGGCGGCGAGCAGCGAGGCGCCGGTGCGACCTTCGGCAAAGCCCCGGCTGATCCCGCGCGCGCGGGCCAGCGCGTCCGGGTCGGAGGGCGCGGTGGCGGCGATCTCGAGCAGCGTCTCATCGCGCAGCAGGCGCTGCCGCGGGATATTCACCCGCTGCGCCTCGCGCTCGCGCCAGGCGGCCAGCGCGCGCACCATGCCAAGGAAGCGGCGATTGGTGCTGCGCGGGCGGAGGCGCTCCCACATCGCCTCGGGGTCGGCGCGGTACAGAGAAGGATCGGCGAGTTCCGCCATTTCCTCGGCCACCCAGTCGAGCCGCCCGTCCTGCCGCAGCCGTGCGCAAAGCCTGGTGTAGACGGTGCGAAGATAGGTGACGTCGGCGGCGGCATAGGTGATCTGCGCGGCCGACAGCGGCCGGACCGACCAGTCGCTGAACCGGTGCGCCTTGTCGATCGATCCGCCGGCGAGCGCCGACACCAACGCTTCGTAGCCGACCTGCTCGCCGAAGCCGGCCACCATGGCGGCGATCTGGGTGTCGAACAGCGGTTTCGGCACGTCGCCGAAGCGCAGGACGAAGATCTCGATGTCCTGGCGTGCGGCGTGGAACACCTTCATCACCGCCTGGTTGGCGAGCAGGTCGCCGAGTGGGGTGAGGTCGAGATCAGGTGCCTGCGCATCGATCACCGCGACCTCGTGTTGGCCGGCAAGCTGCACGACGCAGAGTTCGGGCCAGTAGGTGCGCTCGCGCATGAATTCGGTATCGACGGTGACGAATTCCTCGGTCGCCAGACGGTGGCAGAGGGTCTGAAGGGCGTCGGTGGTGGCGATCAGCGCTGGCGGAGGGAATCCGGCGCGGGGCGAGCGAGGCATGGGGCGCTTCTACACGGCTGATGACCGAACGCCAAAGCACCAGCGCCGCCTCCCGAACCTCCCCCGCTGCGGGAGACGGAATCCGGCGCTCGCTCCGCCACGAAGCGAAGGAGCGTTGGGGAGGCGGGCCTTCCGTCGCTTGACTCCCCGGGACCCCCAAGGCTTGTCTCCCGCGCCTCGATTCAGCCAGGACTAGCCACGATGCACACCTACCGCACCCATACCTGCGGCGCGCTCCGCGCCGCCGACGCCGGGCAATCCGCCCGCCTCTCCGGCTGGGTGCACGCCAAGCGCGATCATGGCGGCCTGCTGTTCATCGACCTGCGCGACCACTACGGCATCACCCAGTGCGTGTTCCCGGCCGGCTCGCCCGCCTTCGCCGTGGCCGATGCGGCACGGCCGGAGAGCGTCATCACCGTCACCGGCCAGGTAGTGCACCGCGAGCCCGGGACGGTGAACCCGCGGCTGCCCACCGGCGAGGTCGAACTCCGGGTCAGCCACATGGCGGTGCAGTCGGCGGCCGATGTCCTGCCGATGCAGGTGGCCGGCGACGAGAAATTCCCCGAGGACATCCGGCTGAAGTACCGCTTCATCGACCTGCGGCGCGAGAAGCTGCATCGCAATATCATGCTGCGCGCCGGGGTGATCGCCTCGATCCGCCGGCGGATGATCGAGGCCGGCTTCACCGAGTTCCAGACGCCGATCCTGACCGCGGACAGCCCGGAGGGCGCGCGCGCCTTCCTGGTGCCGGCCCGACTGCATCCGGGAACATTCTACGCGCTGCCGCAGGCGCCGCAGCAGTTCAAGCAGTTGGCGATGGTGGCCGGGTTCGACCGCTACTTCCACATCGCCCCCTGCTTCCGCGACGAGGCCTCGCGCGCCGATCGCTCGCCGGGCGAGTTCTATCAGCTCGATTTCGAGATGAGCTTCGTCACCCAGGAGGACGTGTTCGAGACGATCGAGCCGGTGATCGCCGGCGTGTTCGAGGAATTCGCCGAGGGCCGCGCGGTGGATGCGCTGCCGTTTCGCCGCATCCCGCACGACGCGGCGATGCTGGAGTACGGCACCGACAAGCCCGATCTGCGCAATCCGTTGCGGATCAGCGACGTGACGCAGCATTTCGCCGGCTCCGGCTTCGGTCTGTTCGCGCGGATCGCCGCATCGGGCGGCGTAGTGCGCGCCATCCCGGCGCCGGGTGCGGCCGCGCAGCCGCGCAGCTTCTTCGACAAGCTGAACGACTGGGCCAAGGCTGAGGGCGCCGGCGGGCTCGGCTACATCGTCTATGACGCGGACGGCCCGAAAGGCCCGATCGCGCGCAATCTGGAAGCCGATCGTGCCGAGGCGGTCCGCGCTTCATGCGGGCTCGATGCCGGCGATGCGGTTTTCTTCGTCGCCGGCAAGGCCGATGCCGCGGCAAAATTCGCCGGCGCGGTGCGCACGCGGCTGGCCGAGGAGTTGGGCCTCGGCGAGACCGGCGCGTTCCGGTTCTGCTGGATCACCGACTTCCCGATGTACGAATTGAACGACGAAACCGGAAAAATCGATTTCAGCCACAACCCGTTCAGCATGCCGCAGGGCGGGCTGGAGGCGCTGAATTCACAGGAACCGCTGACGATCAAGGCGTTCCAGTACGACATCGTGTGCAACGGCGCGGAGCTGTGCTCGGGCGCGATCCGCAACCACCGCCCCGACATCATGGTACGAGCCTTCGAGATCGCCGGTCATCCCCCAGAAGAAGTGGAAAAACGCTTCGGCGGCATGCTGAACGCGTTCCGCTATGGCGCGCCGCCGCATGGCGGGGCGGCGCCGGGCATCGACCGCATCGTCATGCTGCTGGCCGACGAACCCAATATCCGCGAGGTGATCCTGTTCCCGTTGAACCAGCAGGGCGAGGACCTGATGATGGGCGCGCCGGCCGAAGTGCCACCGGCCCGGCTGAAGGAACTGCATCTGCGGCTCGATCTGCCGCCGAAGGTGAAGACAAG
>DASXNR010000213.1:0-6533 GCA_036494925.1 Acetobacteraceae bacterium
GTCGGGCTCGACAGCGGCGGCGCCACGCTGTCGGGTCCGGCTCTGGCGGATCGCCGCGTCGCCCTGGCACTCGGCGCCGAGGGCGAGGGGCTACGCCGGCTCACCCGCGAGACCTGCGACGAGATTGCCGGCCTGCGCATGCCGGGCAAGATGGACAGCCTCAACGTCTCCGCCGCGGCGACCGTGGCGCTCTACGAACTGACGCGCCGCACATGACCAGCTACCAACCGGACCGGGCGGCCGCGGCCTTGCACGACGCCCGCACGCGGCGCGATCAGATCGCTCCGCTGCCGCCGGACATCGCGCCGCGCACCGAGGCGGAGGGCGCGGCGGTGCAGCGTGCGTTGGCCCATCGCGCCGGCGCCGCCTCGCCCGGCGGCTTCAAGATCGGTGCGACCGCCCGGCGCATGCAGGAATACCTTGGCCTCAGCGGCCCAGCCGCCGGATTCATGGCGGTGGGAAACATCCACCGCAGCGGCGCCGCCGTGCGGTTCGCCGACTTCGTCCGCCCCGGTGTCGAATGCGAGTTGGCGGTGCGTCTCGCCCGCGATCTCCCACCCGGCCCCTGCACCGCGGAGCAGGCAACCAGTGCGGTCGGTGAGCTGTTCGCCGGCATCGAGATCGTCGAGAACCGCTACGGCGAACTGCTCGAACTGGGCGTGCCGACGCTGATCGCCGATCAGGTGTTCCACGCCGCAGCGGTGCTCGGCGAGCCAGGCGTCCAGGACTGGCGCTCGCTCGACATCGGCGCCCTGCGCGGGCGGCTGGTGGTGGACGGACACCAGCGTGACGAAGGCGTCGGTGCCGACCTGATGGGCCACCCGTTGAACTGCCTGACGTGGCTGGCCGGCTCATCCGTGGCCGCGGCATTCGGCGGGCTTAAGGCAGGCCAGGTCATCATGCTCGGCAGCGTGACCCCGCCAGTCTGGCTGACCGGCCCCGCCAGCGTCACGGTGGATTTCTCGCCGCTGCCGCCGGTGCAGGTGCGTCTGAGCTGATTCCGGGTGTTCTCCTAACGTTCCAGTAAGCAAGCCGCGCGATACTGCCTCTCGCAAAGGGTCCCGTGGGTTGACCCGCTCCCGGCCAGGACGGCCCGACACGAGGCCGTGTCATGTTCGCGGATTGGAATCAGTTGCCCGAGGCGCTCCAGATCGCCCTGTCGCGTGAGGCATTGCACCGAGCGTCCGCCACCATTGCCGCGCAGGCGGAGGTGCTGGCGGACGAAATGGAATGTGGCAGTCTCGCTGACCGTGGCGGTCCTGATGCGCTGCGGCTGTTCGCTGCGGTCGTTCGAGTGGGCGGCCAGGACGCACTCGCGCCGGCCGGTCATGCGTGAACCCGCGCCTGCACGGCGCTGCCCCTGTCAATGTCAGACGTTCATGGCCCTTGCGGAACGCCGTAGCGCGCTCGCCCTATACTCGGTTGCCAGCGGCGGAGCGGCAAGGCGATCAGCGCAGACGGCCAACCGTCGGCTCCCCGAGAACTACCGGATAGAACGATCCTAACCAGAACGATCAGGCGGCCGATGCGTTTTCCGTTCACCTTGCCAACGCTGTCGCCGGCATGTCGCAAGACGCTGTGGCAGGCGTACTGGTGGCGGGTTTATCTGGCGGCTTCGATACTGGCCCTGACAGGATCGACTGCCGGTGCCGACCCGAATCGACCTCAGTGTTGGGATTGCGTGCAGCGGCTGGCGATGGAACTGCCCGCGGTCAACCCACAGGAGGATCCGCTTTACGAGCAGGGTCTGACCGCGGGATCGGTGTTGCCCGCGCTCGCTAAATGCAGTCTCGACGATGGGGAGCTTCCTGTTCTGCAACAGATTATCGGGGTTTTCACCGATGCCCTGGTTGACGGCGGCGGTGCTGGCTATGTCCGGGACCACCTCGAACAGATTCCGCAAGTGAGCGTTGATGACCGCGTGAAGCTGACGGACGGGGCAAAGCAAAGTTTGATTCCACGCTTCGTCACCTGATAGACCACAATTGTCGAATGTTATTGAAATCGCACTTCGATGAGGGCGCCAGTCGAAAGTGGATTCTGCAGATGATCGAGCTGGGGCGAACGCCGGACACCGACTGAAACGTTGGGCGTGAGCTGTGGCAGCAACGCGGCCGCATTGTTCTGCTCCCAGCCTTCGGTCGTGCCATCGGACGCTCGCCTACAAGTTATGGGTCGATCGGTCAGGAACCGTCGACCCACGCTTGCGGCCGGCCTGCCGGCCAGACCAGTCTGGACCATCACCGTCGGGAGAAGTGCCATGACACAGACAGTCGCCGAGTTGATGGTCGACACCCTTCACGCGGCCGGCATCAGGCGGGTGTACGGCGTTGCCGGCGACTCGCTGAACGGCTTCACCGACGCGCTCCGTCGCCGCAGCGACATGCAATGGATCCATGTAAGGCACGAGGAAACGGCCGCATTTGCCGCCGGCGCAGAGGCGCACCTGACCGGCGGCATCGCGGTATGCGCCGGCAGTTGCGGACCCGGCAATCTGCATCTGATCAACGGGCTGTTCGACTGCCATCGCTCGCGCGTCCCGGTGCTGGCCATCGCGGCTCAGATCCCCAGCGCCGAGATCGGCCGCAACTACTTCCAGGAGACCCATCCGCAGAATCTGTTTCAGGAATGCAGCCACTACTGCGAGATGATCACCAATCCCGCCCAGATGCCCGGTGTCCTGGAGACGGCGCTGCGCGTGGCGGTCGGCCGGCGCGGCGTGGCGGTCGTCGTGGTGCCGGGCGACGTCGGTCTGATGCAGATGCCGTCCGACGTCGGGCCGTCGCCATTCCTGCTGCCTGCCGCCGCGCTGGTGCGGCCGCACGACGCCGATATCGCAGCGCTGGCCGGCATGCTGGATGCCGCGACCCGGGTGACACTGCTGTGCGGCCGCGGTTGCCGTGGCGCCCACGACCAGCTGATGCGCCTCGCGGAGACGCTGAAATCCCCGATCGTGCACGCGCTCGGCGGCAAGGAGGGCGTCGAATACGACAACCCGTACGACGTCGGCATGACCGGACTGATCGGCTTCAGTTCTGGCTATCACGCCATGAACGACTGCGACATGCTGCTGATGCTGGGGACCGACTTCCCGTATCGCCAGTTCTATCCAAGCGGCGCGAAGATCGCGCAGGTCGATCTGCGCGCGGAGAACCTTGGCCGCCGCTGTCGTATCGATCTCGGGCTGGTCGGCGACGTCGCCGCAACGATCGATACCCTGCTGCCGCGGCTGCGCCCCAAGCCGGATCGCTCCCATCTGGACGGTGCTCTGGCGCACTACACGAAGGCCCGTGAGGGTCTGGACGACCTTGCCGCCGGCCATCCGGGGCACAAGCCGATCCATCCGCAATTCGTCGCCCGTCTGCTCAGCGACATTGCGGCGGACGATGCGGTGTTCACCTGCGACGTCGGCACGACGACGGTCTGGGCGGCGCGCTATCTCAGGATGAACGGCCGGCGCCGCCTGATCGGTTCGCTCGCGCACGGGTCGATGGCCAATGCCTTGCCGCAGGCGCTGGGTGCGCAGGTAGCCTTCCCGGGGCGGCAGGTCATTTCGATGTCCGGCGACGGCGGCTTCAGCATGCTGATGGGCGATTTTCTCACCGTGCTGCAACACAAACTTCCGGTGAAGGTCGTGGTGTTCAACAACGGCACCCTGGGCTTCGTCGAGCTCGAGATGAAGGCCAGCGGCTTTCTCGACCACGATGTCGCACTGGTGAACCCCGACTTCGCGGCGATCGCGCGGTCCGCCGGCGTGCTGGGTCGCCGCGTCGAGGATCCGGCCGATCTCGAAGCTGCCACCCGGGAGGTGCTGGCGCACGACGGCCCGGCGTTGCTCGACGTCGTGACCGCACGGCAGGAGCTGGTGATGCCGCCGAAGACCGAACTTTCGCAAGCGGTGGGGTTCAGTCTGTGGATGATGAAGGCGGTGTTGAACGGGCGGTGCAATGAAGTGATCGACCTGGCCCGCACCAACCTGCTGCGCTGAACCATGCCGTCGAGGGCATCGATGCGCGCGCAGATCGGAACCCTGGTCGTCGCGACCAGCGCCATCCAGCTCGCCAACGGCTTCTTCGGCACCTTCATTTCCTTGCGGGTCGCGACCGAGGAATTCGGCGCGACGATGGCCGGTCTGGTGCTCAGCAGCTTCTTCGCCGGCTTCACGCTGGGGGCTGTGCGCTGCGGACAGATCATCGAGCGGATTGGACACATCCGCGCCTACGCCGCCTTTTGCGGCCTCGTGGTCGCCGCGACGGCGGCAATGCCGCTCTGGATCGGGGCTTGGCCATGGCTGGCGCTGCGCGCGGTGATCGGGTTCGGCTGCTCCGGGATCTTCGTCACGACCGAAAGCTGGCTCAACGCCAAGGCACGGCCATCGGAGCGTGGGCGGGTCTTCTCGGTGTACATGGTCGGAACCTTCGTGGCGCTTGCGGTGGGACAGCTCCTGATCGGCCGCGTCGAGATCGCGACCGCCGGGCCGTTCAATGCGATCGTTACCTTGTTCGCCGTGGCGCTGGTCATGGTGAGCACGACCCGGGCGGAGCCACCCCGGACCACCGCCGCGGCGACCCTTCCTTACGGCGAACTGTCGCGTGCGGCGCCCGTGGCGGTTGCCGGCTGCGCAGTCAGCGGGCTGGTGAGCAGCGCATTCTATTCGCTCGTGCCGGCGTGGATGCAGGGCGAATCCATTGATCGCGCAACGATCGCGCTGTTCATGCTGGTCGCCGTATTGGGCGGACTTGTATTCCAGGTCCCGATCGGCCGGCTCTCCGACCGCTTCGACCGGCGCATCGTGTTGGCCGCTCTCAGCTTGGGCTTTGCGGGCGCCGCCCTGGCTCTGGTGCTGCTGCCCCACTCACGGGCGGTGGTCCTGACGATGGCGGCCCTGCTCGGCGGCTTCATGTCGACACTCTACCCCGTTTGCGTCGCCTTCGCCCACGACCGCATGCCGGCCGATCGCGTGGTGGCGGTCAGTGGCCGGCTCATCCTGGTGAGCGGGATCGGCTCGGTGATCGGTCCGCTTGCCGGCACCGCCCTCATGGCGCGTTTCGACATCGACGGCGTGTTCTATTTCATGGCCGCCGTCGCGGTCCTCCTGGCCGTCGTTGCCGTGGCGGGGAGTATGACGGGCCCGGCGCCGTTGCACCTGGAACGGCCATTCGAGATCCTGGCGCCGCAGGCGGCGCTGCTCGCACACGATCCGCTTGGCGTCTCCGACAAGCCGTCGTCACCGGACCCTGACACGGTCGCAACCGGGGAGCGCTGAGCCTGCCCGGCTGGCCTCGGGCCGCCGATGCTCGCAAGATATCCGGCGGGAGGCCGCAACATGAAAATAGCCGCCGTCGAGACCTGGTGGACCCGCGTTCCGTTCGACATGGGCGGCAAGCCCGCGACAACAGGGGGCTTGAACTGGCAGACCATGAACACGGTCTGGCTGCGTATCGTCACCGACCAGGGGCTCGAGGGCTGGGGCGAAGGCTTCGGCCACGCCTCCGCCGCCACCACGATGGCGGTGCTGGACACCCAGCTCGCGCCCGCCGTGCTCGGTCAGGACGCACGCGACATCGCCGGGCTGCGCGCGCGCCTGTCGAAGGCGTTCCACGGCTTCGGCCGTAACGGCGCGCACGTGTTCGCGCTGTCGGCGCTCGACATCGCGCTGTGGGACATCGCGGGCAAGGCCGCCGGCCTGCCGCTGTGGCAGCTGTTCGGCGCGACGCCGGTGACGCAGCTCCGGTCGTATGCCAGCCTGCTGCGCTATGGCGAGGCGTCGAGGGTCGCTGCCGCCTGCGAACGCGCGATCGCGCGCGGCTACCGCGACATCAAGCTGCACGAGATCACCGTCCCCGAGGTACGCGCTGCGCGCCAGGCGATCGGGCCGGAGGCGCGGCTGATGGTCGATACCAACTGCCCGTGGACCGTCTGGCAGGCGATCGACATGGCGCGGCGGATGCGCGAGTTCGACCTGACCTGGCTGGAGGAGCCGGTGTCGCCGCCTGGCGACCACGCTGGCCTCGCCCGCGTCCGCCGCGACGGCGGGGTGCCCATCGCCGCCGGCGAGAATGCCGCCGGCCTGCACGACTTCCACGCCCAGTTCGAGGCCGGCGCGATCGACGTGGCACAGCCCAGCGTCATCAAGATCGGCGGTCCCTCCGCGATGCTGGAGATCGCCGCGCTGGCCAAGGCATTCGGTGTGCGCGTGGTGCCGCACAACGCCTATTTCGGCCCTGGCTTCCTCGCCTCGCTGCACATCAACGCAACCATCGCTCCGGATGCACCGTTCGAGCGGCTGTTCATCGACCTGGAGGCAAGCCCACTGCACGACCTGGTGGTGGCGAGTGACGGCAAGGTGACGGTGCCCGACGGGCCCGGCCTCGGCCGCGATCCGGACATGGAGTTGCTGCGCCGCTACCTCGTTGCCGAACCGGAAGTCCTTCGCGCTTGACCGCGGCGTCTCGCATCGCGAGGTGCTGGTTCGTCGCACTTCTGCTGCTGCCCTGGCCCGGGCATGCCGAAGCCCCCGAGCAGTTGCTCGG
>DASXNR010000214.1:0-16501 GCA_036494925.1 Acetobacteraceae bacterium
ACGATAAGCAAAATCCTCCAATTCAATTGACCTTGACACTTCCAGATTCTACCACGATTCCGGCACTAAAAAACTACGGTGACAGTAACAGCAACAATTACAAGAAAAACAAATGCCTCAGCGATGACGAGCAAGATGGCAGTTAATGAATAGTTCCCGGGCCCGACCTCTCCGGGCGGCGAGATCTGCTGCCGGTCCTGGTGCAGCGGGGCACAATGGATAGCTGATACTCGACCAACAATCGAAACCGCCTCGTTCCAGGCGCAGCTTGGCGCACCAGGACGTTGAACCATAGGGCGGGGTGGGCTGGCACAGAATTCGGCACGGCTGGTTTTGCCGCACGCATGTGTCTAAAACAGTATAAACCGCCGCCGGGGACGAATGGAGGACTGGCTCAGATCGATCGGGCTCGCGGACCGCATCACCGCGTTCCGTGAGAACCGCATCACCGCCGATCAGCTCCGTGGGCTGACCGACGCCGATCTGCGCGAACTCGGCCTGACCATCGGCGAGCGGCTGCGCTTCCGCGCAGCATTGGCTGGCCTCACCAACGACCCCACACCAGAGCCTGCCTCCACCGAACCACCAGCCAGCTCGGAAGCCGAACGCCGCCCGCTCACCATCATGTTCGTCGACCTGATGGACTCCTCCAGCATCGGCAACCGGCTGGACCCGGAAGACCTGATCGAAGTCTACCGCATCTACCGGGAAACCTGCGGCAAGGCGATCAGTGCCGCCGGCGGACACGTCGCGCGGTTCATCGGCGACGGCATATTGGCCTATTTCGGCTATCCCGTGGCGCGCGAGAATGACCCGGAACGCGCCGCCCGTGCCGCATTGGACATCGTGCGTGGTATCGGTGCGGCGGTAACGCCGGCCGACGGCCCGTTGCACGTCAGGATCGGCATCGCCACCGGAAGGGTGCTGGTCAGTCAGGCATTTGCCGGCGGGCTGTCGTTCCAGGACCTCGCGGTCGGTTCGATCCCCAACCTGGGCGCGCGGCTGCAAAGTCTGGCCGGCCCGAACGGCATCGTCGTCTCGGAACCGACCTATCAGCGCATCCAGGGCAGGTTCGTCTGCGAATCGATGGGTGAGGTCGCTCTGGCCGGCTTCGAAGGCTTCCATCGCCCCTGGCGCGTGCTCGGCGAGCGCCCGCAGCAGCCTTCGTTCGCCGAGGCGCCGGCCGCCTGGAACAGCGCCTTCCAAGGCCGCCGCGGCGAACTCGAGGTGCTGCGCGCCCAGTGGAACCGCGCCGAGCGTGGCGACGGCAACGTGGTCCTGATCATCGGCGAGGCCGGCATCGGCAAGTCCCGGCTGATCGATCAGTTCCTCACCTTCTATTTGCCGGACGGCACCAAAGCCGCCCGGCTCGGAGCATCGGCGCTGGATGAGAACTCCACGCTGTTTCCGTTCATCGACTATGTGCGCAGCAGTTCCGGCATCGAGCCGAGCGAGTCGCCTGACCGGGTGCTGGCGAAGATCGCCGAGGCCCACAATGGCACTCCGGAACGGCGGGTGCGGCTGCCGATCCTGTCCAGCCTGCTTGGCATCTCCTCCGACGATCAGGAACTCGCCAGGCTGACGCCGCAGCAGTTGCGCGACAAGACACTGGCTATCCTGACGGAACTGTTGCTCGACCTGGCCGACGATGGGCCGTTGTGCCTGGTGTTCGAAGACCTGCATTGGCTCGACCCGACGTCGCTGGAACTGCTCGAATCACTGGCGCGGAGCATTCACGGGCGGCCGATCCTGCTGCTGCTGAGCGCCCGCGCCACCTTCGCGGCGTCCTGGGTGGAGGCGGTCGACGGCATCGTGCTTCGCCTGCAGCCGCTGAGCTCCGAGCATGCCAGCGGCCTGTTGCAGAGCGTGTTCGGTGAAACACCGGTGCCGCCGCACCTGGCACGGCGGGTGGCGGCGCAGACCGACGGCATCCCGCTGTTCATCGAAGGGATCGCCCGCACACTGCTGGAGCAGCAGCAACGCGCGGGATCCATCAGCAGGCTGACCGATGAGGCAGAGTTTTCCATCCCGGCCTCACTCGATGAGGCGCTGGTGGCGCGGCTCGACCAGGCCGGCGCGGCCAAGAGTGTGGCGCAGGCCGCGTCGGTGTTCGGTCGATCGGTCCATCGTCAGCTGCTCGCCGCGGTGTGCGATCTGCCGGCGGATCAGTTGGTGGAGCACCTTATGGTGCTGGTGGAAGGCGGCATCCTTGACCGCGAGGCTCGCGGCGAGCGCGAGGCCTATCGGTTCCATCACGCCCTGCTGCGCGATGCCGCTTATGCCAGCCTGGTGCGCGACCGGCGCCGGGACCTGCATGTCCGCGCCGCGCGGGCGCTCACCACACTCGATCCGACCGAGGCGGCGGCTTATCCGGAAATGCTGGCGCTGCACCTGGCGGAAGGCGGTCTGGTCGAGGAGGCGGTGCCCCACTGGTTAGACGCCGCGCGCCGGAGCCTCGCCCGCTCGGCGCTGAACGAGGCGACCCGCCTGCTGCGTCGCGCCTTGACCTCGTTGGAGCGGCGTCCCGCCACACCGGAAAACCTTGCCATGCGGTTGCAGGTGAGCACGCTGCTGGGTCCCGCCTTGAGCGGCCTCACCGGACCCCATTCCGTGGAGACCCGCGAGCACTACACCAAGGCCCTCGAGCTCTGCCGACTAGCGCCGGAAGATCCTTCGCATTTCCCCATCTACTGGGGTTGGTGGCGCCTCGATCCGTTCAATATGGAACGGGCGACCGCCTTGTTGGATCGCGCGGTGACACGCAGCGATCCGGAGCTGCTGCTGCAGGCGCATCATGGCAACTGGGCGTGCCGTCTCAACACCGCGTCGTTCGACCGGTGCTGCGAACATGTCGAGGCGGGCCTGAGCATTTATCATCAGGGCGACTATCGGCATCTCGCGCGATCCTACGCCAACCATGATCCCAAGGTGTGCGCCCATGGCTCGCGCGCGCAGGCGTATTGGATGCAGGGCAGACTGCGACGAGCGATGGACGACGAGCAGCAGGCGCTGTCCTGGGCGCGCGAGATCGATCACGTGGGCAGCCGTGTTCACGCGATGGGACTGACGCTGCTGCACCGGGTCTATCGCCGCGACTACCAGGACGTGTTCGATCGGGCAGGCGAGCTCATCGCTTTCACCGCGGAGCATGGCGTGGCCGATCACGGCGCGGCTGGGCTGGTGTTTCGCGGCTGGGTTGTCGCGACGCAGAGCGATCCGGCATCCGGGCTCAAGGTACTCGAAGAAGGCTTGGCCCGTCAGCAGGAAGTCGCGACCAGGGAAGACTTCACGGTTTATCTCTGTCTTCAGGCAGACGCCCTTGCGGCCGCGGGTCAGGCCGACAAGGCAGTCGAGAGTTTGCTGCGCGAACGCCCGCAATTCGACCGCAGCGGACTGCGCACCTGGTTACCGGAAGTCGTTCGCATGACGGGGGAAATGCTCCTCGCCGCCGATCCCGGCTCGGCGGACAAGGCGCTGGCCGCATTCACCGAGGCCGCAGAGATGGCCGAGGCCCAAGGCGTTCCGATGCTTGGGTTGCGCACCGCGATGAGTGTGGCGAGGCTCGGCTTTCGCCAGGGCACCGCAACCCAGGCGGCCAGCCGCGTGAGGTCGGCCCTGAGCAAGATCGTCGAACCCGACGGCTCCCTCGACTTGCTTGATGCTGGGAAGCTCTTGGCGGAGGCTGAACTGGGCGCTAACGCCTAGTCGCACGGCCACGACGCCGTATCAGGGAGGATGCCATGGCGACACGTTTGACCGACACGGAGCGCGCGGCGCTGGCGCAGACACTGCCGGACTGGTCACCCGTGCAAGGCCGCGAGGCAATCGCCCGCCGCTTCCAGTTCCGCGACTTCAATGAGGCGTGGGGATTCATGAACCGGGTCGCACTGCTGGCGGAGAGCCAGAACCATCACCCGGAGTGGTCCAATGTATGGAACCGCGTGAATATCGAGCTTTCGACCCACGATGCCGGCGGCCTGACCGACAATGACGTGACGCTCGCCAAGGCGATCGACGCCCTGCTGGCCTGATGCAGCCAAGCTTCCCGGAACGGGCCATCGCCATTCGCCGTGCCGCGGCGCGGCTGTGCCTGCGGCTCGGCTGGGCGCCGCTGCACGAGGTGGCGCTGCCGAACGGCCGGCGCGCCGACATCCTCGCGCTGCGGCCCGACGGAGGCTTCGCCTGCATCGAGGTGAAGTCCGGCCCGCGCGACTTCCTGACCGACCTGAAATGGCAGGACTACCGCGCGTTCGCTGACGAACTGTTCTTCGCCGTCGATGTCGACTTTCCGCAGGAGCTGCTGCCGGCGGAGACCGGCCTGATCGTCGCCGCGGGACTGGAGGCGGAGCTGCTGCGTGCGGCTCCGGCGCATCCGCTGGCGGGCGCCCGCCGCCGTGCGCTGCTGCACCGCTTCGCGTCGCTGGCAGCGGGGCGGCTGGCGACGCTGCAGGATCCGGGCGGGGTGGCGGACATGCGTGCCGCGCTGCGGGTGGAGTGAGATGGATCGTTCCGCATGAGCACGCACGGCATCGACCGGCGACGTGCCCTCTCGCTGGCAGGCGTCGCCTGGATCGGCAGTGCCGGCGCCGACGCGCAGAGCCAGGCGCCTGCTGCCAGATCGGACGACAGCACGGGCGATGGACGTCAGCTTCCCGCGGACGTCACCACCCACCACACACTCGAGCTTCCCGGCCGCACCCTGCACTTCGAGGCGACCGCGGGGGCGATCCGCCTCACCGACGCAAAGCATGCGCCGAGCGCCGACCTTGCCTTCATTGCGTTCCAGTTGGACGGCGCCGACCGAACCCATCGCCCGGTGACATTCGGGTTCAACGGTGGGCCTGGATTCGCGTCCGCCTGGCTGAATGTCGGTGCGGTTGGACCGTGGCGCATTCCGCTCGGCGGCGACGCCACCGCGCCGTCGGCCTCGCCCGAACCGCTGCCGAATGCCGAAACCTGGCTCGACTTCACCGATCTGGTGTTCATCGACCCCGCCGGCACCGGTTATTCGCGCGTGGTAGCCGGCAATGGCGACGTGCGCCGCAGGCTGTGGTCGGTCGACGGCGACATCGACTATCTGGCCGAGGCGATCCGCCGCTGGCTGGACCGGTTCGATCGCATCCTGTCGCCGAAATACCTGCTCGGCGAAAGCTATGGCGGCTACCGCGCACCGCGGCTGGCGCGCGAACTCGCATCCAACCAGGGAACCGGCCTTTCCGGCCTCGTGCTGGTGTCGCCGATGCTCGACTTGGGCGGACGCAGCGCCGCGTTCGCGCCGTTCACCTATGTGGCCCGCCTGCCCTCGATGGCGGCTGCCGCACGCGCCGCGCACGGCTCGGTGACGCGTGCCCAGCTCGCTGACGTCGAACACTACGCAGCCACAGACTACCTGCTGGATCTGACGCGGGGCGAGCGCGATGCCGCGGCGATCGCCCGGCGCAGCGCACGCGTGGCCGAATTCATTGGCCTCGATCCGGCGCTGGTGCGACGCTACCACGGGCTGATCGACAACAGCGTGTTCCTGCACGAGCTGTACCGCGCGCAGGACCGTGTCGGCAGCAGCTACGACGCCACCATCACCACTGCCGATCCATTCCCGCTCGAGGCGTCCGGCAGCTATCCGGAACCAGTGCTGGAGGGGCTGAAAGCACCGCTCAGCAGCGCGATGGTCGCGATCTGCGAGACGCGGCTGAACTGGCGGCCGGACAATCTCTATCAGCTGTGGAACCCGCAGGCGAACCGCCAGTGGGACTGGGGCCGCGATGTCCTGGACCCGCCGCAGGCGATGGAGGCGCTGCGCGCCGCGCTGGCGCTGGACCCGCATCTCTCGGTGCTGATCGTGCATGGCCTGTTCGATCTGGTCACCCCATACTTCGCGACGCAGTTGCTGCTCGATCAGCTGCCGGAGGCGGGCATTGCCGATCGCATACGTCTGTCGATCTATCCGGGCGGCCATATGTTCTACTCCATCGACGCCTCGCGAGCGGCACTGCGCGACGATGCGGCCAGGCTGTTCGGAGATGGGCCGCGAGGCGGCGGGTAGCCCAGGCTTTGCTGCAAACGACAAGGAGATCGCGCGCATGACACGACAGGTGATTTCGTCCGGTGGTCCGTTCGAGCAGCTCTACGGCTACAGCCGCGCGGTACGCGTCGGGGCTCAGGTGCACGTTGCCGGAACCGCTGCGCGTGGCGAAGCGCTGGCGGGTGATGCCTATGTGCAGACGCAGAATATTCTGGGGACGATTCGCAGCGCGCTGGAGCAAGCCGGGGCGCGGGTCGAGCATGTGGTGCGCACGGTCATTTACGTGACCGACATCGGCGGCGACGCTGACCTGGTGGGACGGGCACACCAAGAGGTATTCGGCGCGGTCCACCCGGCCAGCACGATGGTGCAGATAAGCGCCCTCATCCGGCCAGAAATGCGGGTGGAAATCGAAGCCTTTGCGGTGATTGACGAGGCGTGACCGCGCGCGTCAGCGCCTCATCAAGACTGCGCGCGCGCCCGACACCCCGCGTATCGGCGGAACACCTCTCCGGTAACGACACGCCGCCCGATCAGTACCCCAGCGGCTCAGCCACCACCGGTGTCCATCGCGTCTTCTTCACCACCGACAGGAACGACTGCGTCGAGGCGTGGTGGTCGGTGGGCGTGATGGTCAGCGGCGGGCCGCCGAACATGTCGCGCCAGTCCTTGATGCTTTCCATCGACTTCTGGAACGTGTCCAGATTCAGATCGCGCCCTGCCCGCTGTAATACGTCGATCAGGCACACCGCCGCCGCGTAGCCGGCCTCGCCCAGGTAATTGATGTCGATGCCATAGCGCTGTTTGTAGCGCGCCGTGACATCGCGGACCGCCGGACGCGGATCGTCGGAATAGGCGTAGATGCCGGGCGACATCGAATAGAACCCCTCCGCCGGTTCTCCAGGGGCCTCGGCGACAGCCGTGGAGTAGCTCGCGAACTGGCCGCAGAACTCGACATCCCACCCCATTTTGCGCGCCGTCTGCAGGATGATGATCGTGTCGCGGACGATCGTGCCCATGCAGACCAGATCGCAGCCCGCATCCTTGAGCCGGCTGACATGTGCGTTGAAGTCGGTGGCGGTCGGGCTGAACGTCGCAACGGCGCCGAGCTTCAGCTTCATCACGCCGATCTGGTCTACTATGCCGGCGTGGATGTCCTTGCCGAAGTCGGTATCCTCGTACATCGAACCGATGACCTTCCTGCCTTTCGTCTCGGCGAAATACTTCACGCAGGAGCGCATCTGATCATAATAGGACGAGAACTGGCCGTATTTGTACGGGCTCAGCGGCAGGTACATCGACCGCGCGCAGGTCAGCGGAAACACACTCGGCACCTGCTTCTCGAGCATCATCGGCAGCACCGCGTCCATCTGCGGCGTGCCGCCGCTGCTGATCGCGAGGAAGATGTCGTCGCGGTTCACCAGCTTGTTCATCGCCTGCACCGCCTTGGGGACCATGTACTCCATGTCCTCGACGATGAAGCGGACCTTGCGGCCGTTGATGCCGCCTTTCTCGTTGATGTCGTCGAACGCCATCCGGATCGAGTTGGCGGCATTGGTGCCCTGCACCGCGGTGACGCCGGACAGGTCCGTCATCATGCCGATAGCGATCTCGGTGTCGGACACCCCCCGTGTGGCGGCGGCAGCCCGGCCGATGATCGCGGGTGTTGCCAGCAGGCCGGCGGCCCCGGCGAGTACGGAACGGCGTGTTGTCACGCGTGTTGGAACCATGGCGCAATCTCCCCATCGGGGCCGGAGAAGTCCGGCCGTCGCATCTTGTCAGTCGGTCCCGGTCTTGGGTCCGGGTTAGGCAGCACGTCGCGTCCCGTTCCGACGGCGCTGTCGGGGGAGTACGACAGGCGGCGTCCGATCAGGCTAGCGCGGACGGTCATTCATGTCATTCCCGACCGGGCCGCGCGCTAGATGGCGGTCGTTTCCGGGTGTCGTACGGCTCGCTCGATCGCCATCGCCAGGACACGCGTGCTGAACGGCTTGCGCACCGTCCGGTAGCCCAGAGCCGACCAAGGCCGCAGGGCATCGTTCTCCACGTAGCCGGTCACGAACAGAATCGGTGCATCCGGCCACAGCTTCGTCACTTCCGCCGCAAGCTGGCTGCCGTTCATCAGCGGCATCGCGAAGTCGATGATCAGGAGATCGAAGCTCCGGTCGTGAGCGATTGCCGCCAGCGCGTCCGCGCCGCCGGTTGCCTCGGCGACCTCGTGTCCCAGTTCCTCCAGCATTGCGCGTACTGAGACGCGCACACCGGCATCGTCATCGACCAGCAGGACACGGCGGTTGGTGGACGCGACGCCAATATCGGCGCTTGGCGGTTCGGCAGGCGGCGCACTTTCGGCCTTGCACAGGAACAGACTGACGGTCGTGCCGGCCCCCGGCACGCTGGCAAAGCTGAGCGCGCCGCCGAGTTCACTGACAAAGCCGTCCACCATCGACAAGCCAAGCCCGGTTCCGCCACCGGGCCCTTTCGTGGTGAAGAACGGCTCGTGCGCGCGGGCACGGACCTCCGCGGACATGCCGATGCCGGTGTCGATGACCTGAATGCAGACATAGTCCCCCGGCTGCAGTCTCGGTTCCTGACCATCCGCGTCCGCGACGGTGACGACGTTGGTTCGGAAGGTGAGCTCCCCGCCGTCCGGCATCGCGTCACGCGCATTCACCGCGAGATTGAGCAGCGCCAGCTCGAGCTGCGCCAGATCGGCCAGCGCCGGCCAGAGATCATCGGCGAGATCATAGTGCAAGCGGATGGAGGGCCCGAGCGTCCGGCACAGCAGGTCGTCCATGCCCTTGATCACACCGTTCGCGTCAACCGACTGCACCGCGACTTCGTGCTTGCGCGAGAACGCCAGCATCTGTGCAGTCAGCCTCGCCGCGCGTTGTGCGGCTTCGGTCGCGGTCTGCAGCAGCCGCACGGATCGCGGGTCGCTCTCACGCCGCAGCACCAGCTCGAGTGAGCCAAGAATGGCCGCCAGCAGATTGTTGAAGTCGTGCGCCACGCCGCCGGTCAGGCGGCCGAGCGCCTCCATCTTCTGACTTTGCTGTGCCCTTGCTTCCGCCTGACGCCGCCGCTCGGTCTCTTCGACCAGCCGGCGCAGAGCGTCGTGCTCTGCCGCGGTCCGACGCCGCACGAGCTGTTCGGTCGCGAGCAGCAAGACACTGAGCAGCATCGCGCACACGGCGATCACGGCGACATTAATGGCCCAGGTCGTCAGCAGGACCGACTCGTTGATTGAATAGCTGACCAGCAGCGGAAGATCGTGCAGCCACCGGAAGGCAGCGATGCTCGCCGCGTCGTCCAGGCTGGACTGGCCACTCAGCACGCCCGCTGCGTTTCCCGTACGGGCCGCCACCATCAACGCGTCGGACGCCGGCAGCACGATGTGGTCGCCCGGTGTGTCGGGAAACCGCACCAGGACTGCCCCATCGCTGCGAACCAGCGCGGCTGCCGAGGCGTTCGGCTGGTCCAGGACGGCGCGATAGAAGGATTCGAAATACTGGCGCGAGACCGTCACGCCCACCACGCCGTCGAATTTGTCGTCGAGCATGCGGCGGCGGCTGATCATGAAGCCGGTGGTCCCGGACACCGTGCCCGGGAATGGTGCGGTGATGACCACAGCGCCGTCACCTCCCTCCTTCGCGGCGGCAAAGTACTCGGCGTCGTGCACGTCGTAGCGTGGCATCGGATAGCCGCGGCTGCTGGCCGCGATCAGGCCGTTCGGGTCCACCAGGAACACCGCCTCGACCTGCGGCAGCTGACGTCGCAGATGGTCCAGGAACTCGTGGGTTTCGGGCGACGCGGCGATCGTCGCCCAGTCCTGCTGGCCGACGTGGTCCAACACTCGCGCGATCACGAGGTCGACCGTTTCCACCACCGTTCTGGCGTGCTCGGCCAGCGCGCTGGCGGTCGTCACGACATCGTTGCGCGTCCGCGCAAGCTCGACCCGGTAGTCGACCCAGGCCAGACCGACGAACAGCAGTGCCGGCAGGACTACGCAGGCGACCCGCAACCGGTGGGTGGTTCCGCTCCACTGCCGGCCGAACGCGGCGACGTACGCCCTTGCTGCTGTCATCGTGATCTTGGCCAATTCGGACGCAACGATGGCATAACCGGCGGAGGGATCGGAACGAACAAGTTCTCGATTGCCCGGCATCACAATGGGGTGACGCGACAGCAGCGCACGTTCCGCCGCGATGCGTCCGGCCCAGCGGCTATTTCAGCCGCCCGAACGTCGCTTATGTTCGAGCTGTCGAGCTGCTTACTCCGCCGCCGCTCGCTCGGGTTGTCCGTGGCCGTTCATATACTGGACGCTGACCGGCTGGTTGGTCTCGAACGGGCTCTTGAGGTCGAACTCCTTCGCCATTTCGCGCACCGCCGGGAACACTTCTTCCCCCAGCAGCCGGATACAGGTCTTCGCATCCTGGTGCGACACGGTGCCGTCATTGCCCCAGAACGCGAAGATGCCCGGCCGGGTCTGCTCCAGCAGGATGCGCAACCTGGCGATCACCTGCTTCGGCGTGCCGGCAATGATCATCATCTCGTCGAGCTGCCCCTCCAGCGCGGGCCGGGCACGCGGGCTCTTCGACCGGCCGATCGAGGACTCGACAAACGCGCGGCGGTTCTCCGGGCTGTAGTAGCCCGCAGGTGTGCTCCATACCGGGTGCGCCAGGCCGGTGAACTCGCCCTGCATCCACAGGAACTGGCGCGCATTCTCCAGCGCCTTCTCCTCAGTCTCGGCAACGTGGATCTGCTTCAGCAGGCCATGGTAGTCCGGGCCGCCGGTAAAGCCCGCCTCGGCAGCCGCATCGTCGTACAGCTTCCAGATCTGCCTGGTCCGCTCAACCGGTGTATTCAAGGCGATATACGGATAACCATGCTGCGCCGCCCAGATGATCGTCTCCTTGCTGATCACACCGGGGA
The DNA here is from genome assembly GCA_036494925.1 of Acetobacteraceae bacterium. GTDB lineage: Bacteria > Pseudomonadota > Alphaproteobacteria > Acetobacterales > Acetobacteraceae > JAMXLO01. The sequence goes on from DASXNR010000214.1 coordinate 10,955, forward strand.
TCCAGACGCGCGGGTGCGGCTTCTGGATCGGTACCGCCCACGGATTGACGACGCGGTGCTGGTAATGCGTGCCCTCCCAGCGGAACGGTCCCGGCGTGGTCCAGGTCTTCACGATCAGGTCGTGCGCCTCTTCGAAGCGTTCGCGGTTGAACGCCGGGTTGACGCCGTTGGCGAGCTGCTCCTGCCCGCCGCCGCGGACGAAGCCGGACACCAGTCGCCCCTTCGAGATCATGTCGATCATCGACAGCTCCTCGGCGAGCTGTACCGGGTTGTCCGAGAGCGGCAGCGGATTTCCCAGGATGACGATCTTCACATTCTTGGTGACCGCGGCGAGGATCGAGGCGAAGATGTTGGTCCTGGCCTGCATGCAGAACGGAGCGTTGTGGTGCTCGTTCAGCATGATGCCGTCGAAGCCCAGCTCGTCGACCAGGATGTAGTGTTCCAGATACTCGTTGTAGAGCCGGCTGCCCGCCACCGGGTCGAAATGGCTGTTGGAGAACATCAGTGCGGTGGCGCCGAAATCGAGGCCGGCCTGGGCGAAATAGGCCGACATAGGTTGCTCGGTGAAGTACATCAGGTGCATGACGATCTCCCTCTTGGTGCCACGCTAGTCCGGTGTTTGCCTGCCGGCAACCGCAGGTAGCGCCCATGGAGGGCCCGGGGCCTTGCGTCAGGCTCCACGACGTTGCGACGATCCACCTGATACCGCCACCAGGAGCAACAGCCTATGACCGCCTCGCAGGACGCACCGGCCCTGGACTTCGACGCCATCATCATCGGGGCGGGCATCTCCGGGATGTACCAGCTCTACCGACTGCGCGAGCTGGGGCTGCGCGTGTGCGTCTTCGAGGCCGGCACCGGCGTCGGCGGCACGTGGTATTGGAACCGCTATCCGGGCGCGCGCTTCGATTCCGAAAGCTATTCCTACAGCTACTCGTTTTCGCAGGAGCTGCTGAAGGAGTGGAACTGGTCCGAGCATTTCGCCTCGCAGCCGGAGACGCTGCGCTATCTCAACCATGTCGCCGACAAGTTCGACCTGCGCCGCGACATCCGGTTCCGCAGCCGTGTGGCGGCGGCGCACTGGCAGGAGACGACGCGGCGTTGGGATGTGACTCTGGAAGACGGCAGCAGGCACAGCGCGCGATTTCTGATCACCGCGATCGGTCCATTGTCGGCGCCGACCATGCCGCGCATCGAGGGCGTGGAGACGTTCCGCGGCCAATCCTGTCACACCGCGCGCTGGCCGCATGAGCCGGTAAGCTTCGAGGGCAAGCGGGTGGCGGTGATCGGCACCGGCGCCACCGGCGTGCAGACCATCCAGGAGGTGGCGAAGACCGTTGGTCACCTCACCGTGTTCCAGCGCACGCCGAACTGGTGCGCGCCGCTGCACAACAGCAGGATCGATGCCGAGACGATGGCGCAGATCAAGGCGGCCTATCCGGAAATGTTCAAACGCTGCCAGCAGACCTTCGCGTGCTTCCTGCACACGCCGGACCCTCGGGGCACGTTCGAGGTGACGCCGGAGGAGCGCGAGGCGTTCTGGGAAAAGCTGTACGGCGAACGCGGCTTCGGCATCTGGCAGGGCAATTTTCGTGACATCCTGACCGACCGCAAGGCGAACGATCTGATCAGCGATTTTGTGGCCAGGAAGATCCGGCAGCGGGTGAAGGACTCCAAGGTGGCCGACAGGCTGATCCCGAAGAACCACGGTTTCGGCACCCGCCGCGTGCCGCTGGAGACCAAATATTACGAGGTCTACAACCAGCCCAACGTTGTGCTGGTAGACATCAACGAAACTCCGATCGAGCGGATCACGCCGACAGGTATCAAGACCAGCGACGCCGAATACGAGTTCGACATCATCATCTACGCAACCGGCTTCGATGCCATCACCGGCAGCTTCGATCGCATCGACATCAGGGGCGACGCCGGCCTGCAGCTGAAGGACAAATGGGCGCATGGGCCGCAGACGTATCTCGGCGTCCTGGTGGAAGACTTCCCCAACATGCTGATGCTGATGGGCCCGCATACCGCGCTCGGCAACATTCCGCGCAGCATCGAATACAATGTCGACTGGGTGACGGGCGTGCTGCGCCATGCGCGGGATCATGGCCTGACGCGTCTGGAGGCCACGGAAACGGGGGTGAAGTCATGGACCGATCACGTCAAGTCGCTGGGCGTGGGCTTGCTGTCGAACGAGGTCAACTCCTGGATGACCGGCATCAACACCAACGTGGCAGGCAAGCAGGTCCGCATCATCGCGCGCTATAGCGGCAGCGCGCCGGCGTATCGGGCACGGTGCGACGAGGTGGCGGCGGATGGATATCGGGAGCTCGCACTGGCGTAGCCCCGACGGCAGTTAACCAGAACGGAGGCGATGATGAAACCGGAAGCGGTTGGACTATCGGCGTCGCGGTTGGCGCTGATGGACAAGGTGATGACGCGTCGCTACGTCGATACTGGCCGCCTGCCGGGCGTGCTGACCATGGTGTGCCGGCGTGGCAAGCTCGTTCATACCGGTATGTCGGGGCACATCGACCTCGAGCGCGGCAAGCCGATGCGCGAGGATGCGATCTTCCGCATTTATTCCATGAGCAAGCCGATCACGGCGGTGGCGCTGATGATGCTGGCCGAGGAAGGCCTGATCGGCCTGGACGATGATGTCACCGCGCACATTGCATCGTGGCGGAACCTGGGTGTCTACACCACCGGCGTACCGAGCATTGCGACCACCGCGCCGCCGACCTTCCTGACGACCCCGGTTGAACGTGCGATGAAGGTCGTGGACCTGGTGACGCACACCTCGGGCCTGACCTACGGGTTCCTGAACCGCACCAGTGTCGATCGCGCCTACCGCCGCGTGCGGGTGGCCGAACCTGACGCTGAAGGCGGGCTCGATGCCATGGTCGAGCATTTGTCGACCTTGCCGCTGGAGTTTTCGCCGGGGACGGCATGGAACTACTCGGTCTCGCTCGATGTGGTGGGCTACCTGGTCCAGAAGCTCAGCGGCATGAGCTTCGGCGAGTTCCTGCGCACGCGGCTGTTCGAGCCGCTCGGCATGACCGATACCGGTTTCTGGTGCCCGCCGGAGCAGCTCGACCGGTTCGCATCCTGCTACATGCCAAAGGCAGGCGGCGGGATCAAACTGCAGGACGACGCGGGCAACAGCACATATGCCGCGCCACCCAACTTGGAATCCGGCGGCGGCGGCCTGGTCTCGACCGCGCACGACTACATGCGGTTCTGCCGGATGATGCTGAACGGCGGAACGCTTGATGGCGTGCAGATCCTCAGCCCGAAGACCGTCGCGCTGTTCAGCCTGAATTTTCTGCCCGACAACAAAGAGCTGGCGAACATGGCGCCGCCCGGCCTGTTCAGCGAGGCCGGCTATGCGGGCAACGGATTTTCCATTGGCTGCGGCGTGACCATCGACGTCGCCAGGGCGCGGCTACCTGGCACGCTCGGCGCGTTCTTCTGGGGCGGCGCCGCCGCGACCGCATTCTGGATCGACCCGAAGGAAGAACTCGCAGTGGTGTTCATGACGCAGGTCATCGGCAGCGACGCAAGACTGACGCTGCGCCGCGACCTGCGCACGCTGGTCTACTCGGCGATGACCGAGTCGTACATATAATTCGCCAGGAGGAGAACATGGGACCAAGGCTCGTCGAACACCTCCTCTATGAGCCGGAGGACAGCGGCATCCTCTGGATCAGGTTCAATCGCCCGGAGCGGCTGAACGCGTTGGTCGGTACCGCGGAGGAAAACAGCACTGTCGCCAAGGTCGGCGAATACATGCGGGCCGGCGACGACGATCCCAACATCCGTGTCATCGTGCTGACTGGTGTCGGTCGCGCGTTCTGCGCCGGTGCGAATCTCGCATCCAGGGCGACACAGGACGTGACCGGCGAGAACTTCGTCGGCAATCGCGCGCCGCATGAGGGACCGGATGGCGCTCGGCAGCATTTCTACCACGGCTTCACCGCCCTGCACCGCGACATTTCCCTGATCCGCAAACCCACGATCGCGATGATCAACGGTCCGGCGGTCGGTTCGGGTATGGACATGGCGTTGCATTGCGACATTCGCGTGGGTTGCGAGAAGACGCGCTTCATCGCGTATCACAATGCCGGGCAGATCATCGAAAACGGTGGCTCGTATTATCTGCCGAAAATGGTCGGTCTCGGCCGCGCCCTGGAGTTCGTCTACACTGGTGAGCTGAACGCTGAGCGGGCCTACGAGTGGGGCATGCTCAACCACCTGGTGCCGTCGGAAAAGCTGGAGGCGACCACCAGGGAACTTTGCGACAGGATCATCGCGCGGCCGCCGCTGGTGCAGTGGGTGAGCAAGCGCGTCATGCGCGCCGCGCTGGACAGCACGCTCGAGACCACCATGGTGCTTACCTCGAACGCCGGCGGCATTCTGCAGAACTCGGAGGACGCGAAGGAGGCAAGGCGCGCCTTCGTCGAGAAACGGAAAGGCCGCTTCAAGGGAGCCTGACGCACTGTTCGTGGCGGCGGGTGCTTGTTACGCTGGATAGTTCATACCGGGAAGGGCGGCAGCGATGCGGCAAATCAGGATCGGCGACATCACCATCGACGCGGTGATCGAGCGCGAGGGCCCGTGGCGGCGGCCACAGGACTTCTTCCCAACCTATGATGAGGCGACCTGGAACCGGCACCTGCCGTCGATGGAGCCCGAGGTGTTCGACGCGGCGCGTGGGATGATGTGCATCACCTACCAGACCTTCGTGGTGCGCTCGCCCCGCCACACCATCCTGGTGGACACCTGCACCGGAGAGGACAAGGGCCATCCGCCGCCGTTCGATTTTCCCGGCAAGGAGCGCTGGCGCAAGGAGCTGTTCGCGCTGGGCGTCAGCTTCGACCAGATCGATTACGTGTTCTGCACGCACCTGCATATCGACCACACGGGGTGGAACACCACCCTGCGCGACGGTCGCTGGGTTCCGACGTTCCCGAATGCGAAATACGTGTTCCACAAGAAGGAATACGCAGCCTGGGAGGCGGAGCACGCGCGCGGTGCCAATCCGCCCGGCACGGTGTTCCGTGACAACTGCCTGCCGATCGTGGAGGCCGGCCAGGCGCTGCTGGTGGACGACGATTATGCGCTCGACGACACCATCACGTTGACGCCGACCCCCGGCCATTCGCCTTGCCATTGCTGTGTCAATATTCTCTCGCGCGGGCAGCGGGCGGTGGTGACCGGCGACATGATGCATCACGCGATCCAGTGCCGGGAGCCCGACTGGTCACCCGGTGTCGACTGGGACGCGAAGCAGGCGGCGGTATCGCGCCGCACGTTCCTGCCGACGGTCGCGGACACCGCCACGCTGATCCTGCCGATTCATTTCCCGCGCCCAACGGTGGGCCTTTTGAAGGCCGACGGCGATCGCTTTGACTACCGGTTCAAGCGGGACTAGGAGTGCGGCGCACAAGGGGAACAACAGCGGAATGAAAAACGGTTCGAGTGCCGCCACGCGCGTCGCGATCGCCGGCCTCGGGCCGATCGGATCAAGGGTCGCCAAAGCTT
>DASXNR010000215.1:0-8396 GCA_036494925.1 Acetobacteraceae bacterium
CCGGCCACACCGGATCGCCCGCCGCCAAGGCCGCTGGCCAAGGCCGAGATCTTCATCGAGGGCGACCACGTCGTCTATCCGACGCACGGCGTGGGCAAGGTCGAGCGGATCGCCATTGAGGAGATCGCCGGGCACAAGCTCGAGCTGTTCCACATCACCTTCGAGGAGAACCGGATGACGCTGCGCGTGCCGGTGGCCAAGGCGCGCAGCGCCGGGCTACGCAAGCTCGCCACGCGCAAGCTGTTCGATGAGGCGCTGGCGGTGCTGAAGGGCCGGGCGCGGATCAAGCGCACGATGTGGTCGCGCCGGGCGCAGGAATACGAGGCGAAGATCAACTCCGGAGATCCGCTGGCCATCGCCGAGGTGGTGCGCGACCTGCATCGCAACGCCGGTCAGCCGGACCAGAGCTTTTCCGAGCGGCAGATCTACGAGGCGGCGATGGATCGGCTGGCGGCGGAACTGGCGGCGCTCGACAAGACCGACAAGCTGACCGCCACGACCAAGCTGTCGAACTTCCTGAAGACGGTGTGAGGCGGCCGCTTCACACCTTGACGTGGCGCTCCACCGGGACCGAGCGGCAGTCCATTTCGTATTCCAGCCCCTCGACCGGCGGGCGGGCGAAATGCCAGATCAGCCCGTGCTGTGCCGCACCCCGTTGCACGATCTCGTCGGCAAGGTAGGAATGCAGGTCGTGCACGGCATAGACCTGGGTCGCGCTGGTGTCCGCCCAGGTCTTGCCAAGGACTGCCATGCGCTCCTCCATGCGGCCGAGCACGAACACAGCCTTATCGCGCATGGCGTCGGGGCTGGTTTCGCCATAGCGGATAATCCGCTCGCGGTATGGCGCGGATCCGTCACCCGCCTCGCCGCTGCCGGCGATCACGAAGGAGCCTGATGCGCCGTCAGCCGGTCGGACGAAGCAGAACGCGTGGAAGCTCGGTTCGGCCGGCTTGTGCAGCGGTGGAATGACGTTGCTGCGCGCCACCGGGTTGTCGTTATCGTTCTTCATCACGCCCCACCGCTGCAGCGTCCCGGTGTATTGACGGTTGAAGGCGATGAAGCCGGCTTCGGTGAATTGCGCCGGCGAGCGCAGCTCGCAGGCACAGAAGGCGGTGAGGGGGATGCCCTGTCCGCCCAGGTACTGCTCGATCAGGGCAAAGCCGGCGGCGAGCGGCAGCGGCCGGCCGAACTCTACGCGCTCGATTTGGTGGCCGGCCAGCGCCTCGACGCCGCCGGAATACTGGAACGCGTACGGGATGTAGCGATAGCCGCCTGCCTGAATGTCGATCGCCGCCGCCATGTGCTCTCCCCTCATGCAAAAGGGCCTCGGGTTGCCCCGAGGCCCTTGGTAGCACAGTCCCCAGCTGGCTAGCTGTTGTTCCGGTTGCCCAGCAACTGCAGCAGCAGCATGAACAGGTTGATGAAGTTCAGGTACAGGCTCAGCGCGTCGTACACACTGCGTTTCGCCGCGCCTTCCGGTCCCTCGGCGTAGGCATACTGCACGTAGGTCGCCTTGATGCGCTGCGTGTCGTACGCAGTCAGGCCGGTGAACACGACCACGCCGATGATGCTGATGGCGAACTGCAACGCGGAACTGGCGAGGAAGATGTTCACCACCCCGGCGATGATGATGCCGAACAGTCCCATCATCAGGAAGCTGCCGAAGCGGCTGAGATCCGCTTTCGTCGTGTAGCCGTAGATGCTCATCGCGGCGAAGGTCGCCGCAGTGATGAAGAACACACGGACGATCGACTCGCTGGTGTAGATCAGGAAGATGTTGGTGAGGCTGGCGCCCATAGCGGCGCAGAACACCCAGTACAGCGTCTGTGCGGCCGAGCGTGACAGCCGGTTCACCCCCAGGCTCAGTACCAGCACGAAGGCCAGCGGCGCGAAGATCGAGATCATCGCCAGCGCCGACGGATGGCGCGCCATTCCCATCGGGGTCGCCACCATTGGGTAGAACGCGTCGATCAGGCTGGTGTTGGCGATCGAATAGGCGACGATCCCGGTCAACAGCAGACCGGAGGTCATCCAGTTATAGACCCGCAGCATGTATGCGCGGAGCCCGGCGTCCAGGACCGCAGCGGTCGTGGCGGCCGATGCTCTTGGATAGGTCCGGTAGTCGGGACTGAAGGCCATGGTTTCCCTCGTTTACCTTTCAGGCGGAGTGCCCTTGGCCGCTCAATGTGGCGATCGGCCGGGGCGGTTCAAGCCAACTTGGTAATGAAAGCTCGGTAACCCATCCGGTGTCCACCGGCCTTCACTCGTTCCGCAGCATCGGTGCCGCCTTGGCCCGCAGCGCGGTCGCGGTGCCAGCATAGCCGAACGTGAGCATCATGGCGAGAGATGCGATCAGGATGCCCGCCAGGGTGCCCGGCAGGAACACCCAGTCGATATGCATGATGAAGCGCACCACGCCGAAGCTGGCCAGCGTGCCCACCAGGGCGGCGATCAGACCGGCGGCGATACCCAGGGTGCCGAACTCGACCATCCAGGCAGTGCGGATCTGCCGTCGTGTCGCGCCGAGCGCCTTCAGGATCACCGCCTCCTGGGTGCGGCGACGCTGGCCGGCGGCGACCGCGCCGACCAGCACCAGCGCGCCGGCGATCAGGGTCAACGATCCGGTGGCGGTCAGCGCGGCGGCGACCTGGTCCAGCAGCGCCGCGACCGCGGCGAGCACGTCCTCCACTCGGATGCCGGTGACGTTGGGCAGGGCATCGGTCACGGTACGCAACAGACTGCCCTGGTCCGGGCCGGCCACCCGCACGGTGGCGATATGCGTGTGCGGCGCATGCTGCAGCAGGCCGGGACTGGCCACCAGCGTGAAGTTCAGCGACAGGCTCTGCCAGGCGATGTCGCGCAGGCTGGCCACCTTGAGGTCGATGTCGCGGCCAAGCACGTTGATCCGGACGACGTCGCCGATGCCGAGGCCCCAGCCACGCGCCAGGCCGGCATCGAACGACACCAGCGGCGCACCGTCATAATCGGGCGGCCACCAGCGCCCGGCAACGATGCGGGTGCCCGGCGGCGGGGTGGCGGCATAGGTCAGGCCGCGGTCGCCGCGCAGCGCCCACTGGGTGTCCGGCGTGGCACGCACCTGATCGGCCGGAACACCATTCACCGCGACGATGCGGGCGCGCAGGCTGGGGACCTGCCGCATCTCCTCGACGCCCGGCTGCGCGTTCACCAGGGACTCGAAGCGTGGCAACTGGCTGTCCTGGATGTCCACGAAAAAGAAGCTCGGCGCGTTGGCCGGGAGCTGTTCGGTGATCTCGCGTCGCACATTGACCTCGATCAGCGCGACGGCAGCGAGGGTGGAGAGCCCGAGTCCGACCGAGACCAGCATGAGCGGCGTCGACGCGCCCGGCCGGTGCAGGTTGGCAAGGCCCAGCCGTCCGGCCGGATTACCCACCAGCGTTCCGGCCCGCGCCGCAAGCATCAGAAGGCTGCCGCCGAGACGGAACAGCACCAACGTGGCAAGAGCGGCGGCGCAGAACCACAGCGCGAACCGGCGATCCGCGGCGGTGGCGATGGTCAGGACTATCAGCAGGGCAGCGATGGCGGTGTTGGCGGCAACCAGGGAACGTGACGGGAGCGTCCGCTCGGGGATCAGCGCGTCGCGGAACAATGCCGCGCCGGGAATGCGCGCGGCTCGCCCAAGTGGCCAGAGCGAAAACGCCAGCGCCGTCAGCAGGCCGTAGCAGGCGGCGAGCAGAAGCGGGCCGGGGTAGAGGCCGAGTACTGGCGGCACCGGCAACACGTCCTTGAGCCAGGCGGACAGCGCCACCGGCGCCAAAGCGCCGGCAGCAAGCCCGATGGTGATGCCGCAGAGGGCGAGCGCCAGGACCTGGATCAGGCAGACGGCCAGCACCAGGGCGGAGGAAGCGCCGAGACAGCGCAACGTCGCGATGGTGCGCGTCCGCGCGTCCAGCCAGGCTCGGACGCCGTTGGCGACCCCGATGCCGCCGACCAGAAGGGACGTCAGTCCGACCAGCGTCATGAACAGGCTGGTCTGATCGATGAAGCGGGCAACCCCTGGCGCGGCGTCGTGCGGGTCGCGGATACGCCAGCCCTGGTCGGGGAAGGTGTTCCGTAGAGCGGCCAGCGCAGCGGCGGGATCGGGGAGCGCGGCGCGCAGGGAGTACTGCACCATGGAGCCGGGCGCGATGAGGCCGGTCGAGGACAGCGCATCGGCGGCGATCAGGACGCGGGGGCCTAGGATGAGCGGCGCGGCGACGCGGTCGGGTTCCGACAGCAGGGAGCCACGGACCATGAAGGTGGCGGTGCCGAGACGGACGGTGTCGCCAGGATGGAGATTGAGGCGGTCCAGCACCACGGGTTCGGCGAGGAGGCCGTGGTCCGACAAGGCGCTGGCGACACCCCCTCCCGAACCCTCCCCCGGTTCGCGGGAGAGGGGGCCAAGTTCCGGCTCCCCCACCAGCGGCCACGCGCGATCAACTGCCTTCAGCTCAACCAACTGGCGCTCGCCGGATGGTGCCACCAGCATCGATCGCATCTGCACCACATCGGACAGTGCCGCACCCCGCGCGCGCAGCCAGTCCCGCAACGCATCGGGCAACGGCTGCGAGCCGCTTTCCACCTCCAGATCGCCGCCCAGTATGCGCCGGCCATCCTCCGCCAGTCCGCGATCGGTCGCGGCGCGCAGGGAGCCGACCGCGGCGATGACGGCGACACCGAGTGCGAGGCACAGCAGCACGATCCATAGCCCGCGCACGCCGCCGCGCAATTCCCGTCGCGCCAAGCGTAGAGCAAGCATCAGACCACCAGCTCGGCGACACGGCCATCAACCAGATGGACCCGCCGTGAGCAGCGTGCGGCGAGGTGCTCATCATGGGTGATCAGCATCAGCGTGGTGCCGGTCTCGGTGCGCAGTCGGAACAGCAGCTCCATCACCGCGTCGCCGGTCGCCTGATCCAGATTGCCGGTCGGCTCATCGGCCAGCAGCAGCCGGGGCCGCGGTGCGAATGCACGGGCCAGCGCCACGCGCTGCTGCTCGCCGCCGGAAAGCTGACCTGGCAGATGGGTCAGCCGATGCGCCAGCCCGACCGCATCCAGCGCCGCGCGCGCGCGGGGCGCGGCGTCGCGCACCCCGGCGAGTTCCAGCGGCACCGCGACATTCTCCAGCGCGGTCATCGTCGGGATCAGGTGGAACGCCTGGAACACGATGCCGACCGCCTCGCGGCGCAGCCGGGCCAGCGCGTCCTCGTCCATCGCCGTGACGGAGTGTCCGGCCAGCAGAATGCTGCCGGCACTGGCGCGCTCCAGCCCGGCCAGCACCATCAGCAGGCTGGTCTTGCCGGAACCCGACGGGCCGATGATGCCGACCGCCTCGCCGGCGGCGATGTCGAGATCGATACCACGGAGGATGTTGACCGGTCCGGCCGCGGAAGGCACGGTCAAACACAGGTTCCTGACCTGCACCAGCGGAACCTGAGACGGCGGAGTGGCATCCATGGCGGCACCATATGGCGTTCGCGCCCAATGGCGGAAAGCCATGATCGTGCTGGCCCTGGCGTTGCCGGTCCCCGCCCAGGCGTCGCCGGTCCGTCTGCTGGTGCTCGGCGATTCGCTGTCGGCCGGCTACGGCCTGGCGCACGCCGACGGCTTCGAGGCACAGCTGGCGGCTGCGTTGAAGGCGCACGGCCATGACGTGCGGATCATCGACGGCGCGGTGTCCGGCGACACCTCGGCTGGCGGTCTGGCACGGCTCGACTGGACGCTGGGCGATGGCGCGGACGCGGCGATCGTCGAACTGGGAGCGAACGACGGGCTGCGCGGCGTCGATCCGGCGGTGACCGAGCAGAACCTGACCGCGATCCTCGACGCGCTGGCGGCGCGCCACATTCCGGTGCTGCTGACTGGTATGTATGCGCTCCCCAACCTGGGGCCGGACTACGCGGCGGCGTTCCGCGCGGTGTTCGAACGGCTGGGGGCGCGGCCCGGCGTCTTGTACGACCCGTTCTTTCTCGACGGCGTGGCGGCCGACCCGGCGCTGAACCAGCCGGATCGGCTGCATCCCAACGCCGCGGGCGTGCAGCGGATCGTGGCCCGGCTGCTGCCGCTGGTGGAGAAACTGCTCGCGGAGGTGCCGCCGGCATGAGGCTGTTTGTTGGTCTCGAGCTACCCTGGGAGTTGCGCCAGCGCGTTGCGGTGCTCACAGGTGCCGGGATTCCCGGCGCGCGGTGGGTGCCTCCGGAGAACTACCATGTGACGCTGCGCTTCATCGGCGAGGCGCCACGCCATCTGGCCGAGGAGATCGACCACGCGCTGGCCGCGCTGAAGGCGCCCGGGTTCGCGCTGACGCTGGCCGGCATCGGCACCTTTGCCAAGGGCGGGCGCAGCCAGTCACTGTGGGTGGGAGTGGAGCGGTGCGAGGCGCTCGATCGGCTGCGGGGCAAGATCGAGACCGCGCTGCAGCGCTGCGGGCTGGAGCCGGAGCGGCGCCGGTTCCAGCCGCACCTGACGCTGGCACGGCTGGATGGCGGCGCGGAGGCGAAGCTCGCGGGGTTCGTGCAGGCGCATAATCTGTTCCGGGCCGATCCGGTACCGGTCGAGCACTTCACGCTGTTCAGCTCACTGCTGGGCAAGGACCAGCCGGTGTACACCCCGGAGGTGGAGTATGCGCTGGGGTACTGATCGCGGGACTTCGCTCAGAACGGCGTATCGCCGCACACCGTGATCCGCCGCATGATCCGCGTCTCGGCCGGATAGTCGTTGACCGCGAAGTGCTGCGTGCAGCGGTTGTCCCAGAATGCCAGCGACCCGCTCTCCCAGCGGAACCGGCAGGTGAACTCCGGCCGCGTCGAGTGCTTCTTGAGGAAGTCGATCAGCGGCTCGCTTTCCTCATCCGTCATGCCGTCGAAGTGCTGCACGTGCCCGCCGATATACAGTGCCTTCCGCCCGGTCTCGGGATGGGTGCGGACCAGCGGATGCACCGATGTCGTCTGTACGTTGCCCGGGTCCTTCACCTTCATGTGAGCCATCTGGCGGTCGTAACGCTGCGCGCGCGACTGGCCGCCGTGCTGCTTGAAGTTGTCGCCGACGCAGACGGTATGAAGCTGGCCGACCAGCGCCTTCATGCCGTCGGACAGGCTCTCATAGGCAAGGTACTGATTGGTGAACATGGTATCGCCGCCGGCTGAGGGCACTTCCAGCGCATACAGGATCGTCCCCATCGCCGGCGCCGGTGAGAACATCTGGTCGGTGTGCCATGAGCCGCCGAAATTCTTCTTGTCCTCGGGCGTCTTGATGATCTCGAGGATCTCCGGATAGTCGGCCATCCCCTGCATGAACGGATGCAGATGGATCTCGCCCCAGCGGCGCGCGAACCGAAGCTGTTGTTCCGGAGTAAGCTTCTGGTCCCGGAAGAAGATCACGCAGTTGTCGAGCAGCGCGGCGCGGACCTCCGCCAGCACATCATCCGGCAGTTCCTCGGACAGATCGACGCCCGATATTTCGGCGCCCAGCGAGCCGGCGATCCGGTGGGTTTCGAGATAGCGAAACTGGGTATTGCGTGGCGCATTCATCGGCGGGACCTCCTTACGACTATGATGCACCGGTCACCGGCAAGGGTGAAGGGGCGGCCAGCCGATACAGCACGTGCCGGCATAGTGCGTGGCCCGCGGGATAATTCGGGTGGTCGAACTCCATTGCCGGCGTCATCCCGAGCCGATGCATAACGCCCCGCGAGGCCTGGTTGTCGAGCACCGTCATGGCGACGATCGATGTCAGTGCGACCCGCGTGAAGCCATCGCCAATCGCCGCCCGCGCGGCCTCGGAGGCATAGCCCTGGCCCCAGTAGCGCCGGTCGAGGCGCCAGGCGACCTCGACCGCCGGCGTGAACGACGCCGTGAACCGGACATAGGAAATGCCCACGGCGCCAATGAACGCGGCGACGCCAGGCGCCTCCACGGCCCATTTGCAGAAGCCGTGCTCAGCCAGGTGCGCCTCGGCGCGGGCGACATAGGCATCGCTGTCCTCGCGGGTGAGAGCGCCGCCCAGCCAGCGCATCACGAAGGGATCGGCATTCAGCGCCGCGAACGGCGGAAGGTCGCTCTGGCGCCAGGGCCGCAGGATCAGCCGCGGCGTCTCGATCATCAATACATATGCTGCCCGCCGTTGACCGACAGCGTCGAGCCGGTAATGAACTCGGCCTCGTCCGCGGTCAGGAACGCCACGGCGCGCGCGATATCGTCTGCCCGCCCGAGCCGTCCGATCGGAATGCGTGCGATGATCTTCTCCAGCACGTCGGGCGGAACGGCGCGCACCATGTGGGTATCCACATAGCCCGGTGCGATGGCGTTGACGGTGATGCCGAAGCGAGCGCCCTCCTGCGCCAGCGCCTTGGTGAATCCGTGGATGCCCGACTTGGCGGC
>DASXNR010000216.1:0-15212 GCA_036494925.1 Acetobacteraceae bacterium
GCATGACCGAGGCACCGATGAATTGCCAATGACCGGCTGCGTTCGGGGCAAAATCGATACCGAGCAGCGAGGCGCCGGCAGACCGGGCAAGACGGCGGCAGGCATCGTGCAGCACGATCGGCAGCGCCGGCGGCGCCACGACGTGCCGGCCGACGGCGAATGCGGTCAGCGGCGCGGGCGTCGTCCGCTGCTGCCAGGTCAGCGCTGGATCGTCATCGCTGGTTTGACGATACGCAGGCACCGGCAATCCGGCGCGACCCGCCAGCAGCATCCACACCGATGGATGCCGCCAGTTACCGCACAGACCCTGCGGCTGAGGCGGGTTCATCACCGGGCCGGGCAATGCGTGCAGCCAACTCAGATACAGCGCGTACATCTCCTGCAACGCATAGTCGCGGTCCGCCCCGCCGATGCGTCGCAGCCATGCCGCGGGCAGGTACGACAGGCGATTGAGCACGCCAGACGTTTCGCCGCCGGTCACGCAACGGCCATCGCTGAGCTGGATCGCGATCGTGGTGCCTGCCACGCCAAGCCGATGCTCCCAGCGCTCCGCTGCCGCGAGATCGGTTCCGGTGATCAGGTCAACGCCGACGCCGCGCTCGCGCAACCGGTTCGCTGCCCAGAGCGCGGCGTGATCGAAGTCCTCGCAGAACACCACGACCATGCGGTGATCAATCGCTGGACGGCGCGTCAGTCTCTCCGGACAATGCGCCCTGGCTCAGGTCGGGACGCTGATTTGTGGTAATGAAGTGCTGCAGGGAGGCGACGCTCTGTTCCAGCGTGGCGATGCGCTGTTCGACCGGGTCGCCGGGATTGGTGCCGGGGCCTTCGAAGATCTCCTTGCCGTCCTTCTCCTTGCCTTGCGGCTTCTCGCCCTGCTCGAGCTTGGAAAATTCCTTGACCTCGTTCTTCTCGACCTTCTCGAGCTTGGCGTCCTTGTGTTCCTTCAGCTCGTTCTTCTCGACCTTCTCGACCTTGGCGTCTTTGTGTTCCTTGGCCTCGTTCTTCTCAACCTTCTCGTGCTTGGCGTCCTTGTGTTCCTTGGCCTCGTTCTTTTCGAGCTTCTCCTGCTTGAAGTCCTTGTGTTCCTTTGCTTCGACCTTTTCGATCTTCGCCTCTTTCAGCTCCAGCTTCTTTTCCGCATGCTTCGGCCGGGGCCGTTCGGGACGTGCAGGAGGCTCATTATGGCGGTCCGACATGACTGTTTCCTCCGGTGTTACCGATTATTTGTCGCGGCCGGAACTTGCCCCCGTCGTTGCGGGAATTACAACGGTAATGTGATTTTCTCTCTTTTCTGTGAAGTTCGTCTGGCCTTCCGCGCCGCGCTTTGACACCCGTCAGAATTACGTTCTGCTATAACCGCGACAACAACGGCAGGCGCGGCGCGATGGCGTAATTCAGCTGCACCAGCACGATGAACCCGATGCTCCAGCGCGTATCGAACACGCACAGCAGCGCACCGAACGCATAGAGCGACTGCGCGATGACGACGCGACGCTCCAGTCCGGCGCAAATATCGGCCGGCGCGTCCGGCCTCACCAGCCGCGCATGTTCCGCGTATCGCCAGGTCGCGAACAGCAGCGCGCCGAACAGCGCCAGGTTCGCCCAGTACACCAGCAGCGCGATGCGATAGGCGATGAACTCCGCCATCAGCGCGGTCGAGAACGGCATCACCGCCACCGCGAACAGGAACGCCAGATGCAGCCAGGTGAGATGCCGATCGCTTTGCGCCAGGTGGTTGAGCTGGGTCTGCTGGCCGACCCAGAAGATGCCAAGCGTCAGGAAGCTCAGCAGGTAGATCAGCAGCCGCGGCGTGAGCGCGAGCAGCGCGGCCCACAGATCCGCCTCGCTGTGCACCGCCTCGGCCGCCGGCGCGTGCAGGTCCAGCACCAGCAGCGTCATCGCCACCGCGAACACGCCGTCGCTGAGTGCGGCGAGCCGTTCGACGCTGCGTCCGGCCAGCCGATTGTAGTGTGTCGTCATGGCGGCAGCTTCCATCGGACGATCGGGCGCCGCAACCGATGTGAGGCTCTGTCGCCGCGGCGCGACAGGCGGCATAGTGGGGGCCCGAACGGCAAGGAGCCTCACCGTGACCAGCGCCATCCCGGTCATCGACGTTGCGGACTATCTGTCTGGGCGGCCTGGCGCATTGCAGGCGACCGCGGGTCAGGTGCACGACGCGCTGACCACCGTCGGTTTCCTGGTCCTCACCGGGCACGACGTGCCGCAGCCGCTGATGGCGCGGACCTTCGGCGAAGCGAAGCGGCTGCATGAGCTGCCGATGGCCGACAAGCTGGCGTTGCGGCTGAACGAGCACAACAACGGCTATATGGCGATGGGCCGCTACGCGGTTTGGACGTCGGACGTCAACCGCAACGACAAACCCGACCTCAACGAGGCCTTCTTCATCAAGCGCGAGCGTTCGCCGGACGATCCGTTGCGTCGTTCGGGCCGGCGTTTCGTCGGTGCCAATGTCTGGCCCGACCGGGGCATGCTGCCGGAGTTCCGCCGCCGCGCGCTGGACTACGCCGATACCATGGACGCGTTCGCGCGCCGCATGCTGCCGGCGGTTGCCGTGGCGCTCGACCTGCCGCCGGACTGGTTCGACGAGGCATTCCGGCAGAGCCAGTTCACCCTTCGCCTGTCGCACTATCCGCCGGTACCGGCGGCGGCCAATCAGTTCGGCATCGCGCCGCACACCGACAGCAGCTTCATGACGTTCCTGGCGCAGACCGAGGTGCCCGGGCTGCAGGTGCGCATGGCGTCGGGCGAGTGGCTCGACGTGCCGTTCATTCCGGGCTCGTTCGCGGTCAACTCGGGCGACATGATGCAGCGCTGGACCAACGGAAGGTTCAAGTCCACGCCGCATCGCGCACTGCCGCCGGTGGGGTGCCACCGCTATGCTATCCCGTTCTTCCTCGGCCCGCGGTTCGACCAGGTGATCGCGTGCCTGCCGACCTGTCGCGGACCGGACAATCCGCCACGCTGGGAGCCGATCACCTATTCGGCATGGCAGGAATACTGGTACGACGCGAACTACGACCCGAAGGTTCAGAAAGACCTGGTGGCATAAGGAGGCGGGCATGCGACGCAGAAATCTGCTGGCGAGTGGAGCCGCACTGGCGGCGATCGGCACAACCGGCCTGGCGCGTCCCGCCATCGCCCAAGGTGCCGCGGCCAAGGTGCTGCACTTCGTGCCGCAGGCGGATCTGGCGAACCCGGACCCGATCTGGACCACCGCGACGGTGGCAACGAACCACGGCTACATGGTGTGGGATACGCTGTACGGCATCAACGACGCCCTGATCGGTCAGCCACAGATGTCCGCGGGTCACGAGGTGTCGTCGGACGAACTCACCTGGACGTTCACCTTGCGCGACGGATTGAAGTTCACCGACGGCGAGCCGGTGCGAGGGGTCGACTGCACCACCTCGATCGCGCGCTGGGCGGTGAAGAACCCATTCGGCCAGCAGCTTGCCGCGCAGACCGAGGAGATGAAGCCGCTCGACGACAGGCGCTTCCAGATCCGGCTGAAGAAGCGGTTCCGGCAGATGACCTACGCGCTGGGATCGCAGGGCTGCTTCGTGATGCCGGAGCGGATGGCAAAGACGCCGGCGAGCGAACAGATCAAGGAGTTCATCGGCTCCGGGCCGTTCATCTTCAAGCGCGACGAATGGCAGGCGGGCTCGAAGGCGGTCTATGTGAAGAACGCTGGCTATGTGCCGCGGCAGGAGAAGCCCGAGTATTTCTCCGGCGGCAAGGTGGCGAACTTCGAGCGGGTGGAATGGCTGGTGCAGCCGGACCCGGCCACCGCGGCGGCAGCGTTGCAGACCGGCGAGGTCGACTGGCTGGAGTTTCCGGTGCTCGACCTGTTGCCGATGCTGCGCAAGTCACCCGGATGCGATGTCGCGCGCTACGACCCACTGGGTGCGCTGGCGATCATCGCGTTCAATCATCTGTTCCCGCCGTTCGACAACCCGAAGTTATTGCGCGCGCTGCTGCCGGCGATCGACCAGCAGGAATACGTCACCGCGTGGGTCGGCGAGCAGGCGGACCTTGGCAAATATCCGGTCGGCTTCTTCACTGGCAACTCGCCGATGGAGAACAACGCGGGCATGGAGGCGTTCACCTCGCCGCGCGATCTGGCGAAGGCGAAGAAGCTGGTGGCGGAGAGCGGCTACCAGGGCGAGAAGATCGTGATGATGGCGCCGTCCGACCAGCCGTCGCTGGTCGCGCCGTCGCAGGTGTCGCGCGAGCTGTTCGTCAAACTAGGGCTGAATGTCGATTACCAGGTGATGGACTGGGGCACGCTGGTGGCGCGGCGGGCGAAGATGGATCCGCCGTCGCAGGGCGGCTGGAACGTGTTCCACACCACCTGGGGAGGACTGGCCACATCCAATCCCGGCAGCTCGTTTCCGCTGCGCGGCAATGGCAAGCAGGGCTGGTTCGGCTGGCCGACCGACGCGAAAATGGAGGAGCTGCGGGATCGGTGGTTCGATACGGGCGATGCCGCGGAACAGAAGAAGATCTGCGAGCAGATACAGTTGGAGGCGTTTCAGAGCATTCCGTTCATGCCGATCGGGCAATGGTACTATCCGTGGGCGATCCGCAAGGACCTCACTGACTTCGTGAAATGCGCGCAGGTGTTGTTCTGGGGGGTGCGAAGGGTTTGATTGAAACCACGGATGCACACGGGTGAACACGGATACCGTGCTCACAGTACGAGGCGTTTGATCTCCAGCCGAGGATTGCCGAAATTGATCAAGAGGCATAGTTGGAGCCCAGTCGCCTTTAGGTAATTCAGGCACTGGGCGCGATGGATGTCGTCCAACTCCGGACCGCCTTCAACTCGACCAGCACGAAGCCGTCCACCAGAAGATCCGCGGTGTATTCGCCGACGATCACGCCGTCGTAGTGAACAACGATGCCACATTGTTGCTCGACCGGGAGGCCTGCCTTGCACAACTCATGCGCCAACGCATTTTCATGCACTTTCTCAACGAACCCTGCTCCCAGCGTATTGGCAACGGTGATGGCACACCCGATGATCCGTTCCGAAACACGGCCGAACTTCATCTCATCCGTGTGCATCCGTGTTAATCCGTGGTTTGATCTTCTTTTGTGATATGAACCGAAAAGGCTTACCAAATTCCTATCCTTACCGGTTACAGCAAAGGACCATAGCAGTGCAGAAACGCCAACTGGGCCGTTCCGAAATCGAGCTTCCGCCGCTGATGTTCGGCGGCAACGTGTTCGGCTGGACCGCCGACGAAGCCACCTCATTCCGGCTGCTCGACGCCTGCGTCGCGGCTGGCATCGATGCGATCGACACCGCGGACGTCTATTCGGTCTGGGCACGCGGCCATCAGGGCGGCGAGTCCGAGATCGTGATCGGCAACTGGCTGAAGCGGCGCGGCAAGCGTGACGACGTGATCATCGCCACCAAGGTCGGCGCGCCGATGGGCTCCGGCGACAAGGGACTGTCGCGCGCCTGGATCATGCGGGAGGCCGATGCCTCGCTGCAACGGCTGCAGACCGATGTGATCGATCTGTATCAGGCGCATCGCGACGATCCGGACACGCCGCAGGAAGAGACCGCCCAGGCGTTCGCCGACCTGGTGAAGCAGGGCAAGGTGCGTGCTCTCGGCGCCTCGAATTTTTCCCCGGCGCGGCTGAAGTCGGCGCTGGAGGTCAGCAAGGCGCACGGCCTGCCGCGCTACGAATCGTTGCAGCCGTTGTACAACCTGGTCGAACGTCCGGCGTTCGAGGCGGAACTGGAAGGGCTGTGCCAGACCGAAGGTCTTGGGGTGATCAACTACTACGCGCTGGCCGCGGGGTTCCTTACCGGCAAGTACCGCTCCGAGGCGGACCTCGGCAAAAGCCCGCGCGGCGGCGGCATGAAGAAGTACCTCAACGAGCACGGCCGCGGCGTGCTCAAGGCGTTGGATGACGTGGCGGCGCGGCACAAGGCGACACCGGCGCAGGTGGCGTTGGCGTGGCTGATCGCGCGGCCGAGCGTGACGGCGCCGATCGCGAGCGCAACCAATCTGGAGCAGTTGCAGGACATCGTGAAGTCGGCCCAACTCAATCTCAGCCCGCAGGACATCGGGCAACTCAACGCCGCGAGCGGATGATCCCTGCCGTCATTCGCTCGCCTGCATGGCTTCCGCGGCCGGGGCGTGGCGCGGGCGGCGCATCATCAGCAACAGCAGCAGCGAAGGTAAGGTGGTGAAGATCATCAGCACGTAGTCGTCCGCGTAGGCGATGATCTGCGCCTGGTGGTTGATGATCCGGTCCAGCATCGTCGCGCCATGGTGACTGGCCGGATCCAGCCACTGCCTCGCGGATCCCAGCGCCTGCAAAGCGCGGTTGAACGGATTGACCGAGGCGCCGATCATTTCGTGCAGTGCCTGCGCGTTGTGGGCCAGCAGCGAGGTCGTCACCGACACGCCGATCGCCGCGCCGATATTGCGGCCCAGGCTGAACAGCGCGGCGCCCTCGGTGCGCAGGCCGGGGGCGAGCGTGGCAAAGGCCAGCACCTGCAGCTGCGTGAACACCATGCCGAGGCCGGCACCCTGCACCGCGATGGTGATGACGATCTCATGCGCCGACACGTCCGGCGTCCAGCCGGTCATGGTCCAGAACGACCAGCATTGCAGCAGCAGGCCGATCGCCGCCAGCCAGCGCGGATCGACGCGCGCGAACACGTGGCCGCACAGCACGATGGCGATCAACGTGCCGGCGCCGCGCGGCGCCATCAGCAGACCGGCGGTCGCCACCGGATAACTGCCCAGCGTCTGCAGCCAGGGCGCCATCAGCGCGATCGATGAGACCAGCAGGGTGCCGATGGCGAACATCAGCACCAGGCCGACGGAAAAATTGACGTCGCGGAACAGCGCCGGGCGAATCAACGGCCGGGGCGCCCAGGCCATGTGCACCAGGAACAGATAGATGCCGAGACCGGCGAACACGGCCTCGATCATGATCTCGCGCGAGGTGAACCAGTCCTGGTCGTTGCCGCGGTCCAGCATCATCTGCAACGCGCCGATGCCGGTGCTGAGCACGACAAAGCCGAGCCAGTCGAAGCGCAGATGGCTCTCGCCTTCGGCCTCGTGCATGAACATCAGCAGGCCGAGAGTGGCCAGCACGCCGAACGGCAGGTTGATGTAGAACACGTAGCGCCAGTTATAGGTCTCGGTGAGATAGCCGCCGAGAGTGGGGCCCAGGATCGGGCCGATCATCACCCCCATGCCCCACACCGCCATCGCGAAGCCGCGCCGCTCGGGGGGATAGATGTCGAACAGGATCGCCTGCGACAGCGGCACCAGCGCCGCACTGCTCACGCCCTGCATCAGGCGGAACACGACGATCTGCTGCAGCGACTGTGCCGCGCCGCACAACATCGAGGTGATGGTGAAGCTGATGATGCAGACCACGAACAGCCGCTTGCGGCCGAACCGCGCGGCGAGCCAGCCGACCGGCGCGGTCATGATCGCCGCGGCGGTGATGTAGGTGGTGAGCACCCAGGTGATCTCGTCGTAGCTCGCCGAGAAGCTGCCCTGCATATAGGGCAGCGCCACGTTGGCGATGGTCTGGTCGAGCGACTGCAGCAGGGTGGCACAGATGATGCACGCCGTGATCATGCCGCGGTGCTGCACGCGCTCCGGCAACGCGATGGCGGCCGCGACAGCCATGTGCTCAGTGGCCGTTCAGTGGCGGCATGGGTTTCCTCCGCGCCGCCGACCATCGCGGTGGCTGCCTGATGTCCCGATACTGGTCACTCGGCCCGGAACGATCAAGCGGCCTGGTCCAGCAGCGCTGCACGAAGGTTGTGACCCGTCGCTGTCGGGCTTGTCCGTCAGCCCTGCCGTAACCGCAGATATTTGATGGCCGCCGGTTCGATCTACGCCGGAGCATACTCCACTGGTCAGAACCGCAGGGCAATCGGGTGAACGGACCGGTGATTTCGTCGAGTCGGCAAAAAACCAGGGTTTACACGGAGTTCGCACAGAGTTTCACGGAGGAAGAGGTTCGCACTACGCGCGCAGCGCATTCATTTTTTCTCCGTGAAACTCTGTGCGAACTCGGTGGAACTCCATGTGAAATCGCGTGGTTTGGCACAGGACAAGCGGCGAGCGCGTCGCTGAGCCCGATTGCCCTGGTCGGAACCGCTGTGCAGAAGTACTACGCAGGCGCCCCGGTGGTATCGTCCGTGGTCCAGACCTGGCTTTGGAACGCGAAGAAGAAGGCGCAGGTCGGACCATTGGGAAAGCGCACGATCAGCCCACCGTCCTGCCAGACCCCGTCGTCGCGGTCGTGCGGCGGCGGGCTGCCCTGGTTCATGTGCAGATCGTGCACGCCGCGGCCCGGGGTGAAGTGGAAATACTGGTCCGGCTTGCGTTCCTGCGGCCACGGGTTGCCGAACGCGAACACCTCGGCGCCGTCGGTCTGGATCGCGCGCTCCAGCACCTCGCTCAGCCGGTCGTCGAGCTCATTGGGGTCACCGACCGCGGTCGCCGCGACCTGCTGTATCGCCGTGCTGTCGAACAGGGCACCGCGCACATAGTCCAAACGCACTGTGTGATCGTCGTCTGCCGGCTTGGTCAGGCCCACCGGCAGTGCATCAATGGCATCGAGGATCGGATGGTGAAAGTCGGTCTCGACGTGGAACAGCAGGTTGGTCTCGTCGTCGGATCGGACATTGACCGCCAGCCGCCACGCACCGTCCGGGGTCTGCACCAGCACCTCGACATGCGGTGCCCGATCGCCGGCGGAATGGTGCAGCAGTTTCTCGACCCGTCCGCGTAGCACACCGTACCTGATCGCCATCCTGCTTTCCCCCATGTTGGCCAGTCGCATAGCCGGGCACGCTAGCACCGAATATTCCGCCCGTGTGTGAAATCCCTCACACACGCAGTCGCGCCATGCGCTAGAACCATTTTTACTCGTTGGGGGGACAATCAGATGCCGAAGGCGCTCGCATTCTCGAACAATGACATCGCTGTGTTTGCGTGGAGCTTTGAACAGAAGCTGAAGGACTGCCTGGGCTTCGCCGTCTACCGCGGCGACGTGCATGCCGGAACCTGGGAGCCGCTGCCGGCACTGGCGCGCTTCGAGACCACCCAGACCGACGCCAAGGAGACGACCGAGCAGGCGCCGGTGCAGAAATACTGGTGGAAGGACCTCGGCGCCAGGCGCGGCGGCATGTTCCGTTACCGGATCGTCCCCATGGGAGGCACACCGGGCGCGCTGCAGCCGCTTGCCGGCGTCGATGCGCTGGTCACCAATCCGGTGGCGATCACGCCGGACCGCGGCCTGTTCAAGGCGTATTTCAATCGCGGCATCCTGGCGACGCAGATGGTCGCGCATGCGCTGGGGACACCGAGTGTCGACCGCCTGATGCGCCATATCGCCGATCCGAAGGACAGTCTGCGCCAGGCGCTCGAGGGCCAACTGGAGGATGCGCTGACGGAGCTGCTCGATCAGGCGGACGACAAGAGTGGCGAGATCCGCGCCGCGCTCTATGAGCTGAGCGATCCGCAAGGACTGGAGGTGCGGCTACAGGCCAGCGACCATGGCTCGCCGGCGGCGCGCGCGGTGGTCCTGGGGAACGAGCGGGCGGCGGCCAACCGGACCACCGGGGAGCCCGCGACCGACGACACCCACAGCGAGAACCGCGCCAATCTGAAAGCGGCCGGCGTGCCGGTGACCGATCGGATCCTGCCGTCGGGACACATTCCGCACAACAAATTCCTGGTCCTGAAGCAGGCCGACCAGCCGGTCGCGGTGCTGACCGGCTCCACCAACTGGACGATGAACGCGTTGGCGGCCCAGACCAACAACGCGCTGCTGATCACCAGCCCGGCCGTCGCTGCGCACTACTCGGCGTACTGGGACGAGCTGGAGCGCGACACCGGCAGCGCCCAGCGCGGCGATGAGGCGTGGCAAGGTCCGACCTTCCGGCAGTGGATACAGCAACACAACGAAGCACTGCTGCAGCAGCCGTTACGGCTGGAGGACGGCAGCGCCACGGTTCAGATGCTGTTCTCGCCCAACACCAAAAGGGCGATCACCTCGCCGCCGCGCGAGGATCCGGCCGACGTCAATCTGCTGTTCGATCTGATCAAGGGCGCGAAATCGGCGGTGCTGTTCCTCGCGTTCGAGCCGGGCAACCACTCGATCCTCGACGCCGCCGGCGAGGCATTGCGCGCGAACCCGTCGCTGTTCGTGCGCGGCGCGCTGACCAGCGCGAGCAACGCGGTGAACTTCAAGACCGCGTTGGACGGCGGCAGCGACACCGCACCGGAGGGACGCGGCAAGCGACCACAGGTCGCGACCATCGGCGAGAATCCGCAAGGCAGGGCGCAGCCGGATTTCCGCGTCATTCCGGCGACGCAGGTGAACAAGACCGACGCGTTCGGTGCCTGGGAAGCCGAACTGAACAAGGCGGGTTTCGCGATCATCCACGACAAGATCCTGGTGATCGACCCGTTCAGCGACGACTGCGTCGTGGTGACCGGTTCGCACAACCTGGGCTATCGCGCATCCCACAACAACGACGAGAACATGGTGGTGGTGCGCGGCCACCGCGCGCTGGCCGAGGCCTATGCCTGCCACGTGCTCGACGTGTACGACCACTATGCCTGGCGCTGGTGGCTCAACCAGGACAAGGAGAAGTTCGGCAAGCCGCTGGATGCCACCGATGCCTGGCAGGACCGCTACATCAAGGATGGCAAGGTCACTTCGGCCGAACTGCAATTCTGGCTGGGTGCGGAGCCAAGCACGACCGCACACCTGACCCGTGCCGCGGGCCATGCTGCCGCGCGCCACGCTGCCGCGGCACCGGTCACTGCCAGCGGTAGGGCTCGCGGCGGTCGGCGCTGATCGGGATTTCCACCGTGCTGCCCGGCGGATAGGCCACCGCCTGCTCGTCGCGGCGGCGCAGCCGGTGCGCGATCGATGGCGCCATCAGGTCGTAGGGTCCGGCCTGCAGTTCCTTCGCGGCGCGCAACGGCCAGTCGGCGTGGATCATCAGTTCGCGCGCCATCGCCACCAGGTCGGCATGGCCATCCTGCAGCACGGCTTCCGCCTGCAATGGTTCGGTGATCAGCCCGACCGCCATGGTCATGATGCCGGTCTCGCGGCGTACCCGCGATGCGTACGGCACCTGATAGCCAGGCACACGCGGCACCAGCGCCATGTCGGAGTCACCGCTGATGCCGCCGGATGAGCAGTCCACCAGATCGATGTCACGCGCGCGCAGTTCGTGCGCCAGCGCCACCGTGTCCTCCAGGCCCCACTGTCCGCCTTTGCCGTCCACCGCGGAGACGCGGAAGAACAGCGGCCGGTCCTGCGGCCAGGCGGCGCGCACCGTCTCGGCAACCTCGAGTGCGAACCGCATGCGGTGCTCGCGCGATCCGCCATAGGCATCGGTGCGTTGGTTCGATACCGGCGAAAGGAACTGGTGGATCAGATAGCCGTGCGCACCGTGGATCTCGCAGATGTCGTAGCCGGCGTCGGTGGCGCGGCGCGCGGCATCGCGAAACGCGGCAAGCACGGCTCGGATGTCGTCGTGGTCCATCTCGATCGGCACCGGAAAGCCACGCCGTGCCGGCAGCGGGCTTGGCGCCAGGCCGCGCCACGGCGGCATGCCGGCCCGCGCGTCGCGTTCATCGAGCGCGCGCCATTCCTCCATTGCGCCATGCGAGCCGGCGTTGCGGCCGCAGTGGCCGAGCTGGATCGCCGGCACCGCGCCCATCTGCCTGATGAAGTCGGTGACGCGACGATACGCGCGCGCCTGATGATCGTTCCAGATACCGGCGCAATGATAGGTCTTGCGCCCGCGCGCCTCGACCGCGGTTTCCTCACCGAACACGATGCCGGCGCCGCCCATCGCGTAGCGGCCGAAATGCACGAACTGCCAGTCGGTCGGGCCGCCATCGACCGAAACGTACTGACACATCGGTGATACCACGACGCGGTTGCGCGCGGTGATGCCGCGCAGCGTGATCGGCGTGAACAGGAGCGGCCCGCTCGCCATTGGTGCGTTCTCCGGATTTGCGATAACGTTCGAGGCACGTTCCCCAATCAAGCCACAGTGTCAATAAGGCACCCGATATGGAAATGTCCGCTGCCGTCTTCCGCGAGGTGCACGCACCGCTGACCATCGAGCAGGTGGAGATCGACCGGCCGTGGGGCCGCGAGGTGCTGGTGCGCACGGTCGCCACCGGCGTGTGTCACAGCGACCTGCACGTGGTCGATGGGTTGGGGCGCTTTCCGCTGGATCGCCCGTTCGTGCTGGGGCACGAAGGCGCGGGCGTGGTCGAGGCGGTGGGCGCCGATGTCATCACGATGCGGGTCGGCGATCACGTTGTCGCCTGTCTGTCCGGCTTCTGCGGCACCTGTCCGCAATGCCTGAGCGGCCATCCGAACGTGTGCACCGGCGGCATCGTCGCGCGCGCCGAGTCCGCGACGCCGCGGGTGTCGCAGCGGGGAAAACCGTTCCGCACCTTCGCAGCGATCGGCAGCTACGCCGAACACATGCTGCTGCACGAGAACTCGCTGGTGCGGATCGAGCCGGAGATTCCGCTGGACCGCGCTGCGCTGGTGGGATGCGGCGTGCTGACCGGGGTTGGCGCTGCATTGCGCAGCGCGGGGTTGCAGGCGGGCCAGACGGTTGCCGTGTTCGGCTGCGGCGGTGTCGGGCTTTCCATTGTGCAGGGCGCGCGGATCGGCGGCGCACGGCAGATCATCGCGGTGGACCAGTTCGATGCCAAGCTGGAGATGGCGAAGGGCGTCGGCGCCACGCACACGGTCAACAGCACGCAGGACGATCCGGTGCAGGCGGTGCGTGCGCTGACCAAGGGACTGGGCGTCGATCATGCGTTCGAGGCGGTGGGGATCGCGACGCTGTGCCGGCAGGCGATCGAGTGCCTGGCGGTGCGCGGCACCGCGACCATTGTCGGCGTGCTGCCGCCGGATGCGACGATCGAGTTTCCCTGGATGGCGATCCGGCCGGAATGCCGCGTGCAGACCTCGCGGATGGGTTCGAACCAGTTCCGCACCGACATTCCGAACTATCTGGAATTCTACCGCCAGGGCCGGCTGGATCTGGATTCGATGATCAGCCGCCGCGGCCATCTGGGCGACATCAACGAAGCCTTCCGCGCCATGAAGGCCGGCGAGGTCGCCCGCACGGTACTGATGTTCGACTGAAAGGGTGGTGCAATGCTCACCGTAACGCAGAACATGATGCTGCCGACCGCGATCACCGGATCGTATCCGCGCCCGCTGTGGTTCGACCTCAGCCTCAACGGCCGCTCGTTCAAGTCGGCACTGGGCGAGTCGGTGTTCCGCGAACAGTACCTCGACGCGGTTGCGGCGATCATCAACGCGCAGGAGGCGGCGGGCCTCGACATCGTCACCGACGGCGACAGCCGGTTCGATCTCGCGGTCGGCGGCAAATCGTGGTTCTTCTATCCGATCGAACGCATCGGCGGCGTCGAGGGCCACCGCGACACCTCGCGCGGCTGGATGAGCCGGCATGGCCTCCGCCCCGGCAAGATCCTGTGGGAGGTGCAGGAGGCGTATCAGCCTGGCGTCGTGAAACACAAACTGGAGCGCGGGCCGCTGGAATACACCGCGATCTGGCAGGTGGCGCAGCGCATGTCCGACCGGCCGGTGAAGTTCGGCGCGATCTGCGCGCCGGCGCTGGCGAGCATGCTGTGGAACGAATTCTATCAGGACGACAAGCAGCTGGTGCTCGACCTGTGCGACATCATGAACGCCGAGTTCCGCGAAATGGCGGATGCCGGTTGTCCGCTGATCCAGGTGGAGGAGCCGCCGCATCACGGGCGATCTTTGCGGCCGGACTGCACCGAGGCGGAGCTGGAGTTCCTGACCGAGGCGTTCAACCGCCAACTCGTCGGCGTGAACGCGGAGATCTGGGTGCACACCTGCTGGGGCAACCCGAACCAGCAGCGCGTCTACTGGGAGGTGCCGAGTTACGAGCGCGCGATGCCGTATCTGCTGCAGTTGAACGGCGACGTTATCACCTTCGAATGCGCCAGCAGCGACGGCCGCGACCTGCATCTGTTCGGCAAGTACCCGACCGACAAGAAGATCGGCATCGGGGTGGTGAACCACTGCAACACGGTGGTGGAGCCGCCGGAGTATGTGGCCGGACTGATCCGCCGCGCGCTGGAGTTCATCCCGCCCGAGCGGCTGGTGATCACCACGGATTGCGGCTTCGGCCGCGAAGGCCTGAGCCGGCGGATCGCGCACTATAAGTGCGTCTCGATGGTAGAGGGCACCAACATCGTGCGGCGGGAACTGGGACTGCCGGAGGCGCCGGTGCGGGCGGCGGATCCGAAGCTGTATTTCGCAAAAGTCTGAACGGAGGAGCAAGCGATGGCCCGACTCTCCTACATCACCAGCAAGGACCAGGTTCCCGCGAAGGACCACGCGAGCTTCGACTCGATCGTCGCCAGTCGCGGCGCGGTGCATGGTCCGTTCACCATGTTCCTGCACTCGCCGGATATCGCCGGCCGGGTCGCCCATCTCGGCGCCTATGTGCGGTTCGAGGGTTCGTTGGACATGCGCGTTCGCGTGCTCGCGGCGATGGTGGTCGCGCGCGAGTACGAGGCGATGTATGTGTGGGGC
This sequence comes from Acetobacteraceae bacterium, assembly GCA_036494925.1. Classification (GTDB taxonomy): domain Bacteria; phylum Pseudomonadota; class Alphaproteobacteria; order Acetobacterales; family Acetobacteraceae; genus JAMXLO01. The sequence continues at coordinate 14,662 of DASXNR010000216.1, forward strand.
GCGCAGACCGGCGGCGCACGGCGGCTGGGCGTGCCCGACTCCACGATCGACGCGATCCGCGACAACCATTCACGCGGCATTCCCGCGGAGGATGCGCAGATCGTCGATTTCACCCGCGCCCTGCTGCGCAGGCATCGGATCGACGATGCTACGGCAAGCGCGATGCGGGCGCGGTTCGGCGACGATGAGTTCATCCAGCTCACCGGCGCCATCGGCTATTACGCCATGCTGGCGATGACGGCGAACGCGTGCGAGCTGGAGCCGGCGGAAGGCGCCGAGGTGCTGAAGGTCTAGGGTATTGACCGATAATCCATGCGATCACCTGGCTGATGGGTTTCGCTGCGCTCTACCCATCCTACAAGCTCCAAGCTGACGCGGACGCGTTGCCGTAGGATGGGTAGCCCTCGCAACAGATTGCGACGCCGGGTCATCGGCTGATCCCGGCGCGACGCAAACTGCGCTGCCAATCGGTCGCCGTCTCATCTAGCGCCACTTTCGCCGTCTTCTGCCCATTCAGCGTCTGCGAGATGGCGGAACGCAACTGCACCTCC
>DASXNR010000217.1:0-3507 GCA_036494925.1 Acetobacteraceae bacterium
CGAGGCGAATTGCGCGGCATCGGCGAGTTCCGGTGCCGAGACGCCGGACAGCGGCAGGAACTCGGTGGCCTGGCGGTTGCCCAGCGTGATGGTGCCGGTCTTGTCGAGCAGCAGGGTATCGACGTCGCCGGCAGCCTCCACGGCGCGGCCCGACATCGCCAGCACGTTGAAGCGCACCAGCCGGTCCATGCCGGCGATGCCGATCGCCGACAGCAGCGCGCCGATCGTGGTGGGGATCAGCGCCACGAACAGCGCGACCAGGATCACCACCGAGACCGTGCCGCCGGCGTAGGTGGCGAAGCTCGGAATGGTCGCGACCGCGATCACGAAGATGATCGTCAGGCCGGCGAGCAGGATGTTCAGCGCGATCTCGTTCGGCGTCTTCTGCCGCTCCGCGCCTTCGACCAGCGCGATCATGCGGTCGAGGAAGGTGGAACCCTGCGTCGCGGTGATGCGCACCTTGATCCAGTCGGACAGCACGCGGGTGCCGCCGGTGACGGCGGAACGGTCGCCGCCGCTCTCGCGGATGACGGGTGCCGATTCACCGGTGATCGCCGACTCGTCGACCGAGGCGATGCCTTCGATCACGTCGCCGTCGCTTGGAATCAGATCGCCGGCCTCGACCAGCACGATGTCGCCCTGCTTCAGTTCGGGCGCCGGCACCGTCTGCCAGTTGGCGGCGGTCAGCGAGGCGAGCCGCTTGGCCGGGGTCTCGGTGCGCGCCTTGCGCAGCGTCGCCGCCTGCGCCTTGCCGCGGCCTTCCGCGACCGCCTCGGCGAAGTTGGCGAACAGCACGGTCACCCAGAGCCAGAGGATGATCTGGAAGGTGAAGCCGAGATGTTCGCTGACGCCCGTCAGCAGGTCGTGGATGAAGATCACGGTGGTGAGCGCGGCAACGATCTCGACCACGAACATCACCGGGTTCTTGATCATCGCGCGTGGATCAAGTTTGACAAACGATTGCCCGATCGCCGGCAGAAGGATCGCGGGGTCCAGCACGGTGGACTGCGACGCACGCATCTTGTTGCGGATTTCCATGGTCTAGCTGCCTGTGTCAAAGAGAGTGCCGGCATGCATCGCGAAGTGCTCGACGATGGGGCCGAGTGAGACCGCCGGGAAGTAGATCAGTCCGCCGGTGATCGCGATCACGCCGACCACTAGCCCGACGAACAGCGGGCTGTCGGTGGGGAACGTGCCAGCCGAGACCGGCACGATCTTCTTCTGCACCAGCGAGCCGGCCACCGCGAGCATCGGGATGATCATCAGGAAGCGGCCGATGAACATCGCGAGGCCGAGTGTGTCGTTCCAGAACGGCACGTTGGCGGAGATGCCGGCGAACGCGCTGCCGTTGTTGCCGGTGGCCGAGGTGTAGGCGTACAGCGCCTCGGAGAAGCCATGCGGGCCGGCGTTGGCCATTGCGCCGGTGCCGACCGGCAACACCACGGCGAGCGCGGTGAAGCCGAGGATCGACAGCGGCAGGATCAGAATGGCGAGCATGGCCATCTTGACCTCCTTCGCCTCGAGCTTCTTGCCGAGGTATTCCGGCGTGCGGCCGACCATCAGGCCGGCGACGAACATCGCGATGATGACGAACAGCAGCATGCCATAGAGGCCGGAGCCGACGCCGCCGAAGATGATCTCGCCCAGCATGATGTTGACCATCGGCACCATGCCGGCGATCGGCAGCAGGCTGTCGTGCATGTTGTTGACCGCGCCGCACGATGCGTCGGTGGTGACGGTGGTGAACAACGCCGAGTTGGCGATGCCGAACCGCACCTCCTTGCCTTCCATGTTGCCGCCGGCCTGCAGCGCGCTCGACGTCTGATCGACGTTGAACGCGGTGAAGGCGGGGTTGCCGGCCGCTTCAGCCGAATAGCAGGTGATCACGCCGGCGAGGAACAGCACGCCCATGATCGCGAACACCGCCCACCCCTGGCGCTGGCTGCCGACCATGCGGCCGAACACGTTGGTCAGGGCACCGCCGATCGAAAAGATCAGCAGCATCTGAATCAGGTTGGTCAGCGCGCTGGGATTTTCGAACGGGTGCGACGAGTTCGCATTCATGAACCCGCCGCCGTTGGTGCCCAGCATCTTGATGACTTCCTGCGAAGCCACCGGACCCTGGGCGATCAACTGCCTGGCGCCTTCGATGGTGGTGGCCTCGGTATAGGCGTTGAGATTCTGCGGCATGCCGAGGGCGATGAACACCAGCCCGACGACGATCGAGATCGGCAGCAGGATGTAGAGCACGCAGCGGGTCAGATCGACCCAGAAGTTGCCCAGGGTGCGGGCCGAGCGACGCGCGAAGCCACGGATCAGCACGATGGCGAGCACGATGCCGGTGGCAGCCGAGACGAAGTTGTGCACGGTCAACGCCGACATCTGCGTCAGGTAGCTCATCGTCGTCTCGGGCACGTAGGACTGCCAGTTGGTGTTGGTCAGGAAGCTGACCGAGGTGTTGAACGCGAGGTCAGGTGACACCGCGCTCTGATCCTGCGGATTGAACGGCAGCACGTTCTGCAGGCGCTGGATCGCGTACATGATCACGAAGCCGGCGAAGCTGAATGCCAGCATCGCCACGGCGTAGCTGACCCAGTGCTGCTCCTCGTCCTCGCGGACGCCGCAGACCTTGTAGATGCCGACCTCGAGCGGGCGCAGCACCAGCCGCAGCGGCGTGCGCTCACCGTTGAAGACGCGCGTCATGTAGCCGCCGAACGGCTTGGCGATCAGGATCACCAGGACGGCGTATATCGCGATCTGCAACCAACCGTTGAACGTCATCAGAACTTCTCCGGCCGGACCAGGGCATAAACGAGATAGACAAGCAGGCCGATCGTCACGATCGCGCCCAGCGCATAGTCGAGGGTCATGGCAGTGGCCTCACAGGTGGTCGCAGGCGATCGCGTAGAGCACGCAGCCGCCCAAAAAGGCGGCACCGATCAGGATGTAGACGAGGTCAAGCATGGCGATGCTCCAGGGTCAGCAGAGAACCCGCCGTATGCGGGTTGCATGCTGCGCTGCAGATAGATAGGCCACACAGCCATAAAGATTCGATGTGAGGCGGGGCCTGCGGGCATATAAATTCCGTATAAACTCCGCGGCCGGAGCGCGCGCGTCGTGGCCTGTAGTTGGCCGAGATCAGTAGGTTCCCACGATCATCACCAGCGCGTGGGCGAGCAAGGCCAGTCCCAGACAGATCGCGATGACCGCGCCGAACTGCCGCAGGAAGTCCCGCGGCGCATAGTCCGTGCCGGGTTCCGCGACAGGCTCCTGCGCCTGACCGAATGCTGTCTCGGTGTTCCGCACACTGCACTCCATGCAAAGTTGCCGGCCCCGCGACGCGTCCGGGCCAATTTTGCTCTGGTGCGTACCTAGTGAGACTGCTGCTATAAAGTCGATCGCACGCCGGCCGCTGCCGTATATAAAACCCATATAAACGCTGCCGAACCAGCATCGAATTTATATGCGCCTCCAGCCATTTTCGGCACCATGAGCGCACCACTTGAC
>DASXNR010000218.1:0-6134 GCA_036494925.1 Acetobacteraceae bacterium
CGATCTTCCAAACGATCTGGAACAACTACAACACCGCCGCGCAGACGGCACTACACTCGACCGTGGGGTCGATGATTCCGATCGTTGCGGCAGTGATGGCCGGCATCCTAGGCATGATGGTGCTGATCGCCGGCAAGAACATGATGTTCGGGGAACTACCCGTCGGCGAGGCGGTAACGCGTGGCGTGCGCGCGTTGGTGGTCTCCGCTCTGCTGGTTGTAGGAACCTTCAACCAATACGTCACGACTGTCCTGACCCAGACGCTGCCGCAACAACTCGCGCAGGCGGTAGGAACCGGCGGCGGGACGACAGCGGGGGCGGCATCGTTCGATACCATGCTCGACACACTGACCCGGTTGGGCTTGCAAGCGCAGGCGCAGATGGTCGGGTTGCAATACCTCGGCTACCAAGTGGCGGAATGGCTGATCGAGGCGGCCGCCAAGGTATTCGTCGCAATGGCGTTCCTGGTGTGGATGTTTGCCTCTCTAGAGGTGTTGTTCTTTCTGCCGGTCATCATCCTCGTGTTGCCGGCTTGGCTGTTCGACCGGACGCGGGCGTGGGGCGAACGCTCGGTCGGCTTCATCCTCGGCCTGATCCTAACTGGCGCTCTCGTGTTGATGGTCGCTGGCGTCTTCGTCAACCAGGAGACGCAGTTAATGGCGCAGTTCGCCAACGCTGCCACCAGCCCGCCGGGTAATCCGAGTTCGCTGACTGCATTGCTCGGTTCCGCTGGGGTGAACAGCCCGATTACCGGGCAGTCTCTGGGCGGCGGCGGCGGCACCCTCAACGGCGCTTCGGCGGTAGAAACAATGATCTCAATGCTGATAACGCTCGTGGCGGGGTTCCTAGCCTTGGCTGGCACCTCTGTCCTGGCGCTTATCGTCATGGCGAGCGGAGGCTTCAGCGCGAGCGGCATCATGTCCGCTGTGTCGAACGCGGCAACGAGAGGGATCACCGCTGGAGCCCGCGCCGCGCGCGCCGCACCGGCTCCAAAGGGCGCGAAGCCATGAGCCGGGAATACTACGTCTGCGTCTCGCTCCGTGGCCGGATCATCGTCGCGGGTTTCTTCGGCCTGTGCGTCTACGAGACGGCCACCGCGCATGCTCGGGGGCCGATGGTGGTGTTCCTGATCCCGGCCGGGCTGGCGACCTACGCGGCAAGCCGCCTCTTGTTCCTCAAGTTGGGAGTCGTGTTTTGGCACTGATCCGCCTGATCGTGGCGTTGCTTCTCCTTGCTGCCTGCACCACGCCGGCGCCGTCCTGCAAGGTGGGGTCGCTCGTGCCGATGAACGCCGGGCAATGGACGCCCTTGCCGATGGATCTCCGGCGGTGAGTGACGTCCCCGGCTTCGTCTATGCGAAAGACCTGATCGCGCAGGCGAACGCGACCGACAAGTGGGTGCGAACGCAGCTGCGGCGCACCCGGCGGGCGAATGTCGGTTGGCGTATCTACGCGGTGCTGATGACATTCCTCGTGGTCATCCTGGTGGCCGCACTCGACTACACGATCCCGATGATCCGGCTCGTACCTGTCCTGCTCTGGACCAGCCCGGACGGCGTCACCGGCGCCGCGGTCACGCCGGAGAGCCTCCCGGCCGATCTGTCCGACGCCTCGGTCAAGGCGTGGCTCTGGCAATACGTGATGCACCGGGAAAGCTACTCGTGGATCGAGATGGACTATAACCACTACGTCGTCGAGGCGATGAGTGCGACGCCGGTGCGCGATGCCTACGACCGCTGGTCGAGCGGGAGGAACGCCGACAGCTACATGAGCAAGCTCGGGCGGCGCTGCGTGATCCGCGTCGCGCCGCGCGAAGTCACCGAGTTCCGCCGCGCCACCCGCGAGATGGCGGGCAAGCTCACGCTGCACTTCGATCGTCTCGCCACTTGCGAGGATCAGAAGAAGACCGCGCCGGAGACGTGGACGGTCTCGCTCGAATACCTCGCGGGCCTGGATACCGGCCTCGACGTCCGCGACATCCTGTCCTTCAACCCGGCGCGCATCGTGGTCACCGACTATCCGGGTCCGCTGCCGCTGCCATCCGAGAGCAACGGCTTACAGGGGACGACGCCATGAGGCAGCTCATCGCCGTTGCGGTTCTGCTGCCGCTGCCTGCTCTTGCCTTGCAGATCCCACAGTCCGCCAAGAACGGCGATCCGCGCGTCTGCAACGTCGCGTTCAATCCCGACGAGATCGTCGACGTCACGGTTCCCGCCGGCAACACCGTGACGCTCAAGTTCGGTCCCAACGAACGCGTGGCCTATGTGTCCGTGAGCGACAGCGCGCACCTCAAGTTCTTCGTCGCCGAGGGCAGCAACGGCGTGTGGCTCAAGGCCACCGACGCGATGCCGGCGCAACCGGTCAGCATCCGCACGCTCAGGGAGGACGGCACGCCACGCGACTACACGCTGCAATGGACCGCGCTCGACACACCACCCACGCCGGCGCCCACCGACCGGATCGCGCTCGCCTCTGCCGCACCCTCCGTCCATGTGTCCGAGGAACCGGCGCGTTCGCCGCGGATGTGTTACACGATACGCTTCCAGTACCCCGCCGACGAGGCTGCGGCCAATGCCGCGAAGTGGCGTGCGATGCAGGCGCGGGCGAAGGACGACGCGGCCGAGATCGCACTGCATCAGGCGCCGCCGGCGGCGGTGCGGAACGTTCGCTATGTGGCGATGGGCGACTTGCAGATCGGCCCCACCGAGATCTTCGACGACGGCAACACCACCGAGTTGCACTTTCCCGGGAACATGCGGCTGCCGACGATCTACACGGTCACACCGGGCGGCGCTGAGGCGGTGGTCGGCGGCGTTACCACCGAAGACAACGGCGTGGTCAAGCTGCATGGCACCATGCCGGTCGTGCGGCTGCGCGATGGCGGGCTGGTGCTGTGCATCTTCAACCTCGCCTACAACGCGGTCGGCGCAGGGCCGGCGACCGGAACCACCGACCCTGACATCCGGCGGACCGTGGGCGCTACCAGATGAGCGAGGTCGCCGCGCCGCAGCCTGCCCAGGGATTCGAGGGCAGGACGGTCAAGCCGTGGGCGAAGATCGCGATCTGGGGGGCGGTCGGTGTGGGGATTGCCGCATTGGCGGTGCTGACCACCGGGAACATCCCGTTCCTGCACCGCTCGCAGCCGCAGACGGAGGCCGCGAAGGTGTCGATGGCGGGGCCGGTCAGCCCACTGGTCCGCCCGGCGCAGCCCGTAGTGGCCGCAGCCTCACTGCCCAAGGTGGCCGCACCGCCGCTACCGGCGGCCGTCGCGACGGCGAGCAACGACGACCACACCAAGGCGTTCGAGTCGCCGATCGGCGTCTACCAGATCAAGGCCAATGCGAGCACGGGCGTGCAGACCGCGGCCAAAACCGGGTCGGAAGATATCGGCACAGCGCACGGCTTGCCCGCAGCCGGCACGCCCGATGCGCTCGAGGCGTCGCTGGTGCCGACCAAGATGGATGGGACGCGGGTTGCCGAGCTGCCCAACCCGCGCTGGCTGATCGAGGCGGGGCGGCTGTTGTCCTGCGTGCAGGTCACCAAGATCGACAGCACGTTACCGGGGGCGGTGACGGCAATCATCCCCGACGCGGTGCGCGGCGAGACCGGCGATGTGGTGCTGCTGCCCAAGGGCGCGCGGGTATTCGGCACCGTGCAGCACGCGTTGGTCAACGGACTGGATCGCCTGGCGGTGCTGTGGCAGCACATCACGACCCCTGTGCTGTACGATGACCGGGGCATGCCGCATCAATTCCGTGTCGCGGTGAACAGTCCTGCCAGCAGCGAGTTGGGCGAGACCGGTGTCGACGGCGACGTCAACCGGCATCTGTGGAAGAAGCTCGGCGGGATCATCGGCATATCGCTGATCCAGGGAGCGATCCAGGCCGGCACACAGGCTGCGGCAAACGCCGCGCAGCGTAGCGGCAACGGCAACACCTCGTTGAACTTCAATTCCTTTGGTCAGGGTGGCCAAAGTGCCGCTGATGAGTTGCTCCGGTCCTGGGTCGAGATACCTGACATCATCACGAGAAACCAAGGAACGACCTGTGGCATCTACGTCGTGCGCGACCTCGACATGCACGGCGCTTATCAACTGACGCAGCAGTATCGGCCATGAGCGTCACGCTCGATCACCTTCTCGAACCGATAGCGCACTGGCTGGACGATGCCGCTGTCGAGGAGGTGTGCATCCAGAAGCCAGGCGAATGCTGGGTCTACTCGGCCGGCGAATTCACTCGCCATGACGTGGACTTGGACACCGACGAGATCGAGGACATCGCCATCGTCGCAGCCGCTCAGCGCCGGCAGGACGTCAGCCATGCCCGCCCGCTGCTTGCGACCGACCTTGTGGGCCGCGGACGGCTTCAGGCCGTGCTGTATCCCTGCGTCGCCGAAGGGCGTCCCAGCCTCACCATTCGCCGCGGCTCCGCTGCCTGGCCGACGCTGGAACAGCTGGCTGCAGGGGGCCTGTTCAAGACAACGCGCCCAGCCAAGAGCACCGCCAGTGATGATGAGCTTCTTGCTCTCTACCGCGCAGGCGCATGGCATCAGTTCATTGGCACGGCAGTCCGCAGTCGGAAGACAATCATTGTCTGCGGCACCAATGCGAGCGGAAAGACCCACCTCGCCAAAGCGGCTCTTGGCGAGGTGCCGCTGCATGAACGCCTTATCACCATCGAGGACGCGCCGGAGCTTCGCGGACTCCCGCATCCGAATAGCGTCAATCTCTACTACGACAAGGACGCGGAAGACGGGGCACCCACGGCCAGCGCCCTGGTCGAAGCTGCCCTTCGCATGCGCATTGGCAGACTGTTTCTTCAGGAGATCCGCGACGGCGCCGCCGCGATCGCCTTCCTCGTCGCCTTGCAGACCGGGCATCAGGGGGGCATCACCACGATCCATGCCAGCGACTGCGAGGCGGTGTTCGACCGCCTGCGGGTGTTGATCAAGCAAACACCGGGCGGAGCGGCGGTCTCCGACGCAGACATCACCTCGCAGCTTCGCTCCTTGATCGACGTGATCGTCCATGCCGCGCGCGACGGAAGCAGCTTCATGGTCGACCAGGTCTGGTTCAAAGAATGCGAACCGTGATCCGCACGATCGCCGTTGCCTTAGCTGCTGTCGCCGCAGCGCTGACTGCCTGGCTTGTGGCAGCTTCCTACCTGTTCGTGGCCCTCGGCAGGCTCGACATCGGTCAGCCATGGCTTGCGTGGTGGCTCTACGCCACCCACCGGCCCGATCTCTGGACACGGTGCCTGTTGGCCATATCCGCCATCATTCCACTTCTTGTGATGTGCGCGGCCCTGATTGCGTTGTGGCGCGCCGTTGGCGCCCGGCTGCGCCGACCGCTGTACGGCAACAGTGCCTGGGCGACGGATGCGGAGATGCGTTCCGGCGGAATCCAATCCTCAAGGGCGTTCTTCTGATGCGAGAATACCAAATCGTTCTCGGCAAATCCCGGCGGGGAGAGTTCCTGCGCTTCGGCGGCAGTGAGCATGTGGCCCTGCATGCACGCTCCGGAGCTGGCAAGACCAGCAGCTTCACCATCCCCAACTGCTTTGCGTGGCAAGGCTCGCTGGTCGTCCTCGACGTCAAGCGCGAGGCGTTCAACGCCACGGCAGGCCATCGCGCCGCGATGGGCCAGGGGATCTTCCTGTTCGACCCGGCAGCCGAGGATGGCCGGTCGCACCGATGGGACCCGTTCGCGGCCATCCGGCGGGAGTCGCCGGAACGCTTCGACCAAATCGCGCGCATGGGCTTCCAGCTCTTTCCGGAACACTACGCCGGCCCCGGCAATGCAAGCGCCGACAGGTTCTGGGAGCCGGCTGGCCGGGCCGCCTTCGTTGCGGTGGCCACGCTTCTGTCCGAGACGCCGGACGAGGCGCTCACCATGACCAACGTGCTGCGCGTCTTTACCCGCGGCGATGGGATCGAATGGCTGGCACGCAAGATCCAGGTACGCCGGGACACCAACCGGCACTATAGCCGGGTCGTGGTTGACGGCGTCAGCGATTACATCAACGGCGATATCAGGCAGGTGGACGGTATCCGCAAGACCGTCACCACCCGCCTGCAGGTCTGGCACAATCCCAGGATTGCCGCGGCCACCGAGTCCAGCGACTTCGACGTGCGGGA
>DASXNR010000219.1:0-11534 GCA_036494925.1 Acetobacteraceae bacterium
GGCTGCAAGGATTGCCCGACATACGAGAGGAAACTGAGCCATGGCTGCCAAGGACGTAAGGTTCGGCGGTGACGCCCGTCAGCGCATGCTGCGCGGCGTGGACATCCTGGCCGACGCGGTGAAGGTCACGCTGGGCCCGAAGGGCCGCAACGTGGTGCTGGACAAGAGCTTCGGCGCGCCGCGCATCACCAATGACGGCGTGACCGTCGCCAAGGAGATCGAGCTCGGCGACAAGTTCGAGAATATGGGCGCGCAGATGGTGCGCGAGGTCGCCTCCAAGACCAGCGACATCGCCGGCGACGGCACCACCACCGCGACCGTGCTGGCCCAGGCGATCGTGCGCGAGGGTGCCAAGGCGGTGGCCGCGGGCATGAACCCGATGGACCTGAAGCGCGGCATCGACAAGGCGGTGACCGCCGTCGTGGACGAGCTGAAGAAGAAGTCGAAGAAGATCACCACGCCGGCCGAGACCGCCCAGGTCGGCGCGATCGCCGCCAACGGCGAGACCGAGATCGGCAAGATGATCTCGGAAGCGATGCAGAAGGTCGGCAACGAGGGCGTGATCACGGTGGAGGAGGCCAAGGGCATCCAGACCGAGCTCGAAGTCGTCGAAGGCATGCAGTTCGACCGCGGCTACGTCTCACCGTACTTCATCACCAACGCCGAGAAGATGGTCGCAGAACTCGCCGACCCCTACATCCTGATCCATGAGAAGAAGCTGTCCAGCCTGCAACCGATGCTGCCGCTGCTCGAGAGCATCGTGCAGTCCGGCAAGCCGTTGCTGATCGTGGCCGAGGACGTCGAGGGCGAGGCGCTTGCCACCTTGGTGGTGAACAAGCTGCGCGGCGGGCTGAAGGTCGCGGCGGTGAAGGCACCCGGCTTCGGCGATCGCCGCAAGGCGATGCTCGAGGACATCGGAATCCTCACCGGCGGCCAGGTGATCAGCGAGGACCTCGGTATCAAGCTCGAGAATGTCACGCTGAACATGCTCGGCAAGGCGAAGCGCGTGCTGATCGAGAAAGAGAACACCACGATCGTGGAGGGCTCCGGCAAGAAGGCCGACATCGTCGGCCGCTGCAACCAGATCCGCGCGCAGGTCGAGGAGACCACCTCGGACTACGACCGCGAGAAGCTGCAGGAACGGCTGGCGAAGCTGGCCGGCGGTGTCGCGGTGATCCGCGTCGGTGGCGCCTCGGAAGTCGAGGTGAAGGAGCGCAAGGACCGCGTCGACGACGCGCTGCATGCGACACGGGCGGCGGTGGAGGAAGGCGTGGTGGCCGGCGGCGGCGTGCCGCTGGCGCGCGCCTCGCTGGTGTTGTCGAAGCTGAAGGCGGACAACGACGACCAGCGCTTCGGCATCGAGATCGTGCGCAAGGCGGTGCAGGCGCCGTTGCGTCAGATCGCCGAGAACGCCGGTGAGGATGGTGCGGTGATCGCCGGCAAGATCCTCGATCGCGACGAGTACAACTGGGGCTATGACGCGCAGACCGGCGAGTTCAAGGACCTGGTGAAGGCCGGCATCGTGGATCCGACCAAGGTGGTACGGACCGCGCTGCAGGATGCGGCCTCGGTCGCCGGCCTGCTGGTGACCACCGAGGCGATGGTCGCCGAGGCGCCGGAGAAGAAAGGGCCGACAGCGCAGTCGGACCACGGGAATATGGACTACTGATCGACGTTTACTGTCGCAGGAATGGGGCGGGCCGCAAGGTCCGCCCCATGCCGGTGCGGCACTACACGCGGCCCCGCTTGCCGCGCAGCAGTATATACGCCGTCACCATCACGGCAGCGACCAGCATGTAGCTGATGATGGCCACCTGCACCGCGGGCACAGCGTGGTTGGCCGTGGCGACCAGCAGTGCCAGACCCACATTGCGCAATGCGCCCGCGATGGCCACTGCATGCCGGGTCTCCGGCAAAGGGCCACCCAACAAATGACCCGCAGCGAGCGCGGCCAAGGTTGTGGCCGCCGCGGCAGCCATCGGCCAGGGTCGTGCCGCCAGGATGACGGCCCGTAGATCAATTACCTCCGCAACGATCATCACGATCAGCAAGACCGCCCCGGCACGCGCCAGGGCGTTGCCGATCCGTTCACCGCTTGTGGGTGCCACGCGCTTCGTGATGGCCCCCAGACCAAGCGGCAGAAGCTGGGCCAGAAAGACCTGCTTGGTGACGGCTGCCACCTCGACGAAGCCGTTGGTGCCGAGGATCCAGTTGCCGATCATGACCCATAACGGCAGCGCGGGCACCGCAAGGATCGCCACGGCGATCTGCAGCGTCGGCGCAAAGCCGACATCTCCGCCCGAGCGCAGTGCCCGGCGCAGCGCGAGCGGAGCACCCGGCGCGATCGCCATCAGCGCGACGCCGACCTGCTCGGCGCGGCCGAGGCCAAATGCGAAGCCTGCGATGAAGCCGATCACCGGCACGACCACCAACACGCTGACCAGCCCTCGGATCAGCAGCGCCGGCGCTCGCAGATGCCCCAGCACCGCACTGGGTGTGATGGTGGTGCCGATGGACGTCATCACCGAGAACACGGTGGCAAACGACAGCGTCGTGACCAGCCATAGCGGGACGATGTCTGCCATGGTCGATCCGCGGCGATGCGGTTGCCCGGGATGCCGGTCGCGTCAGGGAGTGATATCCACCCTCGCCCAACTCAGGTCGGGATCGAAGGTGCCGGTCGCCGCTGCCCGCTTTGCGGAGTCAGGGCCAAGATCCTTCTGGAACACCACGCCGTCCTGGTTCATCTGGAAGGTCATGATGCCGGACGAACCATAACTGGCCGGCCACGCCAGCACCGCGAATCCGCCGGTTTGCCGCCCGCCGACCAGATAGGACATACGCCCGCCGTCCGCGGACGGCCCCTGGCTCTTCAGCACGCGGAAAAAGTAGCCGTGATAGGGAATCTGCTTGCCGGCCTCGACGGCGCCTGGATAGCCCTCGTCGATCGCCTGATCGACCAGCGGACCGAGCGGGCTCTCCGGTGCTCCGGGTTCGGCTGGCCAGTAAAGGCCATCCTGGGCACCGGCACTGCTGAGCAAGCGAGCGGCGTAGGCGCCGGTGGCCGTCTTGTACTCCGCCTCAGCATCGTCGATGGCAAGGAGGGTGCGGATCGTGCCGACCTCGTTGCGGCCGATGCGGCGATTGATGATCTCCTGCGCGCCGGCGTGGGTGTCGAAATGCCAGCGCCCATTCGTCTGCACGATCGGGATCGGCAGCGGCCAGTCGTTCGCGCCCGCGACCAGCACCGCGTGGTCGTCCGGCTGCACCGTGAGGCTGTGCTTCTCGGCGTACGCTGCGAGGAAGCCCTTGCGCGCGTTGTCGTCGGCGATCGGGTCGCCGGATGCCAATAGCCTGCTCCCTTCGGGGCCCATCAACGCGGCGAAGGCAGTCCTGTCGTCGCGCTGCAGGGCGCCGATCAGGGCATCGGTCGCGTCTTGTGGCGAGGCGAAATCCTGCTGGGGAACCGGTTGGCCGGCGGCTCGTGCTCCGACAGGGGTGCTCAGCAGCAGTGCGAGCAGCAGGGCACCGAGACGCCCGGACAGCATGTCGCGCAAAGCGACCATGTGCGACCTCATGACCATCGCCTCCTCATCGCCGACCGCCGCCGCCGCGTCCTCCGCCTCCGCGCCCGCCGCCGCCGCCACGATGCATGGCGGCACCGCCGCCGCCAGCCCGGCCGGCGGGGCGCGCCGCGCCGACACCGCGACTCTGTGCGCCGCGATTGGCGAAGGCCCCTGCCTGGCCGCCGTCGCGCATCCCGCTGAAAGCCTGCGGCTGACGTGCCGGTGCAGGCCGCGCCGCCGGGCGCTGGAGATTGGCCGGCCGCTGGGCTGCCCCCGCGCCTCCGGCACCACCGCCCAGGCCGGGACGGTTGCCGGTGCTCGGCAGCGTCGCGGGACGATTGCCGGCATTCGGCCGGTTCCCCGCATTCGGCAGGTTACCCGGCCGGTTGCCGGCGTTTGGCAGATTTCCGGGACGGTTACCGGCGTTCGGCAGATTACCCGGGCGGTTGATGCCCGCACCCCCACCCGCCAAACCGCCTCCCTGACCGGGCCGCGCCGGACGGTTCACCACGTTCCCAGGCACATTGACGCTGGGCCGGCCAATGGCGTTCGCGGGCAGCCCACCCGGCCGGCGCGGCGCTCCGACCGGACCGCCCGGGGGACGCAACGGCCGTCCCGCGGCCACACCTCCGCCGGCGGTTCGACGGACGCCGCCCGCAGCGCCGCCGCCGGCCCGCCAGTTCGCATTGTTGATCTGCGTCCGGTTGACGTTGATGTTGTTCCAGCGTTGACGTTGACGTTCATGTAGCCGCGACCCCAGTTCGGGTAGCCCACATTCCATAGCGACCCGATGACCGCGGCGCCCGCGGCGAACGCCAGCCCGGTCGCCAAAGCGCTGCCGAATGCATATCCGGGCGGCGGCGGCAGATAGACCGGCGGATACGCCGGATAAGGCCAGGCGCCGAACACCTGGGTGGGGTTGTACGACGGTACATAGACCACCTGCGGATCGGCCGGCTGGATCACGATCGTCTGCGGTACCTCGGGCTGCGCCGAGGTTTCCATCGTCACGACCTGCTGCGGGGTCGATTGCAGGTTGCCTGCCGCCTGTGCCTGTCGGCGCAGACGCTGCACGCTGTCCAGCACATCCTGCTGCTGCACAGTGACAGCCCAGCCGAGCTGTTCCGTCCAGTCGGCCTTGTCGCCCATCATCGCCAGGACCACGGGGAATGGCACCAGCGACTTCACGCTGGGATCCCAGTTCTGGCTGTCCAGCGCCTTGGCGAGCGCGTCACCCTGGAGCGTCTTGTTGGTGGGATTGTCGAGCCAGCGCAGGGCCTGCACCACCTGCACCGGAAAGGTGGAGGCCATCAGAACCTGCGTGAGCAACGGGTCCGGGTACAGCGCGATCGGCGCCAGCAGAGCGTCGAGCTGCTGGGTGTTGAAGGTCTCCGCCTCATCCGGCGTTGGGGCAGGGGCAGGGGCGGCGGGGGCGGCCCCCTGTGCGACGACCGGCGCCGGTGCGGCCACCGCGACCGACAGCAGTACGGCCAGGCCGCGGAACACATGGCGTCGCATCGTATTTCTCCTGCCAGGCGCGGCGCGTTCACTTCACCGGAACCATCGGCTCTCCGCGCGGCAGCCGCCATCGTGTTCGGTGCCGACCCGCGGTCGCCAAGCTGGCTCTTGCCGATCCGTGCCGGACTCGCCTCAATGAGAAGGCGTCACTTAGGAGGAGCGCGACCCACCCATTGCCTGCTTCACTGCGCCAATGATCGCCATCAGCACACCGCCGCCGACGCCCCCGGCAGCGACCTCCCCGATAATCGAGCCGATGTCGAGACCGCCCGACCCCGCCGCTCCGCCGCCCAGAACCGCGCCCAGTATCTGACCGCCAATGCCGCCACCGACGATGCCCGCGACGCTGTTCCAGAGCGGACCAAGATCAAGTTGCTTGGCGAGCGCACCAACAATATTGCCGCCCGCTGCTCCGGCGATGAGCTGAATGATGATGCCGACGATACCTCCGGACATCGCTCGCCCCCTTTTCGGTTGTTTATCACGCTCTTGTGTCGTGGATTTCTCGGTCAGTTATCGATCTAGATCAAGCGGGCACCGGATAACGAAAACGTGCATCAGTCGGGGCAGACGACGATCAAAGGGTGCGCAGGTGCATGGTCGGCGTCGGGAAAGACCAATCTTCAATCCAGGATAACGCGCACGGCGTCGTCATGCAGCGCCGGCACCTGGCCCTGCGGCGGCGCTTCGAGATGAATGACCACGCCGTGCTCGTTCTGGATGAACAGACCGCTGCTGTCCTGCGACGGCCGAGGAGCATCGGCGTTCGCCTGTCGATAGGTCCCTGGGAACTGAGCGATATTGTCGAGCCGGTACACCTCGCCCGTCGTCGCCAGGATAGCGACGGCGCTGCCGTCGACACCAAGACCGCCAATGGCAAAGTGATAGACCTTGCCGTTGAAGGCAACCGTGCCGCTGCCGCCACCACCGGCCAACGTATCGCGGGGTGCTGCCTGGTTCAGGTCAATCGTGCCGGGCGCCTGTGTCCCGCCGGTTGCCGCGGGCACGGCAGCGGACCCACAGCCGGCCAGCACCTGCAACAGGCATCCGATCAGCACCCACGATCTGCTGACAGAGATGATTTCGGGCTGACGCATTTGTTTCATCGTTCGGTTGTCAATTCTACTTTTGCAGGCATGGAGCAAACACCAGCTGGCACATTGCGAGGTTGCCGGAGAAGACCGAGCTTACCAGGCGGTCTTGCTCGAACACCGCATCAACCGAACATGACTCTGCTGGCGCAACCGTTGGACTCGTAATGCCGATCGTCGATCCTCGTCGCAGGTTCGTCACAAATGACATGCGGTCCTGGCCGGCCCGGGGCAAGTCGAGGGACGGCGGACCCGAGCACGCAAGAAACTTCGTCTTGTCGATACCCTTCAGCGCGGCGGACAGATCCGGCGGAGCCTGTTGAGCGCAGGCCTGCTCGACCAGGGCGACCATGACACAGCAGATGATCTTGCGCATGGCGGTTCACCTCAGACCCGCGGACGTTGCCGATGCACTATGTCATGCTCGACGAGCACTGCGCAATTTCCGCCGCGACGCGTTGCGACGTCCAAGTCATGCAGACCGTTGATGGCAATCTTGCCTGAAACACATCGGCTGGTTATATCGTTGCCATGATCTCCCGTTTCTGTTTTGCAGCGGAGGAATCGCCGCCGCGGGCGGCCCGGCAATCAGCCGGCGGCCGCGGCCGCGAGACGATGTTGAGCTTCGCGACGGGTCCGTTTGCCGGCGCCGTCGTGCTCGGTGTCTGCGCGCTCGTGGCCGGATGCACGGTTCCGCCTCAACCGCCCCAGTCCGCGACCGCCGCGGCGTCGCCACCCGCGCGAGTCGTACCGATCGATGGGAGCTATAACGGGATCACGCAACTCGTCAGTGGCGCGGCGGTGTCCTGCGGTACCCAGGACCCAGTGAACCTGCAGGTGAGGAATGGCACGTTCCACTATGTTCTCAATCAACCGCAGGTACCCTGGCAACCCCGGCGTTCGTTCGACGTCGTGATTGCACCGGATGGTTCGTTCCAGGCGCAATCGGGTCCGGCGTCGATCAGCGGCCAGGTGACTCAGGGCCACATGCATGGCCAGATTATCGGCGATGCCTGCGGCTATCAGTTTGAAGCCGACAATTCAGGCACATGGTAGGCGGACTATTTCGGCAATGCGGCATGCAACCCGACTTCAGGCGATTGAAACAGCAGGGCCGACCAGGCAGTGCTCAAGACTAAGTCTCACGGTGCTTTGCCTGCTGCTGCTCGACTGCTCCGGGAACAATGCTTGGCAACAGCCGACGGTAATCCTCGACACGGCGGCGGGTCCTACAACGCTCCTTTCACCTGCGCCTGCTATGCCCGGCGGTGCTGTGGCACCGCCACCAGGTCTGGAGAACACCGCGCCGTCGAACCCCGTCCAGCCGGTCAGCCGCGACGGTACCTATGTTGGCACCGCGGTACCGCTCGATACGGGCGGCGGCCTGTGCATCGCGACGCGCCAGGTGTCCGGCTTTCACGTTCAGGGCAATTCCGTTCGCTTCGGCGGGTTCCGGGGCACGATCGATGCCAACAACGGCTTGCAGATGGTGTCGCGCCGAGACTGGATCGTCGGCCAGTTCGACGGGGACACGTTTCGGGGTCAGATGGATGTCACCGGCCGCCTGAACACGCCCGGTTGCACGTTCATGATGACGCTTCAGCGCGCCGGCACATGAGCCGATCGGCGCCCACTAAACGTGATGTTCGCGCCGCCACGCGCCGGGGCTGGCGCCCATGACCCGCGCAAACACCCGCGAGAAATGACTTTGATCCGCGAAGCCGCATAGGCCGGCGACATCGACCAGGGCCGTCGGCGAGGACATCAGCAGATCTCTTGCCATCTCTACGCGCGCCGTCATGAGCCATTGATGCGGCGGAACGCCAGTGGACGCCTTGAATGCACGCGCGAAATGGCTGACTGACAATTTGCATGCCTCGGCCACGCGCCGCAACGACAGATTCTCCGACAGATTCGCCCGCAACATTTCCTTCGCCCGGCGCAGCTGCCATGGGGCCAGACCGGTCCGCGGCGCGGCTCGATTCTGCTCCGGGGCCTTGGAGGCGCGCGCCACATAGGCCAGGGCCTGCATCGCCCAACCCTCGGTGAACATCGGCAGCATCTCGTCGGGTTCAGCGAGCTCTCCCGCCAGTTCGTCGAACGCCCGCCCGAGCGCATCATGCGAAAATCCCACGATCGGCTCAGCCAGCGCCTGCTTCGCACCCGCCGACAAGAACGCCGGATCGATGAAAACGCCGGCACAGTCATACGCGCCCTTGCCGGTGAGCTCTCCCTGCGAGTCGACACCCTCGGGGAAGAACCAGAATTTGGCCCGGCCCGGGGCAATGCTCGCGGTGTGCTGTCCGGCCACAGTGATACTCGCGTTGCTGCCCTTGTCCCGCACCCACATGAGGGAGACTTCCGGTCGCGTGACACTCCACTGCACCGTCGCCTCGGTCCTGCAGCGCAGGAGTTCCACCCGCACATTGGCTGTGCGGGCGACCCGCGAGCTGATCATTGCGTCGTGCGAGAGTGTTCGGATACTGCCTTGTACCAATGAATTGAGCATAACCGGCCTCCCCTGCCATCCAGGCTCACCACAAGGCTGCCAGATGAGGCTCGCCCAGCGTGAGTTAACCCTTGTTGGATGTTGCTTGAGCCGCTTTACGGGACCGATGCGCGTCGACACAGCGATCGCAACAGCGATTTGCATCTTTACAGTCGCGCTCGTGTTGCAAATCCGCTGCATTTACATCTGCCCACGAGCCGCCCTTCCGCTTCCGCGCACGCCGCCCCCGTGCCACCATGGCCATATGTCGCGCTTCTGGTCTGCACCGCAGATGGGCTGGCATGACTGAAGGGGATCCGCACGAGGGCGTCCCGGGCGGCGCCGCCATGCACTTCGGCCCTTACCGCCTGATCAGGTCGCAGCGTCTGTTGCTTGACGGCAGCAGGCCGGTGCCGGTGAGCAGCCGTGCCATGGACATCCTGCTTGCTCTGGTCGAGCAGCCCGGCCGCGTCCTCAGCCGTGATGATCTGATCACGCGCGCCTGGCCCGACACGACCGTGGACGATGTCAATCTGCGTGTGCATGTCTCGGCGCTGCGCCGGGCACTCGGCGACGGCCAGGACGGTCAGCGGTACCTTGTTACGGTACCGGGCCGAGGCTACCGGTTCGTCGGTCCGCTTGCGAGCGAGCAGACGCCACTGCTGCCGGTCGCCACTGCGCGTGCCAGGCCGGCGACCTTGCCGCTGCCGTTGGCCCGGATCATCGGCCGCACCGAGGTCATCGCCAGGGTCGGCGCGCTGCTGCCGCAGCGGCAGTTCGTCACTCTGGTCGGACCTGGCGGCATGGGAAAGACCACGGTGGCCACCGCGGTCGCGGACGCGATCGGCTCCGCCTATCCGGATGGCGTCCAGTGGGTCGATCTCGCCTCGCTCGACCGCGACCAGACGGTGCCGGCGGCGGTCGCCTTTGCGTTGGGCCTCGCGAACTTCTCGACCGACCCATCGCCCGGTGTCGCGGCGCTGCTCCAGGACAAGGCAATGCTGCTCATCCTGGACAATTGCGAGCGTGTCGTGACCGGAGCGGCGCGTATGGTGGAATACATCCGACGCAGCGCACCCAAGATCGATGTCCTGGCAACCAGCCGCGAACCGCTGCGCGCGCGCGGCGAACAGGTGGTGCGCCTGCCGCCGCTCGGAAAACCACCCGGTGCGTCCGATCTCAGCGTCGAACAGGCGCTGGAGTATCCGGCCGTGCAGTTGTTCGTCGAACGTGCGTCGGCGACCTTGGATGGCTTCACCCTGACCGATGCCAACGTGTCGTTGGTCGCCGGGATTTGCGCGCGGCTCGATGGCATTGCCCTGGCGATCGAACTGGCCGCCGGCCATCTCGCGGCGTTTGAACTGCAAAGCCTGGCGAGCCTGCTGGACGACAAGTTCCGGCTGATGGCTGCGGGGCGGCGCACCGCGCTGCCACGCCATCAGACCATGCAGGCAACCCTCGAATGGAGCTATGAGACTCTGCCCGAACTCGAGCGTCTCCTGCTGCGCCGCCTCGCGGTATTCGGCGGCGCAGCCGGCCTGCCGGCAATCCGTGCGATCGCCGCCGACGCGACGCTCGGTCAGGATATCGTGGTCGCGAGCCTGGTGCTGCTGGTCGACAAGTCCCTGGTCACCGCCGAGACCGGCGTGACAGGGGTCCGCTACCGCTTGCTCGACACCACGCGTGCCTATGCGCTCGAGAAGCTGGTCGCCGGCGGCGAGCTCGCCGCGGTTACGCGCCGCCATGCCGAGTACTATCGCGATCACCTGCGGAACATGCAGCCCGATACGGAACCAGGGGCCGGCGGATACACCACGGATCTGGCGGCGGACCTCGCCAATATTCGTGCCGCACTCGACTGGGCCGTAGCGCCGGGCGGCGATGCATCGATCGGCGTCGCAATCACCATCGCCGCCACGCCGTTGTGGATGCAGCTTTCACTGCTGAGCGAGTGTCGCGCCAGGGTCGATCAGGCTCTGGCCGCGCTGGCGTCCGGTGCAGTCAACGGATCCGGCAACGAGATGGCGCTGCGCGCCGCGCTGGGGATGTCCCTGATGTACACGCGGGGACCTGTCGACGAGTCCGCAGCCACCTGGACACGCGTGCTGGAGCTGGCGGACAGCCTGGACGACACCGAATATCAACTGCGAGCGCTGTACGGACTCTGGTTGTACAGGATCCTGGTGTGCGAATACCGCGTCGCACTGGAGCTGGCGCGGAGGTTCCGACATGTCGCGGAACGCGGCGCGGCCACGGCGGATCTCGCGACGTCGGAGCGAATGATGGCAATGGCGCTGCACTACCTGGGCGATCAGGCGGGAACGCGCGCCTGTGCCGAGCGAAGCCTCAACGCACCGATTCCGACCAACCGGCGCTTCCACACCACGCACTACGGTGTGGACCAGCGCGTGGGGGCATTTGTGCTGCTGTCACGATCGCTCTGGCTGCAAGGCCTGCCGGATCAGTCGGTGCAGGCCGCGCACGCCAGTGTCGACGAAGCGATCAAGGTCGGCCACGCCAATTCGATGTGCGTCGCGTTGGCCGACGGTGCCAGTGTGATCGCGATCCTGGTGGACGATGTCGCGGAGACCGAACGCTTCGCACGGATGCTCACCGACCACGCCGAACAGCATGCGCTTGGGGTCTGGCGCACCTACGGGATGGCGCTGCGTGGGCGAATTCTGATGCGTCGTGGCGAGGCCGCGGACGGCGCGGTGCTGTTGCGGTCGGCGCTGGCAGATCTTCGTGGGACGCCGTTCGACATCCGCTACCAGCTCTATCTGGTATGGCTGGCGGAGACCCTCGGAGCGGCCGGACAGGCGGCGGAGGCGCACGCGGCGATCGATGAGGCGCTGGACCGCGCGGAGCGTA
>DASXNR010000220.1:0-1816 GCA_036494925.1 Acetobacteraceae bacterium
TCGACCAGCTCGTGCCCGAAAAAAATGCCTCGCCTCCCTATTGCGTGCAAGGCGTTGGCAAATGGATCGAGCTTGTGAAAGTAGGCGAAGTAATCCTGCTGCGCCGCCAGATCATAGTTCGCGGTGGTGGCTCGCAATGTGATGGTGCTGAAGCCGTCTGCGCGGACCTGAATAGCTGTGCTCTCTAAATCGAAGAAGCTCGCCGTTTCGGCGGCGGCCTCTGGCCATCGCTCCGGTTCCAGTGCGGCAGAATAGAAACCGTCGATTAGGGCTGAAAAGCGTTCGATGTTCATGTGTCGGTCTATTGTGTAGGGATGCTGTGGAAACCAGTCGGCGGTGGATGGCGGATGTGCGTCGCCGCCAGCGCCTCCAGCCATTCGCCGACGCTTACGGGCACCGCGTAGCCCGGCGCTCCCACCGCCCAACGCCGCACCAGCCGATCGTCGCAGCCGAGCGCCGCTGCCAGCCCGCGCTGCGACCAGCGGAGGGCTTCCAGGCAATCGCGCAGGCGGGTGGGGGTCATGACGTTCTCGATTGTGCCAAGGGATTGCCGCAGTGAGCCGCTGCGTTGCCGTCAGGGGGGCAGCGCCCGCTCTTGGGTCAGTTCGGTATAGCGCACGCGCCAGTGGATGACGCCCAATCCATAATTCTGCGAGTAGGCTACCAGCGCACCGACTCTATCTTCCGCGTCGGCCACACCACAGTCGCGAGCGATGAGGCCGATCGTGTCCGGAGCCATGCGGGCGAAGAATTCTCGCAGTCCCGTTTCTGTAATCATTGGGGCAATCCCTCGATCCGGCGGGGACCTCATTGCCCTTCGCCACGGGTGTCTTAGACGCCTAAAGTCGCCGGCGAGGTTACTCATGTTCCTGCATAACCATTATCGATGCGGTGCATATGCGCAGCCGGGCGTCGGCCATTGCTTAAGGGCTGTGGCTGGGGAAGCCACAGCCCTCTACGCCAAAGTCAGATCGTCACACGTCGCGCGTGCGACCTATAATCGAAATCGTTGAGAAAAGGCCGAGCCACCGCTGGAAACTACGAACTGCGCGACGGCTCGGCGACGCATAGTCAGTGTCGAATAGTCAACGCTAAGCACGTCAAGCGGTGCGCACGGGGAGCAAAGCAGTCTCGACGGCTCCCTGGCCGAGGCAGCTTGTGCACGATGAGCTGCGGTCGGAGTTAATCACCGCTGTGCATAAGCAGTATCGATGCGGCGCATATGCGCGCTGTCGGTGGAATTCTACGTGCCAGTCCGCCGGCGCTGCGGGATGGCCTGGCGTGATGGGCGCGGCAACTATCCCGCCATGTGCGGCCGACGCCCTCGTCAGCTATAGGCTGCGCCAAAGATGCCGATGCTGACCGTGGGGCAGGGCTATGTTCATCGCCGTCAGAAGATATCGAGTGCGACGCGGCTCGACAGCGGAATGGGCCCAGCGTGTGCAGGACGGCTTTGTGCCGCTGATGCGAGAGTTGGCGGGTTTTCGGGGGTACTACCTGCTCGCGGGCGCACCGGATGAGCTCATTGCGATCAGCATGTTCGACAGCGCGGACGAAGCGCTGGTGTCAAACGAGAAGGCCGCCGACTGGGTGCGCAACCACGTGATGGAATTCGCGCGTGGGATGCCGGAGGTCACGGTGGGCGATGTCCTAGTCGCCGAGGTTAGGTGTAGCGAATGACCTGGGAACAGCGGTTCGGCGCACTGGTCGAGCTCGGGGGCGATGAATGGAACGTGGCGTACGGACGGCTCGAGCAGGAGTGGCGGGCAGCCTACACCGCCGCATTCGTCGAGATTGCTGTATCCCGCGGCTGGCG
>DASXNR010000221.1:0-4168 GCA_036494925.1 Acetobacteraceae bacterium
GCACGTGCCAGTGGATCGCGGACGACTGCACGCAGCGCCCCTGGCGGTTCTGCGACGCGGCGGCGGTCGCCGGCAAGCCGTACTGCTCCGAGCACCTGGCCCGTGTCTTCGTGCGCCGGCCGCACACTGGCGCCGCCGAGCATGGGGTCCGGTGGTGAGTGCGCGGCGGCAATACGCGCTGATCGCGCCGGTGGTGCCCGAGCATGCCGAGCAGCGCACCTTGAACAAGGTTCTCACGATGGAGATCGCGCGCGCCGGGCACGTCTCTGAGCATGGCGTCGTCTGGTTCAGCCTGGATCAGTCAAACAGCCACGATGCCGTCCCGGGTATCCGTGTCGGTCGCGGCATCTGCGCCGGCGTGCCGGATGTGATCTTTCTTTATGCCGGTAGGGCCTACTGGTGCGAGCTCAAGAGTCGCGACGGCGCATTGTCCGATCCGCAGCGCAGCATGGCGGCGACGCTGCTGCTGTCGGGCTGCCGCATCGGCGTTGCGTGCGATGCCAACGAGGTGCTGCGCTGTCTCGACGAGTGGGGCGTACCGCGGCGCAAGCGCGTGCGGGTGGCGGCATGAGCGATCTATCACTTTTTGATGCGCCGGCGGCCATTGCGACGGTGCCGGACGCTGAGCGCGCGCTTAAAACTATCGCAGTCGCTGAGGCCGCTGAGACTCTGTGGGCGCAGGCCAAAAACCGGGAGGAACTCTACAAAGCAGTCAAGGCTAAACTCACACATCAGGCCGCATACGCAATGTGGCGGCCGACCGCGTCGCCACAAGGCAGGCCGGCAAACCCTTCAGAACGGAAGGCTTTACTGCCCTGCGCTGATCCTGGTGAGCAGACCGTTCGTCGCTGGCGGAAGCGCCTCGTCGGTGACGGAAAAATGGCGGCGGCGTTGGTCGATGCGCAGGCGCGCTGCGTCCGCATCTGCGAGCAGGAGAATCTCGGCACCATCCGCGGCACGGAAGGCACCGGCGAGTTCGAGCGCTACACGCCGGCCCGCTACATCGAGGCTGCGCGCGAGGTCATGGGCGGCATCGACCTCGACCCCGCATCGTCCGAGTACGCGCAAAGAACAGTGCAGGCGACGCAGTTCTATACCGTCGCCGATAACGGCCTTGATCTCGCATGGCATGGCCGCGTGTGGCTCAATCCGCCGTATCACCGCGAGCTGGCGCCGTTGTTCATCAGCAAACTGCTCAACGAACTCGCGCAGAGCGGCGGCTGCGTCGAGGAGGCTATCGTCCTTACCAACAACTCCACGGACACTGAGTGGTTTAGAGCCGCAGCTGACGACTGCGACGCGATCTGTTTCACGGCGGGACGCATTCGCTTCGAGGTGCCTGACGCGGAGCCGGTCCTACCGACACAAGGCCAGGCGTTTTTCTATTTCGGGGCTAAGACCGGCCGGTTTATTGAGGTCTTCAATGCCGTCGGCTGGTGCGTGGAGCCAGTGTGATGGCGTACGTCAGGCAATCTCCCGAAGCCATCATCGGATTGTGGGCTGAGCAGGATGTTGCGCGCCGCGCCATCTATCATGGTTGGCATGTCCTGCACACGTCAGAGGTCGGTGATGGTGCCACGATGGTGTCGGGGCCTGGCGGCAAAGTCGTCATGCCTGACCTACAGTTTTTTGATCTGACCAACGGTCGCGGATCACGGCTGGTGGAGGTGAAAGCCAAGCGCGGCGCGTATCGCTATCAAAAGCAACAGATCGACTGCACAGGCGTCGACTGGCCTAAATGGGAGGCGTATTGCCGGCTGGACGAAAGCGTACCGGTTGACTTGGCACTGGTGCATCTGCGGTGGCCGTTGCGATCGTCTGCTGAAATTACGCCGAAACTGCTGTGGCAGACGGTTGCGGCACTGCGCGAGCCTGGCCCGATGCGGTTCGAAGACGCGGCGTTTCCGGAAGGCGCGGCGGTGTGGGACGTATGTGCCTTCGATGTGCTCGGTGATCTGCCAAACCCGCCGCAGCATATCATCATGGCAGCACAGGCCATGGGCGCGCGGCTGCGTATCTGGGAAAAGCCGCCATCGCTGCGCAGGCCGCGGCAACGTCCGGAGCAATACGACCTGTTCGCCTGGACCGGAGGGGCACCGTCATGACGCTCTCCGTCACCCTCACCGCGCAGGACGGCCTCGGCGTGGGCGTGCTGGCCGACCACCCGGCGCGCCCGCAGGTGATCACGCAGCGGGTGCCGGGAGCGACCGGCGAGGCGCCGCGGCTGCGCGTCGACCTGTTCGACGGCCGCGCCCAGATCGGCGGCGGCGTGCTGCACGCGGAGCGCGGCGTGTGGCGCGGTACGTGTTCCGAGTTCGCCGGCACGTGGCATGTGTCGGGCGCCTGCGGTTCCGGCGTGCTCGAGTTCCGGGAGCGCGCGCCATGAGCATCAAGCTGCTGCACGGGGATTGCCGCTCGATCCTGCCGACGCTGCCGGACAACAGCGTCCACGCGGTCGTAACCTCTCCACCGTATTTCGGGCTACGCGATTACGGCACCGGCACGTGGGAAGGCGGCGATCCGGCGTGCGGGCATCGCGTCGGCAGGCAGAATGGCCAACTGGAGGTGGCGTATCGTGCGGGCAATGGCGGCGAGGTGTTCCGCTCCGGCACGCGATACATCGAGCAGGGCGAAGTAGCACGCGACATATGCAGCAAGTGCGGTGCGCGGCGCATTGACCGGCAGATCGGGCTGGAGGCCACGCCGGACGATTACCTCGCCACGATGGTGCAGGTGTTCCGGGAGGTGCGGCGCGTCCTTAGAAACGACGGCGTAATGTTCTGCAACATGGGTGATGCCTACTCCAACAAGCAGTTGCAGATGATGCCGGCGCGGCTGGCGATCGAGCTACAGCGCGACGGTTGGTACCTGCGCTCGATGCTGCCGTGGCTGAAGCGCAGCGCGATGCCGGAAAGCGTCACCGATCGGCCGGCTTCTGCCGTCGAGTACGTGTTCCTGCTGACGAAGCAGAGCCGCTACTTCTGGGATGCCGAGGCAGTGAAGCGCGGCCTCAACGGCAACACGCATTCGCGCGGGACAAAGCGCTCGCCGCCTATCGAAGCCGCAGGCATTGGACACAAAGACTGGTGCGCCAGCATGACGCAGGACGACGCGCAGTCCGCCCGCAACATGCGCAACAGCGACCTGTTCTACGACAGCCTGGAGGACGCGCCAGAAGCACGCATAGATCGCCCGAGGCGCGGAGAACGCGAGGCCCGTGGTGAAGCTGCTGGCGTGGCTGCGCAGCCCAAGGGACATCTCGGCGACTGGCTCATACGCGAGCCATCCGAACCCCTCGGCCTGATCTGCTCGGACGACGGCTCCCCGCTGGCGCTGGACGTGAACCCGGCGGCGTTCAGTGCCGCGCATTTTGCCACCTTCCCCCCGAAGCTGGTCGAGCCGCTGATCCGCGCCGGCACGTCGGAGCGCGGCTGCTGCGCTCAGTGCGGTGCACCGTGGCGGCGGATGACCACGAAAACCTTCGTGCCACAGCCCGATGTGTCGCTGGCAAAGGGCATCAAAGGCGCCTTTAACCAAAAGCCGATGGACGCCTCGAACGGCTGGGATGGCGTTCCGCGCGGGACGAACGATGTCCGCACCACCGGCTGGTCCCCCGGCTGCGCGCACGATGCCGCTGTGGTTCCGTGTACGGTGCTGGACCCGTTCTCGGGTGCCGGAACCACGCTGCTGGTGGCCGACCGCCTGCAACGCGACGCGATCGGCATCGAGCTGTCGGACGCGTATGGCGCGATGGCTGACGCCCGCGTGGTGGACGACGCGCCGCTGCTGGCCTGGGGCGCGGCACAGCTCGCAGAGGCAGCGGAATGATGCCCTTCCGGCGCGCCCGACTCTCGTATAGACACAGAAATGCCGCCCGGCGGGAACCGAGCGGCATCTGTAATGGGTTAACCAGCTGGTGGCTGGCATGTGAGACGGATGCTGTGCAGCACCGTTTTTACAGAGCCGGCTGCCCGCGTCAAGCGGAGCTGTGCCTATGCTCGTTCACACCCCGTGGCGTCTCATGACAGCGCCACGCAACATCTACGGCATCGCCCGCGAGATGGGCCGCCCGGTCGCCCGCGGCGAAATCCCGCTCGTCCAGGCCGATGCCGCCATCATCTGCGACACACTCGCCCAGGAACGCGCCGGCGCCCTGGGCACGCTGCTG
>DASXNR010000222.1:0-9210 GCA_036494925.1 Acetobacteraceae bacterium
AGAAGAAGCTGATCGGCACATCGAGAACACGCGACAGATCAAACAGCCGCGATGCGCCCACCCGGTTCACGCCACGCTCGTATTTCTGCACCTGCTGGAAGGTCAGGCCGAGCGCCTCGCCCAGCCGTTCCTGCGACATGCCGAGCAGCGTACGCCGCAGCCGGATGCGCGAACCGACATGAACATCGATCGGGCTGGGGCGCCCTTCCTTCTCGGCTCCCACGACGTGCTCGCCGCGCGCCATATCCGAATTCCTTTTCACTTCATCCAACATGGAGAGCTCCTGATGCGGACCGGCACAACCGACCGCTGGGCTATCGTTAATCTGACATTAACCGCACAACCATCAATTGTCAACTGCCGTATCACAGCAAGATACTCGTATAAAATAGAGGACCATCGCCCGGCGATTTATCTCCGATCCCGGGGTTTCATCAACCAGACGCTGCAACCGGTCTTGCCACAAGCCCCGCTCCGAGTGCAACCGATCCCGCGATGGCCGGCAGCCAAAGGCCGAAGCGGGCAAACAACGTGGCCGGCAGCGCCCCCGGCAGCGCGATGACCAGCGCGCCCGGGGTTTGCATGCCGATCCTGGCAAGTTCGTGGCCATGTGCGTCGAAAGCCGCCGAAATACCGGTGTTGGCCGCGCGCAGGAGCGGCAGCCCCTCCTCAACCGCGCGCATCCGCGCCGCGGCGAGGTGCTGGCGCGGGCCGGTCGAGTTGCCGAACCAGGCGTCGTTGGTGACGTTGACCAGCCAGGCCGGCCGATCGTCTCGATCGACGATCTCGCCAGGAAAGATCGCCTCGTAGCAGATCAGCGGGCCGAACGGCGGCAGTCCAGGGACGTGCAGCGTGCGCGGTCCGGGGCCCGACGCAAAGCCGTTGCCCGGAATCACCATGATCGGCAACGGCAGCCAGTCGGGGATATACTCGCCGAACGGCACCAGGTGCCATTTGTCATACACTCCCGCCATGGCACCCCCATCGAGCACCGCGAACAGGCTGTTGCGGGGGCGCCGCGCAGCATCGAAGCGAACGCTCCCGACCAGCGCCGGCGCTCCCGCGGTCGCCTGCTCGATCGCCCGCCGCGCCGGTTCGTCGACATCGAGCAGGCCCGGGAACGACGTCTCGGGCCAGATCACCACGGCGGGCGCCGCTGCTTGCGCCCGCATGCTCAGGTCCAGGTAATCCCGGAAGATCCGGACCGCGAGGTCCTGGTCCCATTTCTGGCCCTGCGCGACGTTGCCCTGCACCAGCACGACAGTCAGGGGCAGCGGCGGGACCGTCTGCTGGAGGCGCACCAGTCCGAACACGGCCCAGGCGACGAACAGACCCGTGCCCGCTGCGCGCCACCGCCAGCCAAGGACGGGGGTGGCCGCGAGCAGCAGGGTTGCCAGGGTGAGCCCGTGAACGCTGATCCACGCGGTCGGCTGGATGAACATGTCGCCGATCGGCCCCGGAATGCACCAGACGCTGCCCCAGGGGTTCCAGGGAAACCCCGTGAGCACGAATTGCCGCGCCAGATCCGCCAGCACCCAGGCGGCGGCCAGCGCCAGCACACGTGGCCAGCCCGGGCGCGCCAGCCGGGCCATGAAGCAGGCGGCGGCGATGAACAGCGCCAGCGTCGCCGCCAACGCGGGCACCGCGAGCGGCACCAGCCACCAGAAGCGCGCCGCCTCGAACAGGATCGCCTCGGTGACCCAATAGAGGCCCAATACGTGATGGCCGAATCCGAACCACCAGCCGCGCCTTGCCGCGACCGCGGGCGAGCGAGCCGCGTCCAGCAGGATGAGCAGGCCGGGGATCGCGACCAGCAGCACCGGAATGATATGGAACGGCGGCAATGCGGCGGCTGACAGCGCACCCAATGCGAACGCCGCCAGATCAGCACGCAGGCCACGCAGGGCCGCGAGACCCGTCTTCAGGCGTGAGAGCATGCTGGCCCGCTACACGGCCATCGATGCGCAGGCAAGGTGCGCTGGCCGTCTCTGGCTGCTGCGGCCGGCGAGTTGACTTGCCGGCTGATCGCCCGCCCACTGAGCGCGGAAGGACTTCTGCCATGACGACCTGGGAAAAACGACGCGTCGGACGCACAAACCTGCACGTGACATCGCTCGGGCTCGGCACCGCGACGCTGGGCGGGAGCCGCATCAGGCTCACCAACGACGAGCGTCTGAAGCTGGTCGATGCCGCGTGGAACGCCGGCGTGCGCTATGTCGATACCGCGCCGTTCTACGGCGTCGGAGCGGCCGAGCGTGCCGCCGGCGACGCGTTGCGCGACAAGCCGCGCGACGAGTGGGCGCTGTCCACCAAGGTGGGACGCCTGTTGCGCGCGCACGACAGCGGCGGCCGCACCACCGATGGCAGGCTCGCGCCGCTGCCGTTCGAGGTGACATACGATTATTCGTATGACGGCATCATGCGCTCGATGGAGGACAGCTTTCAGCGCCTCGGCCTGGCGAAGATCGACATCCTGCTGGTGCACGACATCGGCGTGTATCAGCACGGCGCGGAGGCGAACGCCGCGCACATGAAAGTGCTGCGAGAGAGCGGATATCATGCGCTCGAGGAACTGCGCCGCACCGGTGTGGTCAGAGCGATCGGCCTCGGCGTCAACGAAAAGGCGGTGCTGATCGAAGTACTCGGCTGGGGCGAGTGGGATGTGTTCCTGCTCGCCGGCCGCTACACGCTGCTGGAACAGAGCCCGCTCGACGATCTGCTGCCGAAGTGCGTCACGCATGGCACCTCGATCGTGGTGGGCGGACCGTTGAACTCCGGCATCCTGGCCGGCCGCGACACCTGGAACTACGCCGAGGCGCCGCCGGAGATCGTCGCACGGGTGACCGCGATCCGCGCGGTGTGCGATGCGCACAAGGTGCCGCTGGCCGCGGCGGCGCTGCAGTTCCCGTTGGCGCATCCGGCGGTCGCCGCGATCATCCCGGGGCCGCGCTCGGCGGCGGAGTTCGAGCAGAATGCGAAGCTGATCCGGCAGCCGATCCCGTCCGCGATGTGGGCGGAGCTGCGCGACCGGCAATTGCTGCATCCCGAGGCGCCGACGCCTTCGTAGCGAAGATCACCCCTTGATCGCGCCCAGCGCCAGGCCGCGCACCAGGTGCCGCTGCAACGCCATCATGAACGCCACGATCGGCAACATGATGCCGACGGCCGCGGCGGCGGACAGCGACCAGTAGTTGATGTCCTCGCCGCCGTATTCAGCGATCGCCACGGGCAGCGTCTTGGTGTCGGGGCCGGTGAGCACCAGCGCGAACAGGAACTCGTTGTAGGCCAGCAGCAGGCTGAACAGTGCTGTCACCCAAAGTCCGGGCCGCACCACCGGCAGTGCGACCCGGGCAAACACCTGCCAGGCGTTGCAGCCGTCGATCGCCGCCGCCTCGTACAGCTCGTGCGGGACATCGACGAAGAAGCTGCGCATCAGCCAGATGGTGAACGGCTGGTTGATCGCCACCAGGGCCAGGATCATCGCCGGATAGGTATTGATCAGGCCGAGTGATTTCGCCAGCACGAAGAACGGGATGGCCAGCAGGATGTGGGGGAACATGCGCATCGCCAGCAGACTGAACAGCAGCCCACGCGAGGCCTGGTTGCGCATGCGCGACAGCCCGTACGCGGCCATGGTGCCGATCGACACCGAAGTAACGACCGTGCACACCGAAATCACCGCGCTGTTCATCAGGAAGTGCCAGAACGCCTTCTCCACCCAGACCTGCCGGTGGAACTCGAAGGTCGGGGCAAAGATCAGCTTCGGCGGCACCGAGAAGGCATCGACCGGCTGTTTGATCGAGGTCAGGATGCCCCAGAGCACGGGTGTCAGGTTCACCGCGGTGAACGCGCACAGCAGCAGGAACAGCGGAAGCTGGGTGCGCATCCGTCGCTGCATCAGAAGGCACCGCGTTCGCGGCGGTACACCAGGCGGATCATCAGCGCGACAAGTGCGGCGACGAACAGCAGCGTCAGCACGCCGAGTGCCGAGGCCTTGCCGATCTGCAACAGGCGGAACGCCAGGGCGTAGGTGTAGAGCGTGATAGTTTCGGTGGCGGTACCGGGGCCGCCCGAGGTCAGCACGTAGATCGTGTCGAAGAAGCGGAACGCGTCCATCAGGCGGATCGCCAGGACAAATACGATCAGCGGCCGGATCGACGGCAGCATGATGCGGAACAGCAGCATCCAAACGCCGGCGCCGTCGATCTGCGCCGCCTCGATCTGGCTCTGGTCCACCGTGTTCAGGCCGGCATACAGCACGAGAATCATGAACGGCGTGAACTGCCAGGAATCCGCCAGCACGACCGTCACACGCGCCCAGGTGGGATTGCCGAGAAAATCGGGCGGGAAGATGCCGAGACCGATCAGCGTGGCGCTCAACAATCCCCAACGGCCGATGAAGATCCAGCGCAGGAACAACGCGGCTACCACGGGGGTGACGATGTTCGGTAGGAACATCAGCAGATTGAGCGTGCGCACTCCGAAGCTGAGGCGATACAGGCCATATGCCACCAGCAGGCCGAGGCAGAACTCCAGCCCGACCGCGGCCAGCACGATCAGCACCGTGCGGTTCAGCGTGTCCCAGAATCGCGCATCCACCAGCAGCGCCGCGTAATTGCCGAAGCCGATGAAGTCGCGCGCGCCGCTGCCGAGGTCGTAGTTGAACAGGCTCAGCCAGATCGCGTAGCCCAGCGGGTACAGCATGACCGCGGCGAGCACCAATGCGCTTGGCACCAGGAACAGCCACCAGCTTCCATCGGGTCCGGAGAAGGCGCCCCGCCGGCGGCGGCGGACGTCACCGGTAATAGCCGTGACCCTTGAGGAAGTCCGTGGTCTCCGTCGCCGCCGCGTTCAGTGCATCCTTCACCGGCATCTCGCCGGTGACGGCCTGCAGCACGCGGCGGGTGATGAACTCGCCGACGGCGTAGAATTCCGGCAAGGATGGCGCCGGCGTGCCGGTCTCGTACGACGCGAGCGCGGCCGGATAGAACCGGTTGGCCTTGGCGAGTTCCGGATCGTCGATCAGCGACTTGCGTGGCGGGATCAGCAGCGGCGCGGCGCCGCGGATGCTGGCCTGGCTGGCCGAGGTGGCGATGATGCGGAACAGGGTGTCGGTGTCCTGCTTGCTGAAGGCGGAGATTGCATAGCCGTCGCCGGAGATGCGCGCATGACCTTGCGGCGGCGGCGCCCAGTCGATCTTGCCCACCACACGCGACTTCGCCGGGTCGTCCATCGCCTTGGCGCGCGTCGCCCATTGCAGGCCCATCACGCCGGTATCCTGCTGGTAGGCGATCATGCACTCGTCATTCGCCGCGGCGGAGTAGCCCTGCTGCGCGTAGGCGTCGATCTCCTTCATCATTGCAACGGCCTGCACGCCCTTGGCATCGTTGAAGATGGGGTGCCAGTCCTGGTCGAACCAGCCGTCGCCGAGCGCATTGATGAACCAGTGCGCCTCGTTGATCGCGGCATCGACCGGCTTCAGGCAGCTCACCGCGCCGGAGCGCAGCGGGCTGTTGAACGACTTCGCCAGGTCGCGGTACTCGGCGATGGTTTGCGGCGGCCGCTTGCCGGCAGCGTCGAACAGGTCCTTGCGGTAGAAGAACATCATCGTG
This sequence comes from Acetobacteraceae bacterium, assembly GCA_036494925.1. GTDB lineage: Bacteria > Pseudomonadota > Alphaproteobacteria > Acetobacterales > Acetobacteraceae > JAMXLO01. The sequence goes on from DASXNR010000222.1 coordinate 5,613, forward strand.
TTGACCGTGTGCGGCATCACATAGAGCTTGCCGTCATAGGTGTAGGTCTTGCGGACGGCATCGGGAAAATCATCCAGCTTGAATTCATCGCGGAACTTTGCCCACAGGTCGTCCAGCGGTCTGATCCAGCCATTCTTGGCGAAGGTCTGGAAGCTGGTGTCGCTGGCATAGACGATGTCGGGTGTGTCGGATTTCGATGACATGGCGATGGTGATGAGTTCCAGCGCCTTGTCGAACGGCATGAGCTGGGTGTTCACGGTGACGCCCGGGATTGCCGTGCGCATCTTCTCGGCGAAGTATTCCAGCGCGGGATAGCGATGGCTGATCATCTGGATGGTGCCGGCGGCGCGGGCGCGCGCCCCGAGCAGGGCCGGTGCCGCCAGCGTGGCTACGACGATGCTGCGCCGGCTAAGATGAAGCCTGCTCATGATGGTTCCTCCCGCAACTTTGTCTGCCATCGTAGAGCAGGATAGGCTTGGGTGGAAACACAGCGCACGGTTGATGGGTTTCGCTGCGCGCTACCCATCCTACTGTTTGGGCAACCAGGCGCATACTGTAGGATGGATAGAGCACAGCGAAGCCCATCAACCGCCGAAGGAGGCAAAGCAATGCCGGAAGTCTATGTCCATGCCATCGAGGGTCGCTCGAAGGAGCAGAAGCGCGCTCTGATCAAGGACATCACCGAAGCGGTGGTGAAGAACTTCGGCGTCGCGGCGGACGCGGTGCTGGTGGAGATCCTCGAAAGCTCGCGCGACAACAAGGCGAAGGGCGGGGTGCTGTTCAGCGAGCGCTGAGCAGCGCCAGCAGTCCTTGCAGCAACTCCGTCGGTGTTGGCGGGCAGCCGCGGATCACCAGATCGACCGGCACCACAGCCGATACGGCACCTATGCATGCCGGGCTGCCGGCGAACACGCCGCAGCCGGCGGCGCAATCGCCGACCGCGACCACCCATTTCGGATCAGGCGTGGCGCGCCAGGTGCGTTCCAGGCCCTGGCGCATGTTGCGCGTCACCGGGCCGGTGACCATCAGCACATCGGCATGGCGCGGCGAGGCCACGAAGCGCAGGCCGAAGCGCTCCAGGTCGTAGAACGCGTTGTTGAGCGCATGGATTTCCAGTTCGCAGCCATTGCACGATCCGGCATCGACTGCACGGATGGAGAGGCTGCGGCCAAGCCGACGTTGCGCCGCGCGGTCGAGATTGGCGGCGAGCGTTGCGAGCGGCGGCGCTTCGGTAACCGGGGACCGCAGGCCCTGGAGGAGAGTTCTCAGCATGGTCCGGTTCTCCCACTTCCCTTGCGGGAGGTTTCACAGATCGTGTCCCGAGTACGAACAGTTGAACGACTTGTTGCACAGCGGAAAGTCGGCGACGATGTTGCCTTCGATCGCCGCTTCCAGCAGCGGCCACTGGAACCAGGATGCGTCGCGCAGGGTGCAGCGATCGATGCGCCCCGCCGCGTCGAGGCGCAGCCACACCAGCACATCGCCGCGGAACGCCTCAGTCAGCGCGATGCCTTCGCGCGGACCGACCGGCTCCAGCACGACGCGCACGTCGCCGGGCGGCAGGTCGTTCAGCATCTGCTCGATCAGCGACAGGCTCTGGTCGATCTCCTTGACGCGGATCAATGCTCGCGCGTTGACGTCGCCTTCGGTCAGCACCGGCACCTCCAAGCGCAGCCGATCATATGGGGGATAGCCGATCGACGTTCGCGCATCGAAATCGCGTCCCGACGCGCGGCCGACGTAACCGCCGGCACCGAAGCGGCGCGCCAGCGCGGGAGACAGGATGCCGGTGCCGACAGTGCGGTCCTGCAGCGACGCGGTCTTGTCGTAGAGTTCCACCAGCGCGGGAAACCGCGCGCGTATCTGGTCGATCAGGGAGCGAAGGCTGGCGTCGCCATCCGTGTCGAGATCGACCGCGACGCCGCCCGGCACGATGCAGTCCATCATCAGGCGATGCCCGAAGCATCCAGCCGCACAGCGCAGCACGCGCTCGCGCAGCATGCCGCAATGCGCCAGCATGAGGCTGAACGACGCGTCGTTGCAGATCGCACCGAAATCGCCGAGGTGGTTGGCGACTCGTTCCAGCTCTGCCATCACGCCGCGCAGCCAGACGGCACGTGGCGGCGGCTCCACCCCCAGCGCCGCCTCCACCGCGCGGGCGAAGGCGAACGCGTAGGCGACCGTGCTGTCGCCCGAGGTGCGGCCGGCCAACCGCGCCGCGTGTTCAATCGTCGCGCCGTGCATCAGGTGGTCGATACCCTTGTGCACGTAGCCAAGGCGCTGCTCGAGCCGCACCACCGTCTCGCCATCGGCGGTGAAACGGAAATGACCAGGCTCGATGATGCCGGCATGTACCGGGCCGACCGGAATCTGGTGCAGGCTCTCGCCTTCCACCGGCAGGAACGGATAGGCGGTCGGGTCCGCACCGTGGTCGAGCCACGGACGAGTGTCGGGCAGGCCGATGGGATCGAGGCCGAACAGGTCGCGTGCCGCGCGCTCCAGTCGGATTGCAGGAGCATGCAGCGCGCCAACGGACGGATAGCTGCCGCCTGGGCAGTCGAGGCTGAGCACAATCACGTCGCGGTCGAATACCGCCATGTGGACACGGTCAGGCTCGCCCCAAAGGCCGAGCAGCGTCGCTTCGCCGGCGGCCAGGCACCGCGTTGCTTCCTGCCAGTACGCGGTGTCGACGCGCGTCATCCCAGCAGTGCTGCCACGTGCTGGAACCAGGCGACCAGCGGGCCGGGCAGCCAGATGCCCGCGATCAGGACCAGTGCGAGATGGGCGAACATCGGCACGTAGGATGCCGTGACCGGTCCGGTGGGACCGCGTGGCTCGCCGAACGCCACAGACGCAACACGCAGAAACAGTGCGCCGAACGCTACCAGCAGGCCGAACACGAACAGGAGGGCTAGCACCGGCTCACGCGCGAAGGTTGAGGTGATCACCAGGAACTCGCTGGTGAACACGCCGAACGGCGGCAGGCCGGCGATCGCGGCGACGCCGGCGATGAGGCCCCAGCCCAGCACCGGATGGGTTACCGTCAGTCCGCCCATTTCGGCGATGCGCTGGGTGCCCTTCACCTGCGCGATATGGCCCACCGAGAAGAAGATCGCCGACTTGGTCAGGCTGTGCATGGTCATCTGCAGCAGGCCGGCAAAATTGCCCAAGGGGCCGGCCATGCCGAAGGCGAACACTGTGATACCCATGTGTTCGATCGACGAATAGGCGAACATGCGTTTGATGTCGCGCCGGCGATACAGCATGAACGCGGCGAAGATCAGCGAGATCAGGCCGAGCGCGATCATCAGCGGGCCGGGCGCGATGGCGTCGGGGTTGGCGGCCAGCAGCATCTTGAAGCGCAGCAGTGCGTAGAGCGCGACATTGAGCAGCAGGCCGGACAGCACCGCCGAGATCGGCGTCGGACCTTCGGCGTGGGCGTCGGGCAGCCAGGCGTGCATCGGCGCGAGGCCGACCTTGGTGCCGTAGCCCAGCAGCAGGAAGATGAAGGCGATGTTGAGGAGCGCGGGGTCAAAGTCGCGCGCGCGGGTGATCAGGATGGTCCAGACCATCGCGTCGATACCCTCGCCCACGACGG
>DASXNR010000223.1:0-23962 GCA_036494925.1 Acetobacteraceae bacterium
GAACATGCCGTACCACGCCGAGCATCATTTGTATCCGTCGATCCCATTCCATCGCCTGGCGGATGCACATGCGCTGATCCGTGACAGGCTGGGCTCTGTGCAGCGCGGCTATGTGCGGTGGAATGCCTCTGTGATACAAAAGCTTGCGAATCGTGCATGACTGCGGACGGCTGAACGGTCTGGCCGGGTGCCGTCAACCATAAGAGGGAAACGATCATGGACATGACCCGCCGTGCCGGTGCCGAATTCTTCGGCACCTTCTGGCTGACCTTCGCCGGCTGCGGCAGCGCCGTACTGGCGGCGGTATTTCCTCCCGCACTTGGGATCGGGTTCCTCGGCGTCGCGTTGGCGTTCGGCCTGACCGTGCTGACGATGGCCTATGCGGTGGGCCACATCTCCGGCGGCCATTTCAATCCAGCCGTGACCATCGGTTTGTGGGCCGGCAAGCGATGCAGCGCCGGCGACGTCATTCCGTACGTCGTCGCACAAGTGATCGGAGCGATCGTCGCCGCGGCGGTGCTCTATTACATCGCATCAGGCATGCCCGGCTGGACGCCCGGCAGGTTCGCTGCAAACGGCTACGGGGACCTCAGCCCTGGCAAGTACAGTCTCGGTTCGTGCCTGGTGATGGAAGTTCTGATGACGTTCTTCTTCTTGCTGATCATCATCGGTTGCACGTCGAAAGGCGCGGCGGTCGGGTTTGCCGGCATTCCGATCGGGCTCGGCCTGACGTTGATCCATCTGGTGTCGATCCCCGTGACCAACACGTCGGTCAATCCTGCACGCAGCACCGGGCCGGCGCTGTTCGCTGGCGGCGAGTATGCGTCGCAGCTCTGGCTGTTCTGGCTCGCGCCGATCGTTGGTGCGGTGATCGCCGGCCTGGTCACCCGCTGGCTGCACGAGCCGACGGAGTAGGTTGGACGCGGTACGGTATCGGGACGCCAGCGTACTCCGCTCGGAACGCGCTGGCGTCTTGTCGGGCCTTCGCACTACCGCATCCCGAGTGCATCACTCCGCTGCGGTAGCTACTTCTTTCGCCCCCATCGACGCAATCTTCGCCTGGGCGCGCTCACGCCGCTCGTCGAACTTCGCCAGCCGGCGACGCGGATTTGGGTGCACGACGTTGTCGTCCGCCCCCGGATTCTTCTGCGAACCGGCCCAGCCATGCGCGGCGATGTCGAAGATGATGCCTGACAGGTCGGTGTGCTTCACCTCGTAGCCGTCCGGATTGTTCGGATCGCCCATGATCCAGGTAGCACCCGCATTCCGCGCGATCTTGCCCTGCTCCACCACGTCATCGACCCAGAAACCGATGTGATGGATGCCCACGAAATCCTTGCCGGTGCCCTGCGCAGCCTCGTCACTCTTGAAGTGGAGGATGGCGAGGTTGATCACCCCATCGGTCAGGAACACGCCCTCGGCCAGCGGGCCGTCGAGCTCGGTGACTTCCTGCAGGCCAACAGCCTGCTTGTAGAATTCGGCCGTCTCCCAGGGATCCTCGACGCTCAGCGCGACGTGACGGATGCGGCCTTTGGTCTGCGCGGTCATGGACTTCTCCTTTTGCCGTCGGCGACTGAGTCGGAGCTTAGCGGAAAATCGGTTCGCGACCTAGAGTCGGAATTTTGCAGCCATCGGTCGGCGGAGCGGTCAAGGCTGACCACGAGGTCGGACGATCGTCGCTGAGCCGTCTCAATGGTCACTTCTGTTGGACGATGGCATGTCCCGCAGCACCGTTTACGGATCGCTCACCATTTTCAAGCATGCAAGTAGACGCAGGCCCTACGCCTTGCACACTCCTGCAGGTTGGGATCACGCTATGATCAGATGTATAATCGCATTTTCCTTATCGCTGCTCTTGGCGACCGCAGCATTCGCCGGCGAGGCCGGTACGCCGGATGAGGCAAAAGCGATGGCAGTTCGGGCCGCAGAGCTCCTCAAGAATGGGGGTCCTGAAAAGGCGTTTCCCGAGTTCGAAAAGGGAGCCACGTTCCATGATCGTGACCTCTACGTCATGGTCTACGATCAGTCTGGCAAGTGCGTTTCACATGGGGCCACGCCGGGTCTGATCGGCAAGACGCTGATCGACCTCAAGGACACCGACGGCAAATACCTCATCAAAGATCTCGTCGCTGTCCAGGACGCGGCCTGGATCGAATACAAATGGCCGAATCCGGTCACCAAAAAGATCGAGCCAAAAGCAACCTACGTGATCCGGGTCGGTGACTACCGCGTTGGGGTCGGTGTCTACAAATAGCCGCCCTTTGCCGACACGCCACGCGGGACGCGGCTGACATTCGGCCATTCAGGGGGGATAGATTTTCCCGGTGACCTTGTCATGACCGATTGGTTCGCCAATCTCCGGATCAGCGCGAAGAGTGCCTTGGCGCCGGCTCTGGCAATCCTGGGATTGATCGCGGTCGCCGCTGGATCGGTGCTGGTCCTCGAACAGCTCACGCAAGATTTTCGGTCGCTCAACGAGACTTCGTTCGTGCGGTTCGCCGATGCCACGGAGCTTGACCGGGCCGTCCTCCGAGTGAACGCCGAACTCTATGCGATCAGCTCACTGGCTGCGAACTCCGACGAGATGGAGCAGGTCGCCACGCGGATCGCTGCGGTCAAGCAGCGCATCGACACCGTCGCCCGCAGCGCAGCCTCTACTGCCGAACTCTCCGGGGACTCCGGCCGAGGCCAGGTGATTGTCGCGACACTCGCCGATTACGCGAAGAACGCCCGCGACATGCTGGACATGACGACCACAGACCCCGGGATGGCGCTCCTGATGATGAGCGGGGTGCAGGATAATTTCACCAAGCTGGATGGGGTCCTCGGTGCGCTGGTCGAAGCCGCAGATCATAACCGCACCAGGACCTACCAGGGCGCCCTCGCGTCAATTGCCACCACCCGGGCCGGTCTGATCACCGCCTCACTGGTGGCGACGCTGCTCGTGGTTCTCACCGCAGCCATGACAACCCGGGCGATCTCACGGCCAGCCGTGCTGCTCACGCGGACCATGGCGGCGCTCGCAGGGGGCGCCGTCGAGGCCGACATTCCGCATCGCCAGCGGCGTGATGAAATCGGTGCCATGGCCAAGGCTGTGGAGGTCTTCAAAGAAAATATGGTGAAAGCCCGCCGCCTGACCGCGGAACAGGAAGCCGCTCGCAGCGGGAAAGAGCGGCGCCAGGCAGCAATGGAGCAACACACGCGGGACTTTGCCAGATCCATCTCCAGCGTCATGGCATCGCTGGCCAACTCCGCTGAGCGGATGCGGCTTGCCTCCGAGGCAATGGCAGACGCAGCGAAAGCCGTGAACGTCGAGGCGCGCGGTACCGCAGAAGGCGCCGCCAAATCCTCTCAAGACCTGGCTGCGGTCGCTGGCGCGGTCGACGAGCTCACCTCGACCGTTGCCGAGATCTCACGCCAGGTGGCGGCGTCGGGCGAAGTCACCCGTCTGGCCGTGCAGCGGGCAGAAACGAGTCACGGCACGATGCAGAGTCTTGCAGAGGCGGCAGCGCGCATCGGCGATGTGGTGCACCTGATCAGCGAGATCGCCAGCCAGACCAATCTGTTGGCGCTGAACGCAACCATAGAGGCGGCGCGCGCGGGCGAGGCCGGCAAGGGCTTCGCCGTGGTCGCCTCCGAGGTAAAGGCCTTGGCATCGCAGACCGCCAACGCCACCGCGGAGATCGATGGTCAGATCCACAGGGTGCGCGGCGCTGCCGACGACGCGGTGGTTGCGATGAGCGAGATCAGCAGCATCATCCGCAAGATCGATGAAGTGCTGATTGTGATCTCCGCCGCAGTCGAAGAGCAAAGCGCAACCACGCGAGAAATTGCCAGCAGCGTGCAAGCTGTATCGGGCGCGACGGCGCAGACGGCGCAAGCTATGGAGCACGTGGTGGACGTTGCTGAAGACGCCGGCAACACGAGTCGAGACGTGCTATCCGGTGCGGCCAACATAGGACATGAAGCGGAGAATCTGCGAAGCGAGATCGACCAGTTCCTGGTGGCCATCCGTGCGGAAGCAGGCGAGCGGATGGCACTGTGACTTATACTTGGCTGCCGAAACCTTGCGCGCGCTCATTGGGGCAACATAGCCGCACGCCCTACATCGTCGCGCCGAGCACCCACGGCGCGAACTCCGCGGCGCCGAAGTCGAACTGCTCGCTCTTGGTCCGCTCGCCTGACGCGACGCGCAGCATCAGTTCGAAGATGCGCTGGCCGCACTGCTGCACGGTCTCGTCGCCGTCGAGGATCGTGCCGCAGTTCACGTCCATGTCGTCTTCCATGCGTTGGTACATCGGCGTGTTGGTCGCCAGCTTGATCGAGGGCGACGGCTTGCAGCCGAACACGCTGCCGCGGCCGGTGGTGAAACACACGAGATTGGCACCACCCGCGACCTGGCCGGTCGCCGACACCGGGTCATATCCTGGGGTATCCATGAACACGAAGCCCTTCGCCGTCACGGATTCGGCGTAGTTCACGACATCGACCAGGTTGGTGCTGCCCGCCTTCGCCATCGCGCCGAGTGACTTCTCGAGGATCGTGGTCAGCCCGCCAGCCTTGTTGCCCGGCGACGGATTGGCGTTCATTTCGGCACCTTCGCGCGCTGTGTAATCCTCCCACCAGCGCATCAATGCAACGAGTTTCTCGCCAACCTCACGCGACACCGCCCGGCGGGTCAGCAAATGTTCCGCGCCATAGGTCTCCGGCGTCTCCGACAGAATCACCGTGCCGCCGTGCCGCACGAGCAGATCGCTTGCCGCCCCGAGCGCCGGATTGGCGGACACGCCGGAATACCCGTCTGAACCACCACACTGCAGCGCCACGGTCAGTTCGCTGGCCGGCACCGGTTCGCGATGCACGTGATTTGCCTCCGCGAGCACCTCCTTCACGAACGCTACGCCCGCTTCCACAGTCTTCCGCGTACCGCCCATCGACTGGATGTCCATGTTGCGTATGCGGTCGGTCAGCCGCTGCTCGTCCATCAGGCCGCGGATCTGGTTCACCTCGCAGCCGAGGCCCAGTACGACGACATGCGAGAAATTTGCGTGTCGCGCATATCCCGCCAGCGTACGACGCAGCACGCGCAGCGGCTCGCTCTCGGTCATGCCGCAGCCGGTCTTGTGCGTCAGCGCCACCACGCCGTCGACGTTCGGAAAATCCGCCAGCGGATCGTCGCCAGTGAATGGGTTGCGACGAAACACATCGGCGATCAGCCCCGCGACGTGCGCCGAGCAGTTCACACTCGTCAGGATGCCGATGTAGTTGCGTGTCGCCACCCGACCATCCGGTCGGCGGATGCCGTCGAAGCTCGCTGGCGTGTTGGCGTAGTCGGTCGGCTTCGCATCGACACCGTAGGCATAGTCCTTCGCGAAGTCTCCCATCTCGCAGTTCTGTACGTGCACGTGACGGCCGGGCGCGATTGGCTGCGCCGCGAAACCGATGATCTGGCCGTAGCGTCGCACCGGCTCGCCGGTCGCAATCGGCCGCACCGCCACCTTGTGGCCGGCGGGAATACGCTCCGCCGTCGCAACCCCATCGGCCACAGGTGTTCCCGGCAGCAGCGTGGCACGCGCGATCACCACGCTATCGCCAGGATGCAGCCGGATGACTGGCGGTGCGGTCATGGCATGTTGCCTCGCTCAGCTCGCGACGTCGCCTGCTGCCTTACGGGTCGCCGTTACTTCCGCACGCGCCATGCGCGCCATCAGGCCGCTGTCGTTCGCGATGGTGACGAACCGGAAACCCATGCCAATCATACGCGCCGCATAGGCTGAGGTGCCGTTGTGCAGACCGGCAAATTTGCCGTGCTTCCTGCAGCTCGCCAGCAACTTCTCGTAGATGCCGAGGATCAGCGGTTCCTCGCGATCGAGCGTCGGAATCAGGCCGAGCGACAGCCCCATGTCGGACGGACCGATATAGATGCCGCTGATGCCGGGCACGGACAGGATCTCGTCGATGTTGTCGATGCCTTCCTGCGTCTCGATCATCGGAATCACCAGCACTTCATCATTGGCGATCTTCTGATAGTTGGACGCCTCGCCGTACATCGCCGCGCGGATCGGCCCGTTGCTGCGCTTGCCCGCCGGCGGATACAGGCTGTAGGTCGCCAAGGCCTGCGCCTCGGCCTTGTTGTTGACCATCGGGCAGATGATGCCCCATGCGCCGCCGTCCAGCGCCTTGCCGATAATGCCCGGCTCGTTCCACGGTACGCGCACCAGCGGAGTGATCGGATGCGCCGTCATTGCCTGGAAGCACTGCACCATCGTGGAGTAGTCCTGCACACCGTGCTGCATATCCACGGTGATGCTGTCCCAGCCACACTGCGCCATCACTTCCGCCGAAAATCCCGACGGAATCGCGAGCCAGCCGTTGACGCACGCCTTGCCGGATGCAAGCCGAGCCTTGAGTTTGTTTGCCATCTGGGTGTTTCCCCGCTGCGAATGAGAACCTCACGCTAGGCGCGAGAATAGGGGGCGTCAACGCGTCCGCACGTTGTGTCCGCATTCGTTAACCAATGCTGCGCGCAGGCTGCCTCGATGTCGCTCCAGCAGCGCTTCCGCCTCTGTTAGCTGCATGCCGCGAACGATCAGCACGGCCAATTTCACTTTGCCGCGCGCGGTATCCAAAGCCGAATGCGCTTCCGAGGCCGAGCAGTCCGTAATACCGCGCAGCATCCGCACCGCGCGCGCCCGCAGTTTCGCGTTTCTCGCCCGCATGTCGACCATCTGGCCACGATATACGCGCCCGAGCCGCACCATCAGGGCGGTCGAGAACAAATTCAGCGCCGCCTTCTGTGCCGTTCCCGCCTTCATCCGGGTCGAGCCTGCGATCGCTTCGGCTCCCGTCTCGATCAGCACAGGAATCTCCGCCACTTCAAGCAGCGGTGCTGGCGCGCTGTTCGCAATTCCTATCGTCAGCGCGCCTCGCGCGCGTGCCGCGTTTACCGCCGCCACCGTGAACTTCGTCACCCCACTTGCAGCAATGCCGACCAGCACGTCATTTTTTCCGATACTGTGGTTCGCGACCGCCGCCGCCGCCAGATCCGCGCGATCCTCTGCATTTTCGGCCGACCGCAGCAGCGCCGCATCACCACCTGCCATCAGCAGCAGCAGCCGATCCTCTGGCCAGTCGAACGTCGGCACCAATTCAACCGCATCCTGCACGGCGATCCGTCCGGACGTTCCGGCGCCGGCGTAAACCAGCCGGCCGCTGCCGGCCAACCGCGCCACCGCCGCCTCCGTGGCGCGTCCCAACGCCGGCAATGCTGACCCTAGCGCGGCGACGGCGGCCAACTGCCCCTCCCAGAGCGATGCCAGGATCGTCGGCACATCCCACGCATCAAGCGCGTCGTAGCGAGAACTGCTCGCCTCGGTCGCCGGCAATGCCATTACGCCGATCGCCAGCAGGATGGGTAGAAAAGCGAACAACACGTCGACGAGCGTGCCCGCGCCTCCGAGGCGACCACATCGGCGGTGGCGCGGTGTTTGGCGCCGCCCTCCGGTGACACCGTCGAGGAGATCCCTGGCGCGTGTCCGTGTGTTGCCGGGACCATGGTCATCAGAACGATGCCGATCGCCAAAGCGGCGATTCGCCGGATCATCCGCTGTCCCTTGTGCGGCTGTTATTGCGTGACTATGGCACGAGCACCGCTGCGCCCTGCAACCGTCCGGCGCGCAGATCGTCCAGTGCCTGATTTGCCTGCTCCAGCCGGTATGGCAATGGATGCGTCTTGACCGGCACTTTCGGCGCCAAGGCGAGAAACGCCTCGCCATCGGCACGCGTCAGGTTGGCGACCGAGCGCACCACGCGCTCGCCCCACAGGATGTCGTAGGGGAAGCTTGGGATCGGGCTCATGTGAATGCCGGCGCACACCACCGTGCCGCCACGCTCGACGGCACGCAGCGCCGCGGGCACCAAGGGGCCCACCGGCGCGAAAATGATCGCTGCGTCCAGCAACTCCGGCGGCGGCTGGTTGGAGCCGCCCGCCCACACCGCGCCGAGTTCGCGCGCGAATGCCTGCGCGTCTGTGTCGCCAGGACTGGTGAACGCGTACACCGTGCGGCCCTGCCATCGCGCCACTTGCGCAATGATATGCGCAGCGGCGCCAAAGCCGTAGAGGCCAAGCCGGCGCGCATCGCCTGTCATGCGCAGCGAGCGATAGCCGATCAGGCCCGCGCAGAGCAGCGGCGCCGCTTCGATATCGCTGTAGGTCGCCGGGATGGCAAAGCAGAAGCGCTGGTCCGCGACGGTGAACTCGGCATAGCCGCCATCGATCTGGTAGCCGGTGAAACGTGCCTGCGCGCACAGGTTCTCGCGGGCCGAGCGGCAGAATTCGCATTCACCGCAGGTCCAGCCGAGCCATGGCGCGCCGACCCGGTCGCCAACGGCGAAGCGATCCACGCCCGGGCCGAGTGTCGCGACACTGCCAACGATTTCGTGGCCGGGAACCAACGGCAATTTCGGCTCGGTCAAATCGCCGTCCACAACATGCAGATCGGTACGGCAAACCGCACACGCATGCACACAGATCAACACCTGGCCCGGACCAGGCGTTGGCACTTCCATGCCGACGTCCCGCAAAGGCCGGTGCGCCGCGTCCAGCACCATCGCACGCATCACATGTCACACCGTTTCGCACACGGCAGCATTGCCGCTGGATTTAACCGACCGAGGTGGCCTCAGCATACACCAAATTGACGGCAGCCATGGAAGGCTCATCAGATAGCGGCAGGAAAGCTGATGGCTCGGCCATCGCATCCGGACTTCGGTGCGCGTCGTTGGTTATCACCGGTCCAGAACTGGCGATGCCGCGGCGCGGGATCGAGGAGATCGCCGCGCCACGGGTCGCTCAACAGCAGCCCCGGAATCTCCCCTTGCCGATGGCATAGCGCGCAGTCTGGCGTTCCCGGAAGAATTCCTCGTAGCTCATCACCGGCTTGTCGGGATGCGTGGTCCGCGTGTGGGCCACGTAGGTCTGGTAGTCCGGCACGCCCACCATCAGGCGTGCCGTTTGGGTCACAACCTCGCAGACCAGGCGAAATCTAGTCATCGCCCGCCGCCATCATGGCGCCGACCTCCAACGCCGTACTGCGCGGGTTGCGGATCGCCCGGACGCAGGCCATCACGCCATAACCCACCATGACGACCACGATCGCGGCGAACAGTGCGGCCAAGGTCGCATCGACATAATCGTTGAAGGCGATCCGGCTCATCTCAGCCATGCTTTTGGCCGGCGCCATGATTTTCCCGGCCGCGGCCGCATCGGCGAACCTCGCCGCATGACTGAGGAAGCCTACTGCCGGATCGGCGCTGAACACTTTCTGCAGTCCAGCCGTCACCGTGCACACGACCAGCCACGCGGTCGGTACAATCGTAACCCAGGCGTAGCGCTCGCGCTTCATCTTGAACAGCACGACGGTGCAAAGTGTCAGCGCAATCGCGGCCAGCATCTGATTGGCCGTGCCGAACAGCGGCCAGAGCGTCCAGATGCCGCCCAGTGGATCGATCACGCCCTGATAGAGGAACCAGCCCCACAAGGCGCAGGTGACACCCGACCCAACCAGATTGTTGGCCCACGACTCAGTTGCCTTGAAACTCGGCACGACGTTGCCGACCAGGTCCTGGATCAGGAAGCGGCAGACACGGGTTCCGGCATCGACCGTGGTCAAGATGAACAGCGCCTCGAACAGGATGGCGAAGTGGTACCAGATGCCCATCAGCAGCTTGCCGCCTATCATGGCGGAGAGGATGCTCGCCATGCCTACGGCGAGCGTCGGCGCGCCACCGGTGCGCGACATGATACTGGTCTCACCCACGTCATGCGCGATCTGCGTCAGCATGTCAGGCGTCACGGTGAAGCCCCAGCCGGAGATCAGCTGCGCCGCATGTGCCGGATCGGTCCCGATCAGCCCAGCTGCGCTGTTCATGGCGAAATACACGCCGGGATTGATCACCGTGGCCGCGATCATCGCCATAATCGCAACGAACGACTCTACCAGCATCCCGCCGTAGCCGATCAGGCGGATCTGCGACTCGTTCTCGAGCATCTTCGGCGTCGTGCCGGAGGAGATCAGCGCGTGCCAGCCCGACACCGCACCGCAGGCGATGGTGATGAACAGGAACGGGAACAGGCCGCCGGCCCACACCGGCCCACTGCCGTCGATGAAGCGGGTGATCGGCGCCATCTGAAAGTCCGGGCGCACAAGGACGATGCCCACCGCCAGCAGCAGGATCGTGCCGACCTTGAGGAAGGTGGACAGATAGTCGCGTGGCGCGAGCAGCAGCCAGACCGGCAGCACCGAGGCGACGAAGCCGTAGCCGATGATCATCAGCGAGAGTGTGCCGCCCGACAGGTCGAACCATGCAGCGAGTGCCGGTGTCTGGGACACGGTCTGCCCCATGACCAATGCGGCCAGCAGCAACGCGGCGCCGAGTGCCGACATCTCGGCGATCCGGCCAGGACGGATGAAGCGGCTGTAGATGCCCATCAGCAGCGCGATCGGGATCGTGCAGACCACCGTGAACGTGCCCCAGGGGCTGCCGCTCAGTGCCTTCACGACGACAAGTGCCAGCACAGAAAGCACGATGACGCAGATCAGCAGGATGCCGATGCCGGCGATTCCGCCGGCGACCGGCCCCATCTCGGAGCGTATCATGTCGCCGAGCGAGCGACCGTCGCGACGCGTGGACAGAAACAGGACCGTCATGTCCTGCACCGCACCAGCGAATACGACGCCGGCAAGGATCCACAGTGTGCCGGGCAAATAGCCCATTTGGGCTGCGAGCACGGGGCCGACCAAAGGACCGGCGCCAGCGATCGCCGCGAAGTGGTGGCCGAACAGTACGACCCGATGGGTTGGCACATAGTCCAGCCCGTCGTTGCGACGCCACGCCGGTGTCTGTCGCGTCGCATCAATGCGGAGTGCCCGGGAGGTAATGAACACTGCATAAAAGCGGTAAGCAATGACATAGATGCAGACCGAGGCAATGACGAGCCACGCGGCATTGACCGGTTCGCCCCTCGTCAAGGCGACGATACCGAACGAGATCGTGCCGAGCAGGACCACGCCTGCCCAAGTCAGCTTATCGCGCAATGACATGTCATCCCCGCATGCATCGGTGTCAGCCCGATTGCCCAATGATCACGCTACCGAAGGCCCTCTCGCGATCGCATTGATCTGGATCAATTCGCAGCAAGGCGGCCAACGAATCTCGTTCCACCGACCGATGTCCGGCAGGGCGACCGACAGGTGGGCACCCGGCAGGCCGCTCCATCCGCAACTTCGGCGCGCCGAGTGCGCGGCGATTACGCATAGCAGCAGCGTCGCAGTCATGTTGGCACGCACAGTCTCCAGCCGGCCGCTCCGGGTGCCTATCCGAATAGGATGAACGGCGGATTAACCGGCAAGCGCCAGGATCGCCTCCAGCATGACCTCCGCGCCGCGCGCCAGGTGCTGCCTGGTCGAATATTCGCGCGGGTTATGGGTGATGCCACCGACGCTGGGTACGAACAGCATGGCGCTGGGGCAGAGCGGCGCGATCAGCACCGAATCATGCCCTGCAGCGGCGATCATATCGCGCGTGGTGAGCTGGCGAGCTGCCGCCTTATCACGCAGCAGCGCACCAAGAGCTGAATGGAACGCGATCGGCCCGAAGGTCGTGTAGGGATCTATCGCGACCGACACATGTCTCCGCGCCGCGATCGCAGCCACGGCCGAACGCAGTTCCTGTTCCATGGTAACTGCACACTCGGCCTGCTCATGTCTCACGTCGCAGTGCAAGCGGGTGATGTTGGCGACGTTGCCGCGTGCGTTCGGATAGTTATCGATCCAGGTCGCCGAGGCGCGGCCGTTCGGTTCGGCGGCGAGTGCGATACGCTCAACTGCCAGGATGATCTCCGCCGTCGCGGCCAGGCTGTCGCGGCGTCGATCCATCGTGGTGGGGCCGACATGGCTCGGTTCGCCGGTGACGGTGAGCTGGAAATAGCGGGCGTGCACTGTGCCGGTGACGATGCCGACATCGGCACCGGTCGCCTCCATGACGGGACCTTGCTCGATATGTGCCTCGAGCCAGCAAGCCCAGCCGCGCGGCGATGGCACCAACGGGCCGGCCTGGCCGCTGTCGCGCAGTGCGTCACCCACGCTGATGCCGTCGTCGTCAGTGACGGCGAGCGCGTCCTCCAATGCCATATCGGCGGCATGGACGCGGCTGCCCATCATCGCCGGGCGGAAACGGCTGCCTTCCTCATTGGTCCAGTTGACCAGCTCGAGTGCGGCACGCGTGGTGATGCCGGCCTCGTCCAGGGCGCGAATTACTTCCAGGCCGGCTAGCACGCCGAACACGCCGTCGAAGCGTCCGCCGGTCGGCACGGTATCGAGATGGCTGCCGAAGGCTACCGCCGATGCCGTTTCGTCGCTGCCCTTGTGTCGCAGGAACATGTTGCCGATCGCATCCTGCTCGAAGTGCAGTTTGAGCGGCTCGCACCAGTCAAGCAGCAGCTTACGGGCCTGGGCATCTTCCGGCGAAAGTGCCAGGCGGCAACTTCCGCCTTCCGGGGTGGGACCGATCAGGGCGATCTCCATAATGGACTGCCACAGCCGGTCAGCATTGATCGACGGAGTCATAGGGCTGCCTCACAGACCGAGCGGGATTATGGCGGCCGCTTTCGCAGCAGAAACCGCTGCCGTCCCTCCAGCACCATCTCCCGGCGCTGATTGTGAACCGTGCTGCGCAGGCCCACCACACCGGAGGTCCGGTTGGGCGACAGTTCGTCCACCTCGAGCGCCGGATACAGTGTGTCGCCCGCGAATACTGGCTTCAGGAATCGGCTCGACTGCTCAAGAAACCCCATCAGCGAGTCCTCGGTGACGAACGGGAACAGCCCCGCCCCCGGCGCGGTCTGGATCAGGGTCTGGAAGCCATGTGCCAGCATCCCCGGCAGGCCATGCGCTCGGCAATACTCGATGTTGTAGTGGATCGGATGGTTGTCGCCGCTCGCCGCCTGGAACGCCAGGAACAGCGCCTCGGTCATCGTCCTGCTCGGCAGCACGAAGCGCTCGCCGATCCGGAAGTCGTCGAACCAACGCTGCTCCGGCACCATCCGATGCGAGTCCGGATCGAACTCGCTCATAGCGCTCCCGCCGCGTGGAGCGCGTGGATCTCCTCCGGCGCGTAACCGAGCTCGCGCAACACCGCGTCGGTGTGCTGGCCGAGCGCAGGGACATCGCCCATCGCTGCCTCCGCGTCGGTGAAGGTGAACGGTGGCAGCAGGGCTCGTACCGGGCCGCCTGGCGTGTTGACCTCGCGCCAGCGGTCGCGAGCGGTGAACTGCACGTGTTCCCACACGTCCTGTGGTTCGTTCAGTCGGCCGTTGGCGATGCCGGCCGCATCCAGCTTCTCCACCACCGCGATCGAGGTCATATCGGCAAAGTACTCTTCGATCAGCCTGGTCAATTCCAACCGCTGCTCCCGCCGTGCAGTGTTGTCGCGGAAGCGCGGGTCGGTGGCGAGTTCCGGCCGCTCCAGCACCTTGGCGCAGAACGTCGCCCATTCGCGTTCGTTCTGCAGACCGAAGATCACCTGTCCGTCCTTGGTCTCATGTGCGCCATACGGCGCGAGCGCAGGATGACTGGTGGGCAGGCGTGGCATCGGCGATTTGCCGTAGGCCATTCGATACAGCGGGTACATCATCCATTCCGCCAACGCGTCCAACATGGCGATCTTCACATTGGCGCCTTCGCCGGTGCGCCCGCGCCGCACCAGCGCGGCGAGGATGCCCGACAGCGCATACATCCCCGTGGCAATGTCGGCCGCAGAGATGCCGACACGCGAAGGCGTATCCCGCGTGCCGGTGACACTGATCAGCCCGGATTCCGCCTGAATCAGCAGATCGTACGCCTTCTTTTGCGCGAACGGCCCGCTCTCTCCATAGCCCGAGATGTCGCAGACGATCAATTTCGGATGTCGTGGGGCGAGGTCGGCGTGGCTCAGACCGAGACGCGCGGCGGCGCCAGGAGCGAGGTTCTGCAGCAGCACATCGGCGCTGCCGATCAGGCGATCCAGCACCTTTGCCGCCTCGGCGTGCTTCAGGTCGAGCGTGACACTGCGCTTGCCGCGGTTGAGCCAGACGAAGAAGCTCGCCTGGCCATGCACGTAGCTGTCGTAGGCGCGGGCGAAGTCGCCCTCGCCGGGGCGCTCCACTTTGATGACGTCGGCGCCGAGGTCGGCCATGTGGCGGCTGCAGATGGGCGCCGCCACCGCGTGTTCGAGGGCGACAACACGGATACCCTCAAGAGGTAACACGATCGGTCCTGCCTTCCTGGTGTTCCGCCGGCAACAAAGCGCCGTGGCGGTTGGGTGTCAAAGCGGGATCGATGTGGCGACGGAGAGTGCGGCGGCGATGCCGGGTGCGGCCGCGAGAATCGGGTTCCCCGCGGTCGCCCCGTCGCCAGCCATGAACGGGCTGACCGCGGCGCACGCCTCCGACAGGATCGCCAGCGCAGCGGCTACGTCCCACAGGTTGATGTGTAATTCGACGTAGGCATCGGTGCGGCCGGCCGCGACGTCGGCGAGACCCAGTGCGCCCGAGCCGTTGAGCCGCGGCATGGCACCCGCGGCGATGACTCGGTCGGTCAGCGCAAGGAAGGCTTCGCGCGGGCGCCGTTGTGACCAGCCGAGTTCGACGGTAGCGCGGGTGAGGTCGCTCGTCTCGGCAGCATGGATCGGTGCGCCGTTCAGTGTAGCGCCGGCTCCGTGGCAGGCGGCAAACGTTTCCTTCAGCGCTGGTGCTACGATGACGCCGATCAACGGGGTGTCGCCCTCGAGGCAGCCGAGTGAGACGCAAAAGCGTTTGCCCCCACGCATGAAATTTGCGGTACCATCGATCGGATCGACTACCCAGCGTAGGTTGCCCGAGCGGGCACTGCCGGTCTCCTCACCCTGAAAGCCGTCACTTGGATAGGCGCGCTCGAGGCGTTCCGACAGCATGCGCTCGACGGCACCATCGGCCTCGGTGAGCCAGTCCTGTGCTCCTTTCAGTCTGGCCGATGAAGCCCCGGGTGCTGGTCGCATCCGCAGGGCAAGCGCCGCCGCCTCGGCTGCAAGGCTGATGGCAACGTCGAAACGGTCGGCAAGAGCGGTCATCGAATCCCCGCGCGCATGAAACTCTGTACGAATTGCCGCTGGAACAGCAGGAAGGCAACCAGCAATGGTGCGCTGGTCATCAGCGTGGCCGCCGTGACGATCGACCAGTCGATGCCCTGGTCGGTGGTGGCAAAGATGGCCAGTCCGACCGTCAGCGGCCGCGTGGTGACCGAGTTGGTGATTACCAGTGGCCACAGGAAGTTGTTCCAATGATAGCTGACCGATACCAAGCCGTAGGCGATGTAGGTTGGCCTGGCCAGCGGCACATACACCCGCCACAGCCTCGCCAGCAGCCCGCACCCTTCCAGCCGTGCCGCATCGTCGAGCGGCTGCGGAATGGTCAGAAAAGTCTGACGCAAAAGGAATATGCCGAAGGCGGATCCGAGATACGGCAATGCGATCGCCAGGATGGTGTCAGCGAGGTGAAGCTGTACCAACGTGCGATAGTTCTCCACCAGCAGCACATCCGGCATCACCATGAGCTGCAACAGCACAACCACGAACAAAAGGTCGCGGCCGGGGAAGATCAGCCGCGCAAACGCGAACGCGGCAAGTGTACACAGCACAAACTGCGCGGCCAGGATCAGCGTGACCAACATCACGGTGTTGATCAGGTAGCGGGCGAACGGCGCGGCCTGCCAGGCTGCCTTCAGGTTGGCGAATGTCAGGGGTGCCAGTGGATCAAAGTGCGTGGCGTAAATCGCCGGATGGAAGGCGGTCCATATGGCGTAGAGCAGCGGCAGCATCCACAGCAGGCCGAGCAGCCAGGCGCCCAGTGTTTCCAGGCTGTAGCCGATCGGGCTGTGCCTGGCGACCATCATCGGTAATGCACCCGTCTGCCCAGCAAACCGAACTGCAACGCCGCAGCGAGCGCCATGATCGTCAACAGCACCACAGTCGCGCTCGCCGCGGCGGCGGTATCCCAGAAGCGAAAGCCCGTCTCGTAGACGTAGTAGAGCAGCAGCGTGGTGGCATTGTCCGGGCCGCCGCGCGTCATGACCACGATATGGTCGATCACCCGGAATGCATTGATCACGGCGTTGACCAGCACGAAAAGCGTGATCGGCATCAGCAGCGGCAGGGTGACGCGGCGAAAATAATTCCAGCGCGAGGAGCCTTCGAGCGCCGCGGCCTCGCGGAGATCCGTCGGCATGGTCTGCAGCGCGGCCAGGTAGAAGATCATGAAGAAACCGGCCTCCTTCCACACCGCCACGGCGATCATGGCCGGCAGCGCGGTGGCGGCGTCGCCAAGCCAATTGTGTCGGCCACCACCGAACGCCGCGATGACGCGGTCGAACAGGCCGTAGTCGGGCGTGTAGAAGAACAACCAGATGTTCGCGACAGCGATCATCGGCAGCATGGTCGGCAGGAAATAGGCCATGCGCAGCATCGCGCGACCGGGCAACGCCTCGTTCACGGCAAGGGCCATCGCGAGAGCGAGTACAATCGAGGCCGGAATGGTCGCAACCGCGTACCAGGCGTTGTTGCGCAACGCCTGCCAGAACACCGGGTCGTCGAATAGATCGCGGTAATTGTCCGCGCCGACGAACGGCGCAGGCCGGCTGCCATGAGGCGTGGCGTAGAGGCTGTCGATCAGCGTGGCGATCGCCGGCCAGTGGGTGAATGCCACCAGCAAGACGATGGCGGGCAGCAGCAGCAGATAGGCGTGAACCGTCTCGCGCCGCATCCGGCTACGCCGCTCAGGCCTTCTTGTAAGGCTTCAGGATACGATCCGCCTCGTTCTGCGCATCGGCCATCGCCTGAGCCGGAGGCTTCGTGCCATTCAGGCAGGCCTGAATGTTGTCAGTCAGCACCTTGTAGACCCGTTGATTTTCATGCACCGACAATTCCCCCGTCGCGACCGGAAGGAAGGTGCGTGCCACATTTGCGGCAGGGACTTTGGTGATGAAATCCCTCAGAGCCTCAGTCTCATAGGCTGCCGGACTGGTCGCAATGTAGCCGGTGCGGATGGACCAGTCGGCGGCCCGCTCCGGCTGACTGACCCAGCGTGCGAACCGCAGGCTGGCCTGCCGCTCGGCTGGGCTGGCGTTCTTGAAGAAATAGATGTTGCCACCGCCCACCACCGTGTGCGGCGAGTTCTTGCCGGCAAGTCCCGCCACACCGAACGGGAACTGCGCCTTGTCCCGCACGTTGGTCAGGTTGCCAGTGGTGTGCTGGATGATCGCCGCGTTGCCTTCGAGAAAGTCCGGCGACAGTTGCGGCCAGTTGGAGACACCATCAGGCGTCGCGTGATGCTGCGCTGACAGGCTTTGCCAGAACGACAACGCCTCGATGGTTTTCGGTTGGTTGAAATAAACCTCGGTGCCCGCTTCGTTCATGAGTTTCTGCTCGGCCTGATTGGCGAGCGCGCCAAATGTCCACTGGGCATTGCCGAGGTCCCCGGCCAGCTTGATACCCCACCGAGTCACGCGCCCTGAGGCGTCCTTCTTGGTCAGTTTCTCCGCTACCGCCGCGAGGTCCGACCATGTGGTCGGAAACTTCCCGGGATCCACAGCGGCATCCTCGAACGCTGCCTTGTTGAAATAGAAGATCGCCGTTGAGCGCTGGAACGGCACCGACCATGTCTTGTCGTCAGCGTGGCTGTTCGCCATGAACGCCGGATAGAAGCCGTCGAGCCACCTGTTCGCATCGGCATCGAGGCCGATTTCATCGAGGGACACCAGAATGTCCTGGTCCTGCAGACTGTGCATCTCGGCAGCCAACAGAACAGCGAATTGCGGACCGGTGCCAGCGCGGATCGCCGCCAGCGCCTTGATCAGTGTCTGGCTGTAGTCGCCGGCATAGACGGGTTCTACCGCGATGCCGGTTTCCTGCTGGAACGCCTTGCAGTAGCCGTCCATGATCCCCTGCAACGGTCCGCCGACTGCGATCGGATAGTAGAACGTCAGCTTCTGCACGCTCTGCGCCCGCAGGACGGCGGGTGCGGCGAGGGCGCCCACCGAGGTGGCCAGCAATGTGCGGCGGCGGATCATGGTGACATCTCCTCCAGTTCTGTTGGTCAGTGATGGAGTGGACACAGCAGGCGCGTCGCGGCTCGGCGACGGCGTATTGCAGCTGGTCGCGCGCTCAGCATAGATCTGGATCGCTGGCGCTTGCGGCGTCGGCGGCTCGTGCCGCTTCCGGCACTGCAGGCGCGGCGCCAGCGGCGGCTGGCGGCGGCACGCCCTGATCATGCACCAACCGTCTCCTTTGCCGTCACGATGCTTTCGATGCGATGACCGGAGACCGCATCGAACATGTGGACCGGGTCCTCGGTGGCCAGTTGCACCTGCGTCCCACTTGCCAGCGCGACGTGACCCGGAAGCCGTGCCAGCATCGGTACATCGCCAATCCGGCACGCAACCACCGTGTCGGCACCGAGATATTCCGCGTACTCGACCCGCGCCGCAATGCCGCGTTCCACCAATCGCACGCTCTCCGGTCGAATACCGCCCGAGATCTCACGGACCGAGAGTGGTGCCAGGACGGGGCCGTTGCTTCCCCGTATCACCATCCCGCCTCCCTGCCGCTCCAGCGGAAACAGATTCATCGGCGGCGTGCCGATGAAACTCGCCGCAAACCTGGTTGCCGGGCGTGCGTAGATCTCCGTTGGTGGAGCGTCCTGCTCAACCTGACCATCGCGCAGCAGCACGATCTGGTCGGCCATGCCCATAGCCTCGGTCTGATCATGCGTAACGTACAGCATGGTGATCCCCAGCCGGCGCTGCAGCGCCAGAATCTCGCGGCGCATGTCGGCGCGAAGCTGCGCGTCGAGGTTCGACAACGGTTCGTCCATCAGGCAGACCGGCGTCTCGGCGACAATCGCGCGGCCGAGCGCCACGCGCTGCTGCTGGCCGCCGGAAAGCTGGCCGGGCTTGCGCTCCAGCAGTTGGCCGACGCCGAGGATTTCGACCGCTCGCGCAAGACGCCGTGCACGCTCGGGCGGCGGAACGCTGCGCGCCTTCAGGCCGAATACGATGTTCTCCGCCACATTCAGATGCGGAAACAGCGCGTACGACTGAAACACCATTGCGACGCCGCGTGCGGCAGGCGGCAGGTGTGTTACATCGCGGCCGGCGATTTCCACCCGGCCTTCGGTTGCTGTCTCCAGACCGGCAACGATCCGCAGGCAGGTGGTCTTGCCGCATCCCGACGGGCCCAGCAGCACGGTAAAGCTGCCCGGCGCGATGTCGATCGAAACACCGCGCAGCGCGGCCGTGGCGCCCCACCGCCGGCCGACCTCGATCAAGCGCACCGGCGCGCCGGCCGAGGCACCGCGCACTGGCTGAGGTCGGTCATCGCGGGGCATCACACAAACTCGTGGGGGGAGGACCAGTGCAAATCTGCGCAGCTAACCGGCGCCACGGCAAGTCGCCCCTGCGCTCCGCACAGTGGCGTTTGCATGAAACCAGCATTGATCTTCGCCGCAACGCTTGGAATGGTGCCGGCATGTCCATCCTGTCCGGTCACGCCCGAGTCGCTGGTATCGCCGGTTGGCCGGTGACATATTCCCGCTCGCCCCGCCTGCACGGGTTCTGGCTGAAGCGCCACGGTATCGACGGCGCATATATCCCGCTGCCGATTCGGCCGGGCGATTTCGCGATCGCAATGCGCGGACTTTTCGCGGCCGGGTTTGCCGGCGCAAACGTCACCATTCCACACAAGATTGCTGCCTTTGCGATCTGTGATGCGGTGGATGACAGCGCACGCCGCGCCGGAGCGGTCAACACGCTGGCCTCCCGAGAGGGTCGGATCGAAGGCAGCAATACCGACGGCTATGGCTTCGTCGCCAATCTGCGTGGACATGGTGTTAACCCCGCCGCCGGACCGGCGCTCCTGCTGGGTGCCGGCGGTTCGGCGCGCGCGGTCGCCGCGGCGCTGCTTGACGCGGGCGCGCCAGTGACGGTCGCCAACCGCACCCGCGCGCGCGCGGAGGCCCTCGCCCGCGATTTGCCGGGGCTGCACGTGGCAGATTGGGATGCCAGGGTCGCGGCGCTCGCCGACCACGCGCTGGTTGTGAACACCACACCGCTCGGCATGGTCGGGCATGAGCCGCTCGACATCGATCTGTCGCGCGCGCCAGCATCGCTCGTAGTGGCCGACAATGTCTATGTGCCGTTGGAGACACCGCTGCTTGCAGCGGCACGCGCCCGCGGTCTGCGCTGCGTGGAAGGTCTCGGAATGCTGCTTCATCAGGCCGCCCCAGGCTTTCAGGCCTGGTTTGGCGTTGAACCCCAGGTGGATGAGGAGCTTCGGCAGTTCGTCGCCGCTGACCTGTTGCCGCGATGATCATCCTCGGCCTGACCGGCGGCATCGGCATGGGCAAGTCGACTGCGGCCGGGGCGTTCCGCCGGGCACGCATTCCAGTGTTTGACGCGGACGCAGTGGTGCACGGATTGCAGGCACGTGGGGGCCGCGCGGTGCGTGCGATAGCGACGGCGTTTCCCGGCACGGTGCGCGACGGAGCGGTGGATCGCACAGCGCTGCGCCAGGCGGTGTTGGGCAAGCCCGACGCCTTGCCTCGGTTGGAGGGCATTCTGCACCCAATGGTGCGGGAGGCGGAGCGCGAATTTGTCGCGCGCGCCCGGAGGCGGGGCGCTCGTGCAGTGGTGCTCGATATTCCGCTGCTGTTGGAAACCGGTGGCGATGAGCGGGTCGATCGGATCATCGTTGTGTCGGCGCCGCGCTCGGTGCAGATGCACCGGATCAGGGCCCGTCGGCGGATGAGTGACGCCGACGTCAGGGCAGTGATCGCGCGTCAGATGCCCGATGCCGAGAAGCGCCGGCGCGCCGACGTGGTAATCCATACCGGCTTGTCGCGACACACTTCGCTGAAGGCACTCACGCGGCTGATCCGGGAGGTTCGCAGGTGAGCCGCGCCGTACTCTTCGACACTGAAACCACCGGTCTGGATCCCGAGCTGGGCCACCGGGTCATCGAGGTGGCCGCGCTGGAACTGCTGAACGACCTGCCGACCGGGCGTCACTTCCATGCTCTGATCCACCCCGACCGCGAGATTCCAGAAGATGCCACGCGGATCCATGGTTTTACTGTCGCAGACCTCGCCGGTAGGCCGCGTTTCGCCGAGATTGCCGACGACCTGCTGGAATTCTTCGGCGACGACAAACTGATCGCGCACAATGCGCCGTTCGATTTCGGTTTCCTCCGCGCGGAGTTCGAGCGCATCGGCAGGGCCGCCCTGTCCGAGACCCGCATGATCGACACGCTGGCCTTGGCCAAGGTGCGGTTTCCCGGCATGCCGAACAGCCTCGACGCATTGTGCCGACGGTTCGCGATCGATCTCAGCGCGCGCACGACGCACAACGCTCTGCTCGATTGCCGGCTACTGGCCGACGTCTATGTGGAACTCACAGGCGGACGCCAGCGCGGTCTGTCACTGGTCACCGAGAAGGCGGCAGTTGATCCGGTCGTTTACATATATTCGGGGAGCCGGACACCGCGCCCGATGGTGCCAAGTGCAGAGGAATTGGCCGCCCATGCGAGCTTTGTCGGGCGGCTAAATGGCCCGGTTTGGCTCCGGCCCTGAGGCGTAGCGGCTCAAACGATCGCGCTCGTTCCTGGCTGACCCTGTGCTTGTGCGCGTCGCTGCTGCCACAGCGCGACGAAGTCGATCGGCTGCAGCAGAACTGGCGGGAAGCCGCCATCCCGTGTCACATCCGACAGGATGTTGCGGGCGAACGGAAACAGAATGCGAGGGCACTCGACCAGAAGCACCGGCTCGATCGCGTTGTCCGGGAGGCCGGAAAGCGTGAACACGCCGGCGTACGTCAGCTCGGCCACAAACACAGTCGGTGGCACCGCGGCCGATTGTCCGTTGCCGGACTGCGCCGCTGCCTCGTGCGCCTCGGCGCGGATCATGATGGCGACCTCGAAGACGTTCTGGCCTTCCTGCACACGGCGTGCCTGCACATCGAGGTTGATGTTGACCTGCGGCTGCGCACGAAGCTGGGTGAACACCTGCGGAGCACCAGGCACCTCGAAGGAAAGATCCTTGACGTACTGGATGTTGACCACCAACGGCGGCGTCTGCGGCTGGCCGGCCGACGGGGGTGGTGTGGTCGTCTCGGACATCTCGATCTCCGTCTCATTGCCAGCCCGGGCTGAGGCACCCGTGTGGCGGCGCCGGGTAGCACGGATGGCAGGGCGGCGCCATCCTGTTCCGCGTGAGCGGTCAGGCTCGCCAAGTGAGCTGCTCGGGCGGTTCCCCGTTCGGATCGCAGCGCAGCAACTCGCAGTTCGTCACACTCTTGCCCGTCAACGACAGGATGAAACCCCAGTGGCTGATGACAAGCGTGTCGGTCCAGTCCGGGAGCGCTGCCATCTCGGCGCGGAACAGCGCGGCGCGACCCATCACCGAGGTGGCAGGCTCTTCCACTGCCGGCCACCAAACCTCATCGATGGTCGAAAAATCGTGCTCGGGCCAGGCGCGCTCCAGTTCGGTCCGCGGCGTGCCGACGTCGCAGGCAAAGGCGTAGCGCTCCCGCACGATCGGATTGATCAGCACCCTCACCCCGAGCGCACGAGCCAGCGGGGCAGCGGTCTGCAACGCCCGAGTATAAGGAGACGTAATGATACGGGTGATCCGCTCGCCGGCGAGACGACCGACCGCTTCGGCCGCCTGGAGGTGGCCAAGCTCGGTCAGCCGCGGATCGACGATGCCGGGATCGCGCCGCGTCGCGGTGAAATGCAGGTTGAACTCGCTCTGGCCGTGGCGCAGCAGGATCATGGCGGGGCAATACAGGCCGGTTCCCTGGCTCGCAAGCCAGCCGCCCAGCGAGAAATGTTTGTGTACGGGGCGGCGCACCCTTATCTGTGGCCAGGAGGAGAGCAATGATGGGCGCGGGCAGCAGTTTTCCGATCGACCTGATCCTGTTCGGGATGATCGCGGCCTTCCTGGTGCTGCGGTTGCGCAGCATTCTCGGCCGGCGCACGGGGTTCGAGCGCCAAGTACCGCCTTATCAACCGCCGACGGGCCAGAACACAACCGCGCCGGTGATCGATGCCCAGGCGGAGCCGCCTGCGCCGGCTGGCACCCGCACTCTGCCGGAACCGACCAGCGCAATCGGTCAGACGCTCGGCCGGATGCACTCCGTGGACCGGAGCTTCGACCCGACTGCCTTCCTCGACGGTGCCGAAAAAGCATTCCGCATCATCGTGACCGCGTTCGCCGCCGGCGACCGCACGACGCTGCAGGGCCTGCTGTCCGACGACACCTATCGCGGCTTTGAGCAGGCGATCGCTGCGCGGGAGGCAACTGGCCAGACCCAGGTCAGCACCATTCATGCCATCCACAGTGCCGCGGTCGAAAATGCGGACCTGCGCGGCACGATTGCTTCGATCGCCGTGCGGTTCGTCTCCGATCAGACCAGTCTGACGCAGGACAAGGATGGGCATCCGGTGGTCGGGACCGACGCCGTGACCGAGATTACCGACATCTGGACCTTCGAGCGGAACCTCTCGACCCGCGATCCGGTCTGGCGCTTGGTATCTGCCCGCAGCGCGTGATTCCGTCCGGCATGCGCTGACACGATGGATAAGGTCGCGGAGGCTGATAGTCCCATCACTCAACGTGAGCATCGTCTGATCTGCGGCGATTGCCTTGCGGTGCTGCCAACCTTTGATGCTGGATCAGT
The DNA here is from genome assembly GCA_036494925.1 of Acetobacteraceae bacterium. Taxonomy (GTDB): domain Bacteria; phylum Pseudomonadota; class Alphaproteobacteria; order Acetobacterales; family Acetobacteraceae; genus JAMXLO01. Next base: position 23,799 of record DASXNR010000223.1, read on the forward strand.
CGACGTTGTCGTGACGTCGCCCCCGTACAATCTCGGCCTGACCTATCGCGGCTATGACGATAGGCGAAGCGAGGATGACTATCTCGATTGGCTGACCGATGTGGCATCCGCTGTACGCCGGGTGATGAAGGCGGACGCGTCCTTCTTCCTGAACGTCTCCGGTT
>DASXNR010000224.1:0-4597 GCA_036494925.1 Acetobacteraceae bacterium
ATCACCAGGGGATTATTCCACGAGCCTGAGGGGTTTCGCCAGATATAGATTATCCCTTGACGAAGGGGAAGACTCCCGAAATATTCCCCGAATGACCGAGCGGGAAAAGCTGCTAGCCGAGATCGACGAGTTCCTGGCGCCCCGTGACATGCTGGAAAGCACGGTAGGGCGCCTGGCGGTGCATGACGGGAAGTTCGTGGGTCGGCTGCGGGCTGGCGCTGACTTCCGTTCCAGAACAGCCGAGAGGGTGCGGGAGTTCATCCGGGACTATAAGGCCGACGAGGCCCGTGAGGCCGCCCGGCTGACCCAGCTCGTCGCCGCCAATCACCGCACCAAAGTCGCGGCGTAGCGCACGTGACCGCGCCCGCTGCCCATGCCCGAGCCACGCATTTAGCCATGACACCGCCGTGACCGACTGACGACAAACGCGCGTCAGGGGGCGCGCCGGGGAGGCCGATGCAAGAGACACCACACTGGATGCTGGACGGCCGCCTCGAGCGCGCCCGCGCGCTGTGGGACGAGGGCGTCGGCGTGACCGAGATTGCGCGCCGGATCGGCCACGGCTGCACGCGCCATGCGCTGATCGGCAAGGCGCACCGGGAGGGGTGGCCGCCGCATGCGCACCCGCCGCAATACGGAGGCCGCGGCAACCGCAAGGTCGAGCGCCAGGCGGAGCGTCGGGGGGAACGCCGGGAGGGCCGGAAGGCGCCGACGCCGCTCCGGGTGGCGTGCGAGCCGCAGCGCCTGGCGGTGCCCACGGCGACGTTCTCCCGCTGCCAGTGGCCGGTGACGGAGGACCGCCCGCACCGGCTGTGCGAGGCCGTGGTGGAAGGCAAGGGGCCGTACTGCGAGCAGCACCGGACGCGCGCCCGCGAGCGCCGGCCGTCGACGCGCGATGCGTGGGTGTCGGCATGAGTGCGCGGCGGCAATACGCGCTGATCGCGCCGGTGGTGCCAGAGCACGCCGAGCACAAGACCGCCGCGGCTGTGCTGCGCATGGAGATCGCGCGCGAGGGCCACGTCTCGGAGCACGGCGTCTGCTGGTTCAGCATCGACATGGCGTACGGCCATGACCCTGGCAGTGCCGCTGTCCCCGCCATCCGCGCGGCGCGCGGCGTGGTTGCCGGCGTGCCGGACATCATCGTGCTGTACCAAGGCAGGGCTTTCTGGTGCGAAATGAAGTCGCGGGACGGCGTGCTGTCGGGTGACCAGCGGTCGTTGGCGGCGACGTTGCTGTTGTCGGGGTGCCGGATCGGCATCGCCCGAGACGTGGCCGAGGTACTTGCCTGCCTCGATACCTGGGAGATCCCACGCAAGCGACGCATCAAGGTGGCGGCATGAGCGAAACGACGCAACTCGTTCGTTACGATGCGATGTGCCGCGCGATCGCCGAAGCACATGCCATCGATGAGGTGAAAGACATCCGCGACAAGGCCCGTGCGCTCGAGATGTATGCGCGCATGGCGATGAACAAAGAGGCAGAGCGGCAGGCGATCGAGATACGGATACGCGCTGAGGATCGCTGCGGGCATATGCTGACCGAGCAGATCGCACACGGCGGTGATCGCCGCTCCCCATCAAGGTCGGACGATCCGACCTTGAAAGACCTCAACATCAGCAAACAGCAATCCTCTGATTGGCAGCGGCTTGCAGCGATCCCGCGCGAGCAATTCGAGGCTGATCTGTCGGACCGGATGTGGCGCCCTACTACCGCAGGGATGCTGGAGCGCCAGGAAGCGCGTGAATATGAGCCGATCCCACAGCTACGTGGCGATGAGGACGCGCTGTGGCTCTGGGGTGTGCTGTACGACTTTGAAGAACGCGGTCTGTTGAAGCGTGACCCGCACCGCCTCATGGCGACGCCGATGCACGATCATATGCGAGACACGTTTCGCCGGCTGGCGCCGCTGATTGCCGAATGGTTGGGGGGGATCGAATGAACAAGCGCGACCGAGATGCTCTATCCGACGCGATCGGACAGATGATCGACGTTCAAAAGAACAAGGTATCTGTCGCACCCGACTCAATCGCCACTGGCGCCATGGAGCTCATCAAATTTCGTTACGATCTGCACAACGCCGGCTGGTATGGCTGTTATATGCACATGCTGCAGATGGCGCGAGAGCGCCTACGTGGTCGGTTCGATCCGGCGGCTCGGGCCGCTGCTTTTGTCGCTGGGCAGGCCGAGTTATTCGATGACGCGTTGCAGGACCGGTATCCGCGCATGCCCCGCCGTGAGTCTGACGGGAGTTGGGCTGAGCCGGAATATATCGTTCGCGACAAGTTAAGCGAGGACGACTGCTGGTACAACATCGATCGGCTGGATCACACCGCCGGCGCGTTGCTGCGCCATCGCGATGCTTTTCGTACCGAGACGCTCACGCGCTTTGGGCCACGCAAGGGGCGTGCTGCGTGACGCTCTCCGTCACCCTCGAGGCCCGCGACGGCCTGGGCGTGGGCGTGCTGGCCGACCATCCCGCGAAGCCGCAGGTGGTGACGCAGCGGGTGCCGGGAGCGCCCGGTGATGCGCCGCGGCTGCGCGTCGACCTGTTCGACGGCCGCGTCCAGATCGGCGGCGGCGTGCTGCACGCGGAGCGGGGGGTGTGGCGCGGCCGGGTGTCGGAGTTCTGTGGCGTTTGGTACGTCGATGGCAAGTGCGGCTCGCCGCAACTTTTTTTCAGCGAACGTGCCCCGCCTGATCGTGATCGCCCCATAGGGGCGGAGCGCTCGTCGTAATGCCGTTTCATTACACCTGCACCTACTGTGCCACGCCGGTTGCTCGCCATAAGCGCGCTAGTTACGGGACGACTTTCTGTTCGCGGGCCTGTTACTCAGCGTTCCAGCACGCCACCGGCAAGTCTCTAGAGCGTTTCGAGAGCTTTTTCACAAAGGGTCAGTATGACGAATGCTGGCCGTGGCTTGGTGCGATCGGAAAAGACGGCTATGGGCGACTCAAGATATCGCAAAGAATGATCCGTGCGCATCGTGCGTCGTATAAGTTCTATCGTGGCCCGATCGCGGAAGGACTACTGGTCTGCCACCGCTGTGATAATCCGCCATGCGTCAATCCAGCCCATTTGTTCCTGGGTAGTCCGGCAGATAATTCCAGAGATGCGGCAATCAAAGGACGGATGGCTCGGGGCGAGGGCGTCTGGCGGGCAATTCTGACGCCAGGGGACGTTCTGAGCATAGATGCGGCATCTGGTCGTTATCAGGATATAGCCGACGCCATCGGCACTACGAAGGCTGCTGTTGCTGCCGTCAAGCAGCGGCGCACATGGCGTCACCTGACCGCTGACGACCCGACGGCGCCCATTGCGCGCCGACCCTACGCGAAGCTCGGGGAAGCTGGGCCGTGCGGCCCTATGCACAGACTGGGGCCGAACGCTCGCCTGGAAAAGAGCGGCTACATCGCATGCCGCGCCTGCGATCTTATGCGTTTCCACGAGAAGAAGGATCGCGACCGCCCCATCGGCGCGGCGGGTACGCCATGATCCGCGTGGAGCACATCGGCGACGCCACGCTGTACCTCGCGGACGCCCTTACCTCGCATGAACTTGTCACGGACATTGAGGCGGTGGTGACCGATCCACCATGGGGCAACGCCACAAAGTGCAATGCGCAGAGGTTCGTTACCAAATCAAGCCCCTGGTGGGATAATTGGGACCGCACCAAGGTCACGGCGCACGCTGACATCATCGGCGATAACGAGCCGTTTGATCCGCGTTCATGGGTGCGGCGCGAAACGATCCTATGGGGTGCCAACCATTTCGCTGAATCCCTAAAGCCATCGGGTGGATGGCTGATCTGGGACAAACGCAAGAATGCCGAGGATATGGCCGTCAACGGCTGGCCGCTCGGTGAGGCCGAGTTGGCCTGGACCAACGTCCTCGGCGCGCCGCGTGTGTTCCGCAACCTCTGGGCCGGACTGCTGCGCTCATCGGAGAAGGGGCAGTATTTCCATCCGACACAGAAGCCGGTCGCGCTGATGGAGTGGTGCCTGGGCTTCGTGAAGGCCACCACGATCCTCGACCCGTTCATGGGCAGCGGCACGACGGGCGTTGCCTGTGCGCGCCTCGGGCGCCGCTTCGTCGGCATCGAGATCGAGCCGAAGTACTTCGACATCGCTTGCCGCCGGCTCGAGGAGGCGCAGCGGCAGCCGGACCTGTTCGTCCAGCGTCCGCCGCAACCTGCCCGCGTGATGGACGACGCGCCGCTGCTGGCCTGGGGCGCGGCACAGCTGCAGGCCGCAGAATGATGCCCTTCCGGCGCGCCCGACTCTCGTGCATACACAGAAATGCCGCCCGGCGGGAACCGAGCGGCATCTGTAATGGGTTAACCAGCTGGTGGCTGGCATGTGAGACGGATGCTGTGCAGCACCGTTTTTACAGAGCCGGCCGCCCGCGTCAAGCGGAGCTGTGCCTATGCTCGCACGTACCCCGTGGCGTCTCATGACGGCGCCACGCAACATCTACGGCATCGCCCGCGAGATGGGCCGCCCGGTCGCCCGCGGCGAAATCCCGCTCGTCCAGGCCGATGCCGCCATCATCTGCGACACACTCGCCCAGGAACGCGCCGGCGCCCTGGGCACGCTGCTG
>DASXNR010000225.1:0-2718 GCA_036494925.1 Acetobacteraceae bacterium
CTGACGTCACCCAGGCGCTGCAAGGGCAAAACGTCCAGGTCGCCTCCGGCATGCTCAACCAGCCGCCGGTCGCGAACCAGCTGGCCTTCCAGATCGCGGTGCGCACGCTGGGCCGCCTGACCGATCCGGATCAATTTGCCAACATCATCGTCAAGCAGGTTGGTGACGCCGTTGTCCGGGTGCGCGACGTGGGGCGAGTCGAGCTGACCGCCCAGGATTTCTCGAGCAATTCCTATCTCGACCAGAAGCCGGCAGTCGCCATTGCGGTGTTCCAGCGTCCCGGCTCCAACGCGCTGGCCACTGGAGATGCGGTGCGCGCCATGACAGCGCAGCTCGCCAAGGATTTCCCGCCCGGCCTAGCTTACGGGATCTACTACGACCCGACCCAGTTCATCTCCGAGTCGGTCAACGCGGTGATCGACACGATCTGGAAGGCGATCGTGCTGGTCGTTCTGGTGGTGCTGCTGTTCCTGCAGACTTGGCGCGCGGCGGTCATTCCCATCATCGCCATCCCGGTGTCGCTCATCGGTACGTTCTTCGTGATGGCCGCGGTCGGCTTCTCGCTCAACAACTTGTCGCTGTTCGGGATCGTGCTGGCGATCGGCATCGTCGTCGACGACGCGATCGTCGTCGTTGAGAACGTCGAGCGCAATATGGCGGCGGGTCTATCGCCCCGTGACGCCGCGATCCGCAGCATGGATGAGGTCGGCGCCGCGCTGATCGCGATCTGTCTGGTTCTGTGCGCGGTGTTCATTCCGTCCGCATTCATCACCGGCATATCCGGCCAGTTCTATCGCCAGTTTGCACTGACCATCGCCGGCGCGACCGTGATCTCGCTGGTCGTATCGCTGACGCTGTCGCCCGCCCTGTGCGCGCTGTTGCTCAAACCACATGATCGCACGCATCGCGACCGCTGGTGGGAGCGGCCGATCCACGGTGCGTTCCGCCTGTTCAATCGCGGCTTCACGGCGGCGACGAACGGCTACGGCTGGCTCGCCGGACGCGCGGTGCGCGTCGCCGGGATCATGCTGGGCGTTTATGTGCTCATCATCGCCGGCGGTGGCTATATCTTCTCGCACGCGCCGTCGGGCTTCATCCCGCAGCAGGATCGCGCCTACCTGATTGGCGTCATACAGCTCCCGCCCGGGGCCTCGTTGGCGCGCACCGATGCCGTGACGCGGCGCGTGTCCGACATCGCCCTGAAAACGCCAGGTGTGGGACACGCCATCGAAATCGTCGGCTTCTCTGGTGCGACGTTCACCAACTCACCCAATGCCGCCGCCATATTTGTGGTGCTCGAGCCTTTCGCCAAGCGTGCCGGCAATCCGCGCCTTTCGGCTGACGCCATCCAGCGCACGTTGTTCGGCAAGTTTATGCAGATCCAGGAGGGCCTTGTGCTGGTCGTGCAGCCGCCGGCCGTGCAAGGAATCGGCAACGCCGGCGGTTTTCGTATGATGATCGAAGACCGGACCGGAGCCGGACCCGCCGCCCTGCAGGGCGCTGCCTACGCCATGATGGGAAAGGCGGCGCAGACGCCCGGGCTGGTGCAGGTCTTCTCGCTGTTCGAAAACCAAACGCCGCAGGTCTACCTGGAGATTGACCGCGTCAAGGCGGAACTGCTCGGGATCAACCTGCCGGACGTGTTCAACACGCTGCAGACTTACATTGGATCGTCCTACGTCAACGACTTCAATCTGTTTGGTCGCACGTTCCGAGTGCAGGCGCAGGCTGCAAGCCAGTATCGCCTTGATCCGCAGGACGTACTGAATCTGCGGGTGCGCACGATCAGCGGGGCGACCGCGCCGCTCGGTTCGTTCACGACGGTGCGCGATATTGCTGGGCCGTACCGCATGCCGCGGTACAACATCTATCCGGCGGCCGAGCTCGACGGGCAGGCGGCGCCCGGCTTTTCGCAAGGCCAGGCAATCGCCATCATGGAGAAGCTCGCCAAGGAGACACTGCCTGAGGGCTTCAGGTTCGAGTGGACCACGCTCGCGTTTCAGCAGATCCGTGCCGGCAATACCGCGGCGTTCGCGTTTGGACTGGGTGTGGTGTTCGTGTTCCTGGTGCTGGCCGCGCAGTTCGAGAGCCTGACCCTGCCGCTCGCCGTCGTACTGATCGTGCCCATGTGCTTGGTCTCGGCCATCATCGGTGTGCTGCTGCGCGGACAGGACAATAACATCCTGACCCAGGTCGGTTTCGTGGTGCTCATCGCGCTCGCCGCCAAGAACGCGATCCTGATCGTCGAGTTCGCGCGCCAGCTGGAAGACGAAGGCCGCAACCGCGCTGCGGCGGCGGTGGAGGCGGCGCACTTGCGCTTCCGCCCAATTCTCATGACTTCGCTCGCCTTCATCTTCGGCGTCGTGCCCCTGGTCTGGTCGGAAGGGGCCGGTTCGGAGCTGCGACAGACCCTGGGCACCACCGTGTTCGCGGGTATGATCGGGGTGACCGTCTTCGGCCTGATCTTCACGCCGGTGTTCTATGTGCTCAGCCGGCGCCTGGCGCGGGACGGGCGCAAGCCGGCGCCGGCGCAATCTCCCCAACCGGCGGAATAGTGCTAAAATAAAAGCATGACGAGCATCACTGCCGACACACCCGAGCGCATCATCCGCTGGCACTATCTGTGGTACGCGGCGCTGGCGCTCGTGGTGATGATCTTTGCCATCGTCAGCGGGAACCGCTGGTTCCTCAATTTCGTACATGTCCTGTGCGGCGTGA
>DASXNR010000226.1:0-8573 GCA_036494925.1 Acetobacteraceae bacterium
ACGGCCTGCGCGCAGCTCAGCACGCCCTCGGCGGTGAACTGCGTGCGCAGGAAGCGCATCGGGTGTGACTTCAGCGACAGACCGGCGGTCTGGTAGTCGGTGATTACGTGTTCACCCGCCGTCATGACAGGCAGCGGAACATGGTGAATCGCAACCGGCTGGTGGGCAAACAGAGGCAGCTCCGCCATGTCCGACAGGCCGCGCACTTGCCACAGCGCAGCTCGCCGATCGAGTTTTTGGCTGCGCAGCGCATCGGCTTCCGCCAGCATCACGGGAGCGGCGCGGGGGAGTCCCAGGCGGACCAGGCCGGCAAAGTCGGTACAGCGCACCTCGACCAGCCGTTCCGCCCACTCCTGCGAAAATCCGCTGATCAGCCGAAACCCCAGCCGCAGTGCCCCTGCTTCCAGCGTGCAGTCCCATTCGCTGGCGCCCACGTCGATGGCACGCACCTCCACGCCATGCTCGCGCGCGTCGCGCACGATCTGTGCCGGCGCGTAGAATCCCATCGGCTGCGAGTTCAGCAGCGCGCAGGCAAACGCCGCCGGGTGATGGCATTTCAGCCAGGCCGAGACATAGACCAGCAGCGCAAAGCTGGCGGCGTGGCTTTCCGGGAAACCGTAGGTGCCGAAACCCTCGATCTGGTGGAAGCAGCGCTCGGCAAAATCCTGCGTGTAGCCGCGTGCTGTCATGCCTTCGACCATCTTAGCAAAGAAACGATGGATGGTGCCGGCGTTGCGGAACGTCGCCATCGAGCGGCGAAGCTGGTTGGCTTCCTCCGGCGTGAACTTCGCCGCGTCGATCGCGATGCGCATCGCCTGTTCCTGGAACAGCGGCACGCCGAGCGTCCGCCCCAGCACCTGCTGCAACTCGTCCGCCGCCCCGCATTCGGGCGCCGGAGACGGCAAATCCGGCTTCTCCAGTCCCTGCCGCCGGCGCAGATACGGATGCACCATATCGCCCTGGATCGGCCCGGGACGCACGATCGCCACCTCGATCACCAGGTCGTAGAACACGCGTGGTCTGAGCCGCGGCAGCATGTTGATCTGCGCTCGCGATTCCACCTGGAACACGCCGATCGAATCGCCTCGGCACAGCATGTCATAGACCGCCGGGTCTTCCGTCGGGGCTTCAGCCAGGTTCTTCATTCCCAGCAGCCCGAATGCCTTCCTGATGCAGGTCAGCATCCCGAGCGCCAGCACATCGACCTTCATGATGCCGAGCCGGTCGATGTCGTCCTTGTCCCACTCGATGAAGGTGCGCCTCTCCATCGCAGCGCGGCCGATCGGCACGGTCTCGTCCAACCGGCCGCGCGTCAGCACGAAGCCGCCGACATGCTGCGACAGGTGCCGCGGCAGCCCAACCAGCTGCCGAGCCAGTTCGATCGAGCGGCGAACCACAAAGCTGTGCGGATCGAGGCCGATCTCCGTCAGACATTCATCCGACCAGAGTTCTTCCTCCGCATGCCACGACTGCGCGGACAACGCCGCCGTGGCGTCCTCCGACAGCCCCATGACCTTGCCCACCTCGCGGATTGCCCGCTTCGGCCGATAGTGGATCACCGTCGCCGCAATACCGGCGCGCTCGCGGCCATATCGTTGGTAGATGTATTGGATGACCTCTTCCCGCCGCTCGTGCTCGAAGTCCACATCGATGTCCGGCGGTTCGCGGCGTTCGGTGGAAATGAAACGCTCGAACAGCAGGTTGATCTGCGTTGGATCGACCGCGGTGATGTGCAGGCAGTAGCACACCGCGGAATTGGCCGCCGAACCGCGACCCTGACAGAGGATGTCGCGGCTGACGGCGTAGCGGACGATGTCATGCACCGTCAGGAAATACCGCGCATAGTTGAGCCGCGCGATGATGCGCAGCTCTTTCTCGATGGTGTCGCGCACCTGCGGCGGAACCACGTCGGGATATCGCACCGCCGCCCCTTGCCAGGTCAGGTTGGCAAGATGCTCGTCCGGCGTCTGACCGGGCGGGATCGGCTCGTCCGGGTACTCATAGGCCAGTTCCTCGAGCGAGAAGACGCAGCGTTCGACGATGTCTTGCGTGCGCATCACCGCATCGGAGTAATCGCGGAACAGGCGCTCCATCTCCTTCGGCGATTTTAAATGACGTTCGGCATTGGGCTGTAGCGCAAGGCCCGCCTGATCGATGCGGCAGCCGAGGCGGATGCAGGTCATCACGTCCTGCAACGGCCGCCGGTCAGGCAAGTGGTAGAGCACGTCGTTGGTCGCCGCCATTGGCAATGGCAGCTCGGCCATCGCACGCAAACGGCGGGCATCATCGCCACGATAGCGGCGGGTGGCGGCAAGATACGCCCGGCCACGAAAATCAGCTTTCAGACGCTGGAGATTTGCCTGGAAGCCGGCATCCAACCGATCCGGTGCGACGACGAGCAGAAGCTGTCCTTCGCCGTGTTCCAGCAGATCGGCGTAATGCAGGAAACAGCGATTGGTGGCCTTCGCGGCTTCGCCGGTGTCGCCATGCGGCACGCGTCCCTTGCCGACGGTGAGCAGACGCGTGAGGCGTCCCCACGCCGCGCGATCCCGCGGATAGCAAAGCAGATCGGGCGTATCGTCGCGGAACGACAGGCGCGCGCCGACTACCAGACGGATGCCCACCTCCTTCGCCGCATCCCACATGCGCACCACGCCGGCCACGCTGTTGAGGTCGGTGATGCCGATGGCGGACAGCCCCAGCACCGACGCGGTCGCGGCGAGTTCCTCGGGCGATGAGGCGCCGCGTAGAAAGGAGAATGCGCTCGCCACCTGGAGTTCGGCATAGGACACGGCGGGGCGTGGCACGACCGTTGCCCCTACCGTCATGGATCGGTTCACCCAAACAATCCATGCAAATACCACCGCGGCATCCGGTCCTCGGCGTGCAGGCCGGTGCGAAAGATCCAGAACCTCGCACCATCGGAATCCTCCACCCGATAATAGTCGCGGATCAGGTCAGTCTCCGGCCGCTTGCCGGATCGCTTGCCGCGCCACCATTCGGCGGCGATCCGTTCGGGACCGGCGGCGGCGCGCACGCGGTGCGAAACGCCGCGCCAGCGGAACCGAATGGGAGGATCGTCCGGCACGGGCGCGATGACTTCGATCTCCTCCGGCCGGCGCAACAGGCGGATCGGTCGTGGCGCGGCCGGATCGCCGACCCAGGACGGCTGTTTGACCGGCAGTGGCGGTACACGCCGCACCGCGCGTTCCGGCACATGGCTCGCGTACGGCGTGACGCGGGAAACCCGGTCCGCACCAAGACGGTTGGCTAGCGTATCGACCACGCCGGCGAGGCGATCACTCGCATCCAGCGCGGCGATATCGGCGAGCCGGGTCTGCGGCGCATGCAGCGGCGTTACGGTCTCGGCTTCCAGCCCCATCACCTCGATGCCGAACCCCGGATCGACGGTGTCCAGCTTCTCGCACAGCAGCTTGTGCAGGTAGGCAGGATCGCGCACCGGCAGCGCGGTGCTCACCGCGATCCGCGGCACCACGTCATCTACGCGGAAGAATCGCGCGACGAAGCGCTGGCCGCCTTTGTCCTGCTCCGCCAGACAACGGTACAGGCGTTCGGCGAGCCGTGCCAGGGCAAGTCTCAGGTCCTCCGGCGTGCCGATCGGTTCGACGAAGGCCAGGCGTTCGTGCCACTCGATCGGCGGGCGCGGCCAGTCGATGGCCTCCTCGATCGCCCCGAGCGCCTGATCCAGCCGCAGCACCGGCAAGGCGCCGAAGCGGGCGGTGATCTGGGCCCGCGGGATGCGCAGCAGATCCCGCACCGTCCGCAGGCCGAGGCGACGCAGGCCAGTCACCGTGCCGGCATCGATCCGCAGACAGGTAACGGGCAGATCGGCCAGGGCTGTCCTTTCCTCTCCTGACGCAAGAATGATCCGGTCTTTCCCGGCATGTGCCAGTGCCCAGGCGGCACCGCTGGTGCCGGCAATCGCCAGCCGGCAGGGAACGGCATTCCGCTCCAGCCGGATGGCGAGGTCGTGCGCCAGCTCGGCTTCGCGGGCGAACACCGCGCTGCAGCCGGTGATGTCCAGCCACAGCCCATCCGGCGGATCGGGTGCCGCCATCGGCGTGTATCGTTCGCACCAGGTGGCGAGCTTGGCCAAGGCGGCTTCATCGGCCACCGGATCGGCGTCGACGGGAACCAGCGCGGGACAGACGGCACGAGCGGCGGTCAGCGTCTGGCCGGGCGACAGCCCCTGCGCCTCTCCGTGCATGCCCACCACAACCAGATGCCGCACGCCGCGGACGGTCTCGACAGTGACCAGCGGCCTATCCGGCGAGGCGGAAACGCTGCGGCTCAGGCGCGTGATCGGCCAGTGCGGCAACCACACGGAGAGGATGCGTCGCATCATCCGAAGCCTCCATGATCCATTCCCCCGGCCTTCCGCCGCGCGCGTGCGTCAACGCCACGTGCCAGCGCGGCAGACCCGGTTCCTTGCCGTCCTTCACGCTGGGCATCGGGGTAAGATGCCAGCGGGTGATGGCAACGCTGGCCTCCCGGTCCGCGGCTTTGTGGCCATGCGGCCAGCGACGCAGCACGAAGCCGGTGGAGCCGTGGCGCAGGCAGGCAAGTTGCAGCCGGCGCGAGGTGGTGCGGTCGAACTGCCCCACCTCCCCCACCACGGCGGCGGCAACGCCCTCGCGCAATGCGACCTCCATGGCGGCGAGTGTCTCGACATCCTTGGGCGGGCGCACCAGAAGCAGCCGGTTGGGATCGAAGCCGTAGGACAGCAGGCCGGGCGGATGCAGGTCGCTGACGGGAGCGATCCAGAATACCGGCCTGGCCGGGGCGATGCGCGCCAGCAGGGCGGCGATGAAACCGGTGGGCAGCGCGGCAGTCTCCGCATCCAGGCCCGCCGCGCCGATCTCGTGCAACTGGCCCAGCGGCAGACCGCCACCCAGGCAGCCATCCACGCGCGGATCGTCGAACGGCAGGGAGGCACCGGCCGGCTTTGCCGGCCCTCGCAGCAGCGCGGCCAGATGCGCCGGCAAGGCTTTCGGCCGACTGAGCCGGCCCGAGCGCAGAAAGTCGCCATCCCCGGGGAAAGCCGCGGATTCGTCAGCAGGACGTTCAGCGATGTAGAATGGCGGGCGCATGGTTGTGTTCCTTATTTGTTCTCAGCCAGCGCTCAGAGTCAACGACTCGATCGGGATTCCGATTCGCCAATCCGGCACGCACCAGAAACTCACGCGCCGACGGCACCAGGGCCTCCCCCACTTCCGTCAGAAAGGCCGCCAGCCGGGCTTCCGGCACCACCAGCATCTGCTCATATTCCGTGTTCCCACCCACCCGGTGCGCGGCCAGCACCGCCTCGGCGCTCAAATTGGTGACCAACGTCAGGCCGAGATCCGACACGTGGCTGCCAGGGTGCTCGACAATGCAGAGCGGCCGCGGCTCATCCACCGCATCGGATGGAAGGCCCAGCTCCTCCCGGAGCTCGCCAAACAACTGGCGCCGTAGATCGACCGCACCATCCACTCCCACCGCACCCGCGTCCACGCTCCCGGCCGGCGGCAGCTGCCACATGCCTGCCTGGTAGATCGCCGCACGGTGCCGCCGTCCCACCACCACGCCTCCGGCACAGCGCAACACACCGCACACCGCGAATGACCGTACGCCAAGCTCGGCGAACAGTTCGGGCCGCTCCATTTGTGCGACCGCGCGGCGGTACTCGGTCAGATGGCCAGTGATCAGGTCTGGGGTGATGTCATCGGCGCTGAACACCCGGCCATTGAACATCCGCCCGGCCCCGCCGGTGGCCACCCGCCGGCTGGCCGCTTGCCACAGTCGCTCCACTTCCCGGTCCACCGCCGCCGGCAGCTCCGGCATGGCGCGTCCGGTGCGCACCACGACGTCCGCCGCCACCTCATGCACGACAAATCCGTCCACTGCCTTTCCTTCCCGCATCGGCATGCCGATAGTAAGGCCGGATCAGCCGAAGGACGCAGCCGATGAGCCATCATGAGCATCACCACGAGCCACCCACGCCCGGCGCCGTGGACTGGCGGCACAATGGCGTGCGGGTGATCAAGGGCAACCAGCTCGATCCCAACACCGCGCAGACACCCGGCATGAACCGCGCCGCCGCGATCAACGCCGCTCGGGTCGGCGCGCAGAAAATCTGGGCCGGCACAGTCAGCATCCATGCCAATGCCAAGACCGGCGCACACCACCACGGCGCGCTGGAGAGCGTGATCTACGTGGTGCGTGGCAAGGCCCGTATGCGCTGGGGCGAGCAGCTGGAGTTCGTCGCCGAGGCTGAGGCAGGGGACTTCATCTTCGTCCCACCCTATGTGCCGCACCAGGAGATCAACGCCAGCTCGGAGGAGACGCTGGAGTGCGTGCTGGTGCGCAGCGACAACGAGGCCGTCGTGGTGAACCTGGACATCGAGCCGGTGGAGAAGCCGGAGGCGGTCTACTGGGTGGATCCGATCCACAAGCACCCTTAGGCGGTCGTCGCAACCTTGTGGTTCAGCGCTGCCACGATCAGGTCGATCCCCTGGGCGTGCCAGCGCTGCACCGCCTTGTGGTCGGCGCCGATTGCGGTGGCGAGACGGCGCCACGGGTAGAGGTGACGCTCGGTGATCGGGTGCACCAGGCTACGTGCCCCGACGATACGCCGCAGCACGTAGCGGTCGATCGGAATCAGGGTGATCCACGCCAGTGCCTCATCCATGCGCGTGATGCGGGCGGCCGACGGGATCGGCGGACGAATGCGCTTCTCGGTCCAGCCATAGTTCTCGATTGCCACCCGTACAATTTCCAGGGACGAAGCCCGTAGGCGGGTGGACCAACCGGTTCCAGGTAGGGCGAGCAGCGCCGCGCCGGCCTCCTCCAACCGATAGGTCACCAGTTCGGCGTCAAACAACTCTGTATCGGTGGCATGGCCAGAGATCATGAGGGAACTCCTGCCTCAGCGCGGGAAGACCGGCAGTGGGTATGGCGTGCTTTCCAGCACAGTGCCGGCGGTGAGCACGTCCCAACTCCGTGGATGGCCGGCCGGCAATGGGTCGCGAGCGGGGTCCTCCGGCGGCGGGACGAATTCGCGCGGCGGTGGCCTCGCACCGATGCGGTGGCCACGCTCGATGACGGTCCAGCGGGACAAGCCGAGGATGGCCGCAATCGTATCCCAGGACGCGCCCTCCGTCCGGAGGCGCCTGATCTGGGTGTCCTGGGCGTCGGTCCAGACAATTTTCTTCGGCATGGGCATTCCTGAACAGAACAAGAACTTCATGTTTAGAGGTAACAACGTAGATTGTCAAACATAATAACTGACCGACGCGAAAATCGCTGGCGTCGTTAGGAGAACTGACGTAAGCTGCCGCAATGACCCACCCACGAGACATTGGCGCCCGCATTCGAACCGCACGCGAACAGCTGGGCTGGACACAGGATCAGTTGGCCGCCGAGGTCGGCGTGTCGCGCAGCGCAGTGGCGCAATGGGAGACCGGCCGCGCCGGTCAGGTCACGACCAACCTGACGCGTGTCGCGGGAAAGCTCGGTGTGGGGGTCGAGTTCCTGATGTACGGACACGACAAGCGCGCGCCCGGCCAGCCCCACACCGGCGATGAACTCGCCATACTCCGGTTATATCGTGAATGCGCGCCGGAAGACCGCCAGCTCCTGCTGCGCACCGCGCGGCGGCTGGCAAAATCCTAGTCAGCCCCTAGCGTCGCTGCGCCGCCGCCGCCATCGAGGCGATCGCGCACGATGCCTGCCGCGCCAGCAATGAGTCTGCCCGGCTTGTCAGGATGATCGGCACGCGCGCGCCGAGCACGATGCCGGCGGTATCGGCTCCTGCCAGGAACGACAGACTCTTGGCCAGCATATTTCCCGCCTCGAGGTCGGGGACCACCAGCAGATTGGCGTGTCCGGCGACCGGTGAGACGATATGTTTGATCGCCGCCGCCTCCGGGCAGATCGCGTTGTCGAGCGCCAACGGCCCGTCAAGCAGCGCGCCGGTGATCTGACCCCGATCGGCCATCTTGCACAGCGCCGCCGCCTCGATCGTGGACAGAATCTTCGGATTCACCGTCTCCATTGCCGACAGGATCGCCACGCGGACCTCGGGAAAGCCCAGCGCGTGGGCCAGGTCGATGGCGTTCTGCACGATGTGGATCTTGTCCTCCAGCGTCGGCGCAATGTTCACCGCGGCGTCGGTGATGATCAGCGGATCAAGATGGCCAGGAACGTCCATAACAAAACAATGACTTATCCGCCGCTCCGTGCGGATGCCGGTATCCCGCGCAACCACCGCGCCCATCAGTTCATCAGTGTGCAGGCTGCCCTTCATCAGCGCCGCTGCCTTGCCTTCCCGCACCAGAGCCACCGCCTTGGCCGCGGATTCGTGGCTGTATGCGGATTCGACGATCGGCAGATCGGCAATTTCGATGTCGTAGCGCGCCGCCACATCGCGAATCCGGGCGGGCGGGCCGACCAGGATCGGTTCGATCAGCCGAAGCTTGCGCGCCTCCACGGCGCCGCCGAGCGACACCTCGTCGCACGGATGCGCCACGGCGGTGACGACCGGCAGCAGTTTCTGCGCCGAGCCGATCAGG
>DASXNR010000227.1:0-15342 GCA_036494925.1 Acetobacteraceae bacterium
GCTGGAATTCGCGCGCAAGGGCTACCGGATCCGGGTGAACTCGATCCACCCTGGCGTGATCCAGACCGACATGGGCGAGCAGACCTTCGTCGCGCGTGCGCAGCGCAGCGGCAGCAACGACACCGCTCAGGTGCGGCAGACGGTGACGGATACGGTGCCATGGGGCCGCCTGGGAGTGCCGATGGATATCGCCAAGGGCATCGTTTTCCTGGCCTCCGACGACGCCGGCTACATGAATGGCGCTGGCCTGATCGTCGATGGCGGCGTAACCGCAACCTGACGCCTGAGGGTATCGGCCATGACGACTTCGGGAAAGATCGCGGTCATCACGGGGGCCGGCAGCGGCATCGGGCGGGCGACCGCGCTGGCGCTGTTCGCCGACGGCTTTTCGGTGGTGCTGGCAGGGCGCCGCCGCGACATGCTGGAAGCAACCGCCGCGCTCGCCAAGGCGAAGCCGCCACAGATGTTGGTGGTGCCGGCCGACGTCACCGATCCGGCGTCGATCGCGTCATTGTTCGACACGGTCAAGGCGACCCACGGCCGGATCGATCTTCTGTTCAATAACGCCGGCACCAGCACCCGCAACGTCCCGATCGACGATCTGACCCTCGAACAATGGTCGAATGTCGTCGCGACCAACCTGACCGGTTCGTTCCTCTGCGCGCAGCACGCGTTCCGCATGATGAAGAGCCAGCAGCCGCGCGGCGGACGCATCATCAACAACGGATCGGTCTCGGCGCATGTGCCCCGACGGAACTCGACCGCCTACGCGGCAACCAAGCACGCACCGACCGGGCTGACGCGATCGGTGTCGCTGGATGGGCGCGAATACGACATCGCCTGCGGCCAGATCGACATCGGCAATGCTGCGACCACGCGCAACGAAGACACGGCGCGAGGCCGTCTGCAGGCCAGCGGCAAGGTCGAGCCAGAGGCGCGCATCGACGTCAACGACGTGGCTCGCGCCGTCGCCTATATGGCCAGTCTTTCGCTCGAAGCGAACGTCCAGTTCATGACGGTGATGGCGACAAAGATGCCGTATATCGGCCGTGGTTGATGACGGTTGCAACCACCCCGCTTTCACGGGTGCCTGCACCATCGAGGCGAGAACCAACGATGAGGAACGACAGGATGACGATGCGCATTGTCTGGCCGAACCTTCCGGCCGAATTCCACCAGATCGCCCGCGACGCGGTCGGCACGGGCTTCGAGACCGAATTCTGCGCCAACGCGGCGGAGGTGACCGACGAACAATGGGCCAATGCAGACGCCATCGTCGGCTCCTGCCCGCCGCAATATATCGACAAGCTGCGCAAATGCCGCATCTTCGTGAAGTACGGGGTCGGCTACGACGATGTCGACATCGAGCGCTTCGGCAAGCTGGGCATCCCGGTCTGCAACACGCCCGACTACGGCACCCGCGAAGTCGCCGACCACGCCATCGCGCTGATGATGACGCTGGGCAAGAGCATTGCCTATCACGACCAGGAGTTGCACGCCGATCTCCGCGCCAACTGGCGTCCGGCGCATAATCCGTTCGGCCGGCGGCTATCGGTGTGCACCTTCGGCGTCGTCGGCATGGGCCGCATCGGCACGGCCGCGGCGCGCCGGGCCAAGGCGTTCGACATGGACGTCGTGTTCTACGATCCGTATCAGCCGAACGGGTACCAGTTCGCCATCGGCGTGCGCCGCGCCGAGTCGCTGGCCGAGCTGATGGGGCAGTGCGATTTCGTCAGCGTCCACGCGCCGCTCACGGCGGAAACGCGCAACCTGATCGGTGCCGAAGCCTTCGCAGCGGCGAAGCGCGGGATGATCCTGATCAACACGGCGCGCGGGCCGATCGTCGATATCGACGCGCTGTACGATGCGATGAAGGACGGCACCGTGCTCGCCGCGGGGCTGGACGTGCTGCCGGAGGAGCCCGCCAATCCGCAGCGGCGCCTGATCGCTGCCTGGCAGCGCAACGAGGACTGGCTCCGCCACCGCCTGGTGCTGACGCCGCACTCGGCGTTCTACACACCCGAGAGCATGCGCGACAATCGCTCGTTCGCTTCGCGCACGGCGGCGCGTTTCCTGCGCGACGGGCGGCTGGACAACTGTGTGAACAAGCAGTTCCTGGTCGCGCGCGGCTGAGGGAGTCGAGCATGAAAGAAAAGGTCGACGTTCTCATCATCGGCTCCGGCGCATCCGGCGCCGCGGTCGCGTGGAGCCTCGCCGAGACACGCATGAGAATCCTCTGCCTCGAGCAGGGTGACTGGATGAAACAGTCCGACTATCCGACCAACGGTCGTGACTACGAGGCACGGGTGTTCAGCGACTACGCCATCAGCCCGAATATCCGGCAACGGCCGAGCGACTATCCGATCAACGACGACAACTCACCGATCAAGGTGGTGAACTTCAACGCGGTCGGCGGCTCGACGATCATGTACACGGCGCATTATCCACGCCTGCACCCTTCGGACTTTCGCGTCCGCACATTGGACGGCGTGGCCGACGACTGGCCGGTGGACTACGCCACGCTGGAGCCGTTTTTCGCCGAGAACGATCGCATGATGGGCGTCTCCGGCCTTGCCGGGGATCCCGCCTACCCGGCACACCGGCCGCCGATGCCGCCTCTGCCGCTGGGCAGGTCAGGCGCCAAGATCGCGCAGACGATGAACACACTCGGTTGGCATTGGTGGCCGTCCGACACCACGATCGCGACCACCGAGTACGACGGCCGCGCACCCTGCATCAATCTCGGCCACTGCACGCCGGCCTGCGCCCAGGGGGCGAAGGCGAGCACGGACATCACCTACTGGCCGCATGCCATCCGCGCCGGTGTCGAACTCAGGACCAACTGCCGCGTGCGCGAGATCGCCACCGGCGAGGACGGCATGGCGACGGGCGCGGTGTATTACGACCGCGACGGCGTCGAACAGTTCCAGCCGGCCGAGGTCGTGATCATGGCCTGCAACGGCGTCGGCACGCCGCGGCTGCTGCTGAACTCCTCCTCCGGCCGCTTCCCCGACGGGCTCGCCAATTCCAGCGGACTGGTGGGCAGGAACCTGATGTTCCATCCCTGGGCGGTGGTAAATGGCTATGTCGACGAACCGATGGACGGGCATCGCGGCCCGCCGCTTTGCCTGTGGAGCCAGGAGTTCTACGAGACCGACCGCTCGCGCGGGTTTGTGCGCGGCTACAATTTCCAGTTCAACCGCACGGTCGGAATCGGCACCGAGGCGGTCGCTACGGAGGCCGTCGGCCTCGTGCCCTGGGGCGACGGCCATCACGACGCTTTTCGTGGTCTCGTCGGCCACCGCATGTCGGTCGGTATCTGCACCGAGGACCTGCCCGAGGAGCACAACCGGGTGACCCTCGACCCGGTCCTGAAGGACGGACACGGCATCCCGGCGCCGAGGATCGACTACAGCATCGGCGACAACACCAACCGCATGCTCGACTTCGCGATCGATCGCGGCGCGGAGATCCTCGCCGCCGCCGGTGCACGTCATGTCCACACCATACGCCCCGTCGTCTACGGCGGCTGGCACCTGCTCGGCACTGCCCGCATGGGCAACGATCCGGAGCGCTCGGTGGTGAATTCGTGGGGACGCAGCCATGACGTGAGGAACCTGTTCATCGTCGATGGCAGCATCTTCGTCACCTCCGGCGGCGTGAATCCGACCTCCTCGATCCAGGCGCTGGCGCTGTACATCGCCGACAGCATCAAGCAGCGCCTGGCAACCCTGTTCGATTGAGGCCGGCATGAACGAGCAGACCCTGACCGAGGCCGAGATCGCTGACCTGCGCTGCCTCGCGGGCATGATCATTCCGCGCAGCGAGAAGTACGGCGTGCCCGGCGCCGACGACGACGCGATCTTCGCTGACATCGTGAACAGTATCGGCCGCGATCGCAACGACGTGCACGCCGCACTGGCGACGCTGCGCGAGCTGGCAGGCGGACCCTTCGCCGCTCTGGACGCCGCGCGCCGTGGCGAGGTGGCCGCGAAGCTGCGCGCAGACGGCGGCGCCCCGGTCAGAGTACTCACCCGGATCGTGCTGCTCTGCTATTACCGCGACGACCGGGTGATGCTCTCGCTCGGCCTGGAGGCGCGAGCGCCCTTCCCCAAGGGCCACGAGCTCGAGCAGGGTGACTGGTCGCTGCTCGACCCGGTGCGCGCCCGCGCGCCATTCTGGCGCCCGGCGTCGTAACATCAGCGCCGCCGTCGCAGCCGGTCCGCGACCACCAGCAAGAGGATAGACAATGTCATCATCAGCGTCGCCGCGGCGGTGATGGTCGGATCAAGGTGCTCGCGCAAGCCTACGAACATCTGCATCGGCAGGGTCCGCTGCTGCGGCCCGGCAAGGAACAGCGCGATCACCAGTTCATCGAACGAGGCGACGAAAGCGAAGGCCGCGCCCGACAGCACGCCTGGCAGGATCAGCGGCAACATCACGCGCTGAAACGCGACGAACGGCCGTGCACCGGAAATCGATGCAGCCCGCATGAGCGTCCGATCGAAATTCGCCAGACTCGCACCGACGGTGACGACCACGAACGGCGCAGCGACTGTGGTCTGCGCGATGATGATGCCGGCGAACGAGTTGGCGAGCCCGATCGGCGCGTAGAACAGATATGCGCCGACCGCGGTAATGATCACGGGAACGATCAGCGGCGAGATCAGCACCGCCATGATGGTTCGCCGCGCAGGCATGCGGGGGCTCGAGAGCCCGACGGCCGCGAGCGTCCCCAGGCTCGTCGCGAGCACGGTGACCCCGACGGCGATGACGATGCTGTGCCAGATCGCGTCACGCCAGGCGCCGCTGCCCAGGACGTCGCTGTACCAGCGCCAGGAGAAGCCCTTGAGCGGATAGGTGAAAAACGCCTCGGAATTCACCGATAGCGGCACCGGCACGAAAATCGGCAGGACCAGGAACGCCAGCACCAGCGCACACCACGCGAGCAGCACCGCCATGCGGACCTTGTCGGCGAGAGTTGCATAAGGCGACAGCAGCATGACTCAGATGAGCTTCATGCGGTCGATGCCGAACATTCGTGCGAACACCGCGAACAGACCGAGTGTCAGTGCCAGCAGGATGAAGCTCAGCGCGGCAGCCATCTGCCAGTTCAGATCGATATTGATGTAGTTGGAAATGAAGTTGGCGATCAGTTGGTCGGCTGGTCCGCCCACCAGCGCCGGCGTGATGAAGTAGCCAAGGCACAGGATGAAGGTCAGCAGGCAGCCGGCCATCACACCCGGCATCACCTGGGGCAGATAGACACGGCGGAATGCGGCAAACGGGCGCGCGCCCAACGAATATGCCGCCCGCATCTGCGAAGGCGAGATCGTGCGCATGCTGCTATAGATCGGCAGCAGCGTGAACGGGAGCTGGATGTGCACCATGGCGATGATCAGGCCCGCCCGCGTGTACATCAGGTCGATGGGATGATCGATGGCGTGCAGGCCGAGCAGCAGTTCATTGAGGATGCCGGACCGCTGCAACAGCACCGTCCATGCCGCGGTGCGCACCAGGATCGAGGTCCAGAACGGCAGCAGGACCAGCAGGATCAGCCGTGCCGCGGTCGGTCCCGACAGGTTCGCGAGCAGCCAGGCGAGTGGGAACCCGAGCACCAGCGTGATCAGCGTGACGCCAGCCGCGATGGCGAAGGTGCGCGCGAAGATCGCGCGGTAGATCGCCTGATCCGGCGGCACCGCACCGATGCTCCCCGCCGGCGTCCACCGCAGATCGATCGCGGCGAGCAGATAGCCGGTGGTGAACGACGGCACGCCGTTCCGGATCGCGGACCAGGTCTGGCTGTCGCCCCAGAACGGATCCAGCGCGGTCAGTTCGGCGCGCGTCAACGGCCTGTCCGGTGACAGGCCACGGGCCGTGCGCAGTACATGACTGCGCGCCGCCGGCAGCAGGTTGTTCAGGTCCTTGGCAAGGTTATAGAGGGTATCGTTCTGCTTGGCGGCCTGCAGGTCCTCGCCAAAGGCGGCGAACACGGCGTCATCCGGCACACCCCGATCCGGTGACGCATCCAGCGCCGCCGCGGTCCGCGGCAACGCATCGTGCATCGTCGGGTCATACACGGCGCGTGCGAGCAGCGCGGCGATCGGCAGGCAGAAGCTCAGCAGCAGCAGCACGAACAGAGGTGCCACCAGCAGCATCGCCCCCGCCCGCTGACCACGCGTCGTGCGCCGCACCGCCGCGGCCAGCCCGCGGTCGGCCGCGGCCGGTGTGGTGCTCGCGCTCAAAGCGCTACTTCGCGAGCCAGTCGTTGAATCGCTTGTTCAGGTCCTGGCCGTAGTCGGCCCAGAATTCCATGTCGATCGGCAGCGCAGCCTTCATGTGGTCGGGCGCCGTCGGCAGTTTGGGAAGCGTATCCTTGGGCACGAACTCGGTGGCGTCCTTCACCACTGGTCCATACGGAATGAATACGCCGAGCCGCGCGTTGTTTTCCGGTTGCGCCACGTAGGCGAGATACTGATAGGCCAGGTCAAGGTGCGGCGAGCCCTTGGGAATCGAGATCATGTCGTACTCGATGATCTCGTTGTCCCATACGATCTTGAATGGCGCGTGCTCGTGGTCGATCGGGTTCTGTATGCGGCCATTCCAGGCGGTGGTCATGACCACCTCGCGCGAAGCGAGCAACTGCGGCGGCTGGGCGCCGGCCTGCCACCACACGATGTCGTTCTTGATGGTGTCGAGTTTGGCGAAGGCGCGGTCGACACCCTGCGGCGTTGCCAGTACCTTGTATACTTGGTCGGTTGGCACACCGTCCGCCTCGAGCGCCCACTCCAGGTTGTTGGCTGCGATCTTCTGCATGCCCCGCTTGCCGGGCCAGCGTTTGGTATCGAACAGCGCGAGCACCGAAGTCGGCGGCTCGCTCTTCACCACATCGGTATTGTAGGCGAGGACATCGCCATAGACATCCAGGCCCATGCCGCAATCGCGAGCGGCACCCGGCAGGAAGCCTTCACGCGGTGCGATCTTGCTCCAGTCGAGCCGCACCAGAATGCCCGAGTCGCACGCCGCCAGGACCTGCGCCGTGTCGACGGTGACCACATCGTCCGTCACATTGTGCGCCTGCACCATTGCCTGCACGCGGGCCATTCCGGCCGAGGTCTCCTCCTCATTGAACTTGATGCCCAGCTTCTGCGCGAAGGGTGTGTACCAGGCATTGCGCTGGGCCTGCTGCCAGGCTCCGCCCGCCGAGGCGATCGTCAGTTGCTGTTGTTGTGCACCGGCGGGCCATGCTGCGACAGCCGCTGCGGCGCACGCGATGAGGCCCAGGCACCCGATCGATTTCATGCGTTCCTCCATTCCTTGGTCAGATCGTCTTGGTCGAGCGCCCGCTCCGCGGCAGCGGAAGCAGGGAAGGCAAGGCAATCCACAGTGTTCCAGCACAGGATGACCGATTCGCCCGCGACGGCATCGATCCCGGCAGGAACCTTCACTGTGATCGTGTGGCCATTGCCTATTTCGGTCAGCAGCCGCTGATGATCGCCGAGATAGATGCGGCTCGTCACCAGCGCGCGACAAATGTTGTCTCCGCGATCCGAACCGGTCGAAAGGTGCACCGATTCCGGCCGCACGGCGACGAGAGTTTCGGCGCCATATTGCAGTTCGCCGACCGCCGTGGCCATGACCTGAAGGCCACCGCCGAGTGCCACGCGTACTTGACCATTGGCAATTGCCTGCGCGGTTCCTGACAATATGTTGTTCTCGCCGATAAAGCCGGCCACGAAGGCGTCACGCGGCTGGCTGTAGAGCGCGTCCGGCGTGCCCTGCTGCATCACTCTGCCGTCATGGAACACCGCGATGCGGTCCGACATCGTCAGCGCTTCGCTCTGGTCGTGCGTGACATAGACCACCGTCAGTCCGAGCCGTTCGTGCAGCAGCTTGACCTCGATCTGCATATGCTCGCGCAGCTTCTTGTCCAGCGCGCCGAGCGGTTCGTCCATCAGCACGAGACTCGGCTCGAACACGAGCGCGCGCGCCAGTGCGATGCGCTGCTGCTGTCCGCCGGAGAGCTGTGCGGGGCGCCGTTCCGAGAACGCCTCCAGCCGCACCATGGCCAAGGCCCTTTGCACGCACTCCGCGATCCTGGCCCGCGGCATGCGGCGCACGCTGAGTGGAAACGCGACGTTTTCGCCGACCGTCATATGCGGGAACAATGCGTAATTCTGGAACACCATTCCGATGTTGCGCTCGTATGGCGGCAGCCTGTCCACCGGTCGTCCGCCAAGCAGTATTTCGCCGCGCGTGGGCCGTTCAAAGCCGGCAAGCATGTTCAGCGTGGTGGTCTTGCCGGAACCGGAGGGGCCGAGCAGCGTCAGGAATTCGCCTTGCGCAACATCGAGCGTGAGGTCGCGGACGGCGCGCGTGCGGCCGTCATAGCTCTTGTCGACGGCGATGAATTTGACCAGCGGCTCGGTGTTCCTGATCTGCGCCTCCACCTGCCGCGGCCCCCCATTGGCGATGCAATCTTGCCAAGCCGTATCCACGTCCGCAACCTTGGTCGCCAGCGAGGAGTCGGTCATGCAGGAAGTGCCGTACTGGTGGGACCACGCGCCACCGACTGATGTGGAGGCGTCGACGCTTCCAGCGGGCGCCGATGTGGCGGTGGTCGGCTCCGGCTACACCGGGTTGTCCGCGGCACTGACGCTTGCCCGCGCCGGTCGCTCAGTTGTGGTGTTCGACTCCGACACACCCGGTATCGGCGCCAGTTCGCGGAATGGCGGCATGCTCGGCAGCGCGTTGAAACCTTCGTTCGACACGCTGTCACGGCACTATGGCGCCACACAGGCCAAGGCGCTGCTTGCCGAGGCACGGGAAGCGTACGATTTCCTCGGCCGCTTCATCGCCGAAGAAGAGATCGCATGCGATTACGCCGAGACCGGTGGCTTCACCGGGATCGTGAAGCCGGCACAATATGAGACGCTGGCGCGCGAGACCGAGCAGCTTGCGCGCACCACCGGCATCGAGGCCGATATGGTTTCGAAGTCCGAGGTACGGAACGAGATCGGGACCGACATCTATTGCGGCGGCCGGGTGACGCACCGGCGCGCCGGGCTGCATCCGGCGCGCTACCATGCCGGCCTGATCGGACGGGTGCGGGAAGCTGGCGCGATCGTGGTCGGCAATAGCCCGGTCACGACGATCGACCGCACCGGCAGCGGCTTCACCGTGACCACGCCAGCCGGCTCGCTGCAGGCGCGCGATGTGGTGGTGGCGACCAACGGATATACCGGATCGGTGACGCCGGCACTGCGTCGCCGCGTCGTTCCGGTGACCAGCTACATGATCGCCACCGCGCCGCTGTCGCCGAACCTGATGGCGACACTGATGCCGAAACGCCGCATGCTGTCGGACAGCAACCGGCTGCTCTGCTATTTCCGGCCCTCGCCCGACAACACGCGCGTGCTGTTCGGCGGCCGCCCCGCTTACACCGCCATCGGGCCGAAGCGCGCGGCCGAGCGCCTCGCCGGCTACATGACGCGCATCTTTCCCGAATTGCACGGCGTCGAGCTGACGCATTCATGGTTCGGCTACATCGCGTATACGTTCGACCGGCTGCCTCATGCGGGCGAACGCGACGGCATGCACTACGCGATGGGCTATTGCGGTTCCGGCGTGGTCATGTCCACCTGGCTCGGGCGCAAGGCTGCGCTGCGGCTGCTTGGCCACGCGCAGGGGAAGAGTGCGTTCGCCGAACTCCGGCATTCGACTTCGCCATTGTATTATGGCAGGCCGTGGTTCCTGCCGTTCGTGCAGGCTTGGTACCAGGGCGCGGACATGCTGGGGCGCTAGGGCATCTGGCCGCTGACGCATGCTGGTTCCCGTTCTGCCGGGGACTTGCCTGCCACCCCCGATTCGTGCTTCACAGCGCGCCTTCCCTGCTGGGCGGCGACGGCATCGCCCCCGGTTATGCCTGCATTCCGCAGGCCTCCAGCCAAAGGGAGTACACCATGCCGCTTTACGAATGCGTGCTGATCGCACGTAACGACGTGACACAGCAGCAGGTCGAAGGCATCGCCGACGGCATCGCCAGCGAGCTCGAAACCGAGGGCGGCGAAGTCAAGAAGCGCGAGTACTGGGGTCTTCGCGGCTTGGCCTATCGGATCAAGAAGAACCGCAAGGGCCACTACATGCTGCTCGGTCTCGACGCAAAGCCGGACTTTGTCACCGAGATGGAGCGTCGGCTGGGTCTCAACGAGGATGTCCTCCGGTTCATGACCATCAGGGTGGCAGAGATAGAGGAAGCCCCCTCGGCCATCCTGTCGCGCAAGTCGGACGACCGCGAACGCGGCTTCCGCGGCCCCAAGCCTGCCGGTCGGTTCGATAGTGGCCGCCGCCGCGGCTTCGACGAGCGCGAGGAATTCCGCGCCCGCGATGAGTTTCGCGACGAATTTCGCGCCAGCGCCGAGGAGTAGGCCGTGTCCGAAACTGCTGAGATCAACCCGGCCGCCCGCCGCGCCGCCGTCGGCGCCCGTCGCCCGTTCTATCGCCGCCGCAAGTCCTGCCCCTTCTCCGGCCCCAATGCGCCGAAGATCGACTACAAGGATGTGCGCCTGCTGTCCCGATTTCTGTCGGAGCGCGGCAAGATCGTGCCTAGCCGCATCACGGCGGTCTCGGCCAAGAAGCAGCGCGAGCTGGCGGTGGCGATCAAGCGCGCCCGCTTCCTCGCCCTGTTGCCCTACATCGTGAGCTGACAGAGCATACAATGGCCGACGTGGAACTGATCCTGCTCCAGCGCGTGGAAAAGCTCGGGCAGATGGGCGACCTGGTCAAGGTACGGCCCGGCTTTGCCCGTAATTTCCTGCTGCCGCAGAAGAAGGCGTTGCGTGCCAGCAAGGACAACCTGGCGCGCTTCGAGCAGGAGCGTGCCCAACTCGAGGCACAGAACCTGAAGCGCCGGGAGGAGGCGGAGCGGGTCGCGGAGCGCGTCACCGGGCTGTCGGTGGTGATCATCCGCCAGGCGGGCGAGTCGGGCAGCCTGTACGGCTCGGTGTCGGCGCGCGACGTGGCCGAGGCGACCACCGCGGGGGGACTGACCGTCAATCGCCAGCAGGTGTTGCTCGAGCATCCGATCAAGGCGCTGGGCCTCGCCCGGGTCCGGGTGGCCTTGCATCCCGAGGTGTCCATTCCGATCGTTGTCAATGTCGCGCGCAGCCAGGAGGAGGCGGAGCGGCAGGCGCGCGGCGAACGCGTCGGCGTTGAGGCAGAAGAGGAAGACAACGCCCTGGATACCACCGCACTATTCGACCCTGGCGCGGCGCCGGAACAGCCGCCCGTCTGACACGCGCCTGGGAAGCATTCCCGGAGGAGGCCATCCCGTTGTCGCCAGGAAGGATCGATCCGACACAGCGCGACACGTCCGTGAGCTTCACGCACACCATGCTGGATGGGACTGCCGCCCAGCCATGAACACATCGCCGCGAGCGCTGCCCGATCGCTCGTGCTCGTGACTCCGCTCAATCCGCCGATCGGCTATGGCAAAGTGGTGAAGACCGGCAAGGTCGTCCTTGCGGAGAACATCACCTTGAAGCAGGCGGCGGAACAGCTCTGCTGCGTCCGGCCCGAGGATTTCGATCGCCGGGTCGTGCCAACGGACACGACGGTGCCAAGTGCCACGCTGCCGGGAGGCGGCTGCTGAGCGGTCTGATCAAGCGCAGCTTTTCTCTCGCTGGCCACCGCACCAGCGTCGCTTTGGAGCGAGAGTTCTGGGCGGCGCTGATGCACATCGCGGCCGGGCGTCAGCAGACGCTGACTGCACTGGTGGCGGCTGCCGACGCCGAACGCGTCGACGGCCGGCCCCTGGCGTCGGCACTGCGAGTACTCGCGTTACGCGAATTCTTTCCAGCCGATTTAACCTCTTCCTAAACTATAGGTTGCAGTGTTTCACAAGTTAGACAATTCGACAGGGGAAAATCCTATGATGCCCGCAACGCATTTCTACCCCTCGCGGAAGCCCGCAATCAGCGAGCTCGTCCTGTCGGACCGTTTGATCGCTCTGGCGGAAGACGCCGACCGGGCCGGTTATGCGGACACCGCGGAGCGTTTGGTGACGCTGGCGTGCAGTGTGTTCGACGAGGCACCCAGCAAGCCGCACTGATCCTGCAACGGATGGTGGGCGCGACAGGGATTGAACCTGTGACCCCTGCCATGTCAAGGCAGTGCTCTCCCGCTGAGCTACGCGCCCATCCGTAGGTAAAAAATATCCGTCTGCCGGGCTGGCGGCAAGCTTGGCTCGTGACAGCGCGCGCCGTGCCGGCTTCAATACACAAATGGATGTGCCAGTCGCAACCTCGATTGCTCCGCCTGTTCCGATCGTGGTGCTGCGGCCGGCGCGTCAGACCATCCCGGTCGTATTCGCCTCGCCGCACTCGGGGCGCGGTTATCCGGACGAGCTGCTGTCCGCATCGCGGCTCGACGGGCTGAGCCTGCGCCGCAGCGAGGACAGCTTCGTCGACGAACTGTTCGCCGCGGCGCCGGAGCATGGCGCCCCGCTGCTTGCGGCCACCTTCCCGCGCGCCTGGTGCGACGCCAACCGCGAAGCGTGGGAGCTCGATCCGGCGATGTTCGCTGACCGGCTGCCCTCGTGGGTCAACACCACCAGCGCCCGGGTCGGTGCCGGCCTTGGCACGATCGCGCGGGTGGTGGCGTCCGGTGAGGCGATCTATCGCGACAAGCTGTCGTTCGCCGACGCGGAACGGCGGATCCGCACCTGCTGGCAGCCGTTCCACGATGCGCTGGCCACCCTGATCGCGGAAACCCGCGCGGATTTCGGTTATTGCCTGCTGGTCGACTGCCACTCCATGCCGACGCATGGCCACGTGACGAGGACCGGCGCCAGGCCCGCCGATTTCGTTCTGGGCGATGCGCACGGCACGGCCTGCGCGCCACGCATGACGCGGCTGGTCGAGACCCTGCTCGCCGAACTGGGCTTCAGCGTGCGGCGCAACGACCCATATGCCG
The DNA here is from genome assembly GCA_036494925.1 of Acetobacteraceae bacterium. Lineage (GTDB taxonomy): Bacteria > Pseudomonadota > Alphaproteobacteria > Acetobacterales > Acetobacteraceae > JAMXLO01. The sequence goes on from DASXNR010000227.1 coordinate 12,973, forward strand.
GCGGCTACATCACCCGCCACTACGGAAGGCCGCGCGAGGGCGTTCATGCGCTGCAGATCGAGATCGCCCGCGAGCTCTACATGGACGAGGGTCGGATCGAACGGCTGCCCGGCTTCCCGGCGATGCGACAAAGCCTTACCCAGCTCATTGCCGGCCTGGCCCGGACCGCCCGGACCCAGACCGGTGAGTGATTTTGTCGCAAAAAAATGGCGACCCTTGTGGGGTCGCCAAGTTTAGGGAGGAAACGTCCAAGAAAGCAGACAGCGCGGTCAAGGACCGCATTGCTGCGATGCACAATCTAGGCGATCGGTCATTCGCGTGCAAGCGATATTTTGCAATGCAGCATCAGTTGGCTGAGATTTTTTGTCGGCCGCCAGTGACGGCCGGCAACTCTTTGCTAAGGCTTGGCTTCTATCATCGCGCCTATGCGGCGCTTATGCCTCGCGGCCGCGGCGGTATTGGGGATTTCCGGCCCCGCCCAGAGCCAGCCGATCGCTCCCACATCGACCGCCCAGGGCCTGCTGTGCCGTTCGGCGGTCGCTGCGGCCGAGCGCGCCGGCGGCATCCCGGCGCACCTGCTGGCGGCGATCAATCGGGTCGAGAGCGGCAGGCGCGATCCGGCCACCGGTTCCGTGCACCCGTGGCCTTGGACCGTGAATGCCGAAGGCGAGGGGCATTTTTACGAATCAAAGGCCGAGGCGGTCGCCGCGGTTCGCGCCATGCAGGCGCGGGGCATCCAATCGATCGACGTCGGCTGCGGGCAGATCAACCTGATGCACCACCCCGACGCATTTCCTAACCTGGAGCTGGCATTCGACCCGCAGGCCAACGCCTCCTACGCGGCGCGCTTCCTCAAGGAGCTGTTCACCCAGACCGGCGACTGGAACAAGGCGACGGCGATGTATCACTCGGCGACACCCGAATTGGGCGCCGAGTACCAGCGGCAGGTGCTGGCGGTCTTGCCGGAGGAACAGCAATTCGCTGGCCTGGTTGGCGCGACTCCGTTGGCGCAGGCCTGGGGTGCCACGATGGCGGCGCCCCCGCCCAGCTTCACGCGCGTGCTGCGTCAGGAGCCGCTGGGAGCGGCGCAGGGACCACGGATCATCATGCTGCCCACCGTCGGCGGCGTGACGCCGCCCGGACGCGGACTGGACGCCTACCGTGCCGCGCCGATCGGTCTTGCCTTCCAGCCGCCGCCACGGCGTATCGGCGGATAGCGTCAGCCGGCGAACTCGGCACGGATCGCAGCGGAGTGTTCACCGATCGCCGGCACCGGTCCAAGCTCGCGAAGGCCGTCGCTGAACAGCACTGGCGGCGAGGCAAGCGATATCAGTCCGTTCGGCGTGTCCACCGTTGCCCGGCGCAATGCCGGATGGCGCGAGAACGCGGCCACGTCGTTGACGAAACCGTAGGCGGTATTGGCAGCGCGCAATTTCTCCGCCGCCCCCGCCCGGGTCAGCCGCGCGAATGCAGCCGCGACGTGCGCATCGACCGCCGCCCGGTTGGCGACGCGGATGACGTTGGTCTGGAACCCCTCGCGCCGCGGCAACTCCGGTTCCCCGAGGAACTTCGCGCAGAACTCCACCCATTCGCGTTCGTTCTGTATCGAGATCAGCACCAGCGCGCCATCCGCGGTCGCAAATGCGCCATAGGGGCAGATCGAGGGATGTGCCAGGCCCAGCCGTTCCGGTGCCCTGCCGGTGCCCTCGTAGAATAACAGCGGCACGTTCATCCAATCCGCCATGCCGTCGAACAGGCTGACCTTGAGGCCCTTGCCGCGACCGGTGATGCCGCGCTCGATCAGCGCCTCCAGCACGCCGGCGTGCGCCGCCATGCCGCAGGCGATGTCACAGGCCGAGACTCCGACGCGACCTGGACCGGCCGGCAGGCCCGTCACCATCGCCAGTCCCGATTCCGCCTGCACCAGCAGGTCGTACGCCTTCATAGTGGCGTAGTCGCCGGTTTCGCCGTAACCGGAGATGTCCACGGTGATCAGCCGCGGACAGCGTTCACGCAACTCGTCGGAAGCAAGTCCCGCACGGGCGGCGGCGCCCGGGGCCAGGTTCTGGATGAACACATCCGCCCGCCCAAGGATGCGGTGCAGCAGCGCCGCATCGTCTGGCCGCTTGATGTCCGCGACCAGGCTCTGCTTGCCGCGATTGAGCCAGACGAAATAGCTGGACAGGCCGTTCGCCGCCGTGTCGTAGCCGCGCGCGAAGTCGCCCTCGGCGCGCTCGATCTTGATCACGCGCGCGCCGGCATCGGCGAGGCGGCAGGTGCACATCGGCGCCGCCACCGCCTGCTCGAGCGCGACGACGACAAGGCCGGAGAGAGGAAGGGACATGGGGAAGCAACACGCAGGAGTTTCGG
>DASXNR010000228.1:0-18993 GCA_036494925.1 Acetobacteraceae bacterium
TGCGACTCATCCTACGCCAATCTCGGCGAGGCGGTGGTCAACAACCTGGGCGAGGTCGGCATCCGCAGCAAGCTGCGCCCGCTCGAGCGCGCCGCCTACATCAAGGCCTTCGCCGAGAAGTCGTACAAGAACATCATCCAGGCGGGGCCTGCCGGATTCGGCAACGCGGCGACGCGGCTGGAAAGCCATGCCGTCACCGGCGGCACGTTCACCTACGGCACCTACCCGGATCTCGACGCGCTGTTCCAGCAGCAGGCCAGCGAGCTCGACACCAAGCGTCGCGAGGCCCTGCTGCACCAGATGCAGCAGATCGTGTACGAGCGGGCGATCTACGCGCCGATCTGGCAGCTCGGCTTCCTCAACGGCGTCGGCCCGCGCGTCGCCGAGTCGGGCTTCGGCCGCATCCCGGGCTTCCCGTACACCGCGCCGTTCGACGAACTCGCGCTGAAGGCGGGGTAGTCCGGGCAAGCACGGTCAGACCCGGACGACGATCTTGCCGCCGGCCTGATTCGACTCCATCAGACGATGTGCGTCCTGGATCTCCTCGAAGCGGAATACCCTCGCCGGCTTCGCCTGATAGATGCCCTGGGCGACACGATTGAGAATTTCGCGGAACGGAATCTCCGACAGCGGAAACTCCTGCGTCCCGGTCGCCAGCGCCGTGGCAAGCACGCTGAGATGCGTCCCGCTCGGCATGGCGAACACGGGTTCCATGGCGAGCGGGCCGCCGCCGCCGAGAAAGCCCACGAGACAGGCGCGTCCGCCGCGGCGCAGCATGGCGAGCGAATCCAGAATGGTCGTGTTGCCGACGATGTCGAGGACTGCGTCGATTCCCCCCGGGTGGCGCTCGCGAACACGCTTCGACAGCTCGCTCGACTCGAGCAGAACCTCGCTCGCGCCGAGCGACTCCAACATCGTGGCGCGCGAGGCGCTCCGCGTCGTCGCGATGACGCGCGCACCGCTATGGGTGGCGATGTTCACTGCCGCCTGCCCCAACGCGGAGGTGGCGCCGCGAATGGCAACGGTCTGATCGCCGGCGAGTGCCAGGATGCCGATCAGACCAGTCCAGGCGGTCGCATAGGATTCCGGGATCGCCGCCAGTTGTTCCCACGCCAGCGCGGTCTCGACGGCGACCACGTTGCTGCCCGGCACCCGCACGTACTCTGCGTAGCTGCCATTGATGCCGCGCCCCATCCCCCCGACCAGGGCCATGACCTTCTGTCCAACCGCGAACCGCCGGTCCGGATCGGCGGTCACCAGGCCCACGCACTCGATGCCGCTGATCTCCGCGACATCGCCCCAGGCGCCCCTGCGGAAATAGATCTCGGCGTGATTGAGCCCGAACGCTTTGACTTCGATGACGACATGGCCGGGCTTGGGCTCCGGGATCGGGCGCTCCTCGATCGCCAGGACCTCGGGCCCGCCGTACCGCTTGATGACGATGGCACGCATTGCAACACCTCCGCGTTGGTTGACGCGGGCTGGATGAGGCACGGCGCAATTGATAAAAAGTATGAAGTTCCGATCGACTTCATAGGGTGGCTCTATGTTGGATGTAACCATCCACCAGCTGGTCTGCTTCGACGCGGTGGTCACCGAGGGCAGCTTCCAGGCCGCTGCCGAGAAGATCCGCCGCGCCCAGCCGTCGGTCTCGCTGGCGGTGAAGAACCTGGAGAGCCAGGTAGGATTGAACCTGCTCGACCGCAGCGGCTACCGCGTCAGCCTCACCGAGGCGGGGCGATCGTTCCATCAGCGCACACGCGCATTCCTGGCCGAGTTGCTCACGCTCAAGCACCACGCGGCGCAACTCGCGATGGGTGAGGAAGGCGAGCTCCGGGTCGTGATCGGCGATCTTTGCCCGCTGGCGCCGACCCTTGCCCTGCTCCGCAGGTTCTTCGATGGCTGCCCGGGCACCCGGCTGCATCTCCATTTCGAGGCGATCGCCGGACCGTGGGAACGCCTGTTCGATGGCGAGGCCGACCTCATTCTGCATTACATCGACAAGCGCGATGCGCGCCTGGAATTCATCGACCTGTTCCCGGTGCGGCTGGTTCCCGTGGTCGCACCTGGCTTCATCGGGTTTCCCGTCTCGCGTTCGATCAAGCCGGAGCAGATGCGGGATCATGTGCAATGCGTGATCCGCGACACCGCGCGGCATTCCGCGCCACAGAACTACTACCTCGTGGCGGGAGCGCGCAGCTGGACGGTGAGCGACCAGTTGATGAAGCGGGAACTCATCCTCCAGGGCATGGGGTGGGGCCACATGCCACGATATCTGGTCGAGCAGGACCTGCGCGACCGGCGCCTGCTGGACATCACCGGCCGGCACCTGCAGGGCGGCACCATCGAGATCGTCGCGGCCAGGCGGCGGGAGCTGCCGCACGGTCCGATCGCAAACCGGCTATGGCGCTACATCGAAGAGCAGGCGCCGGCGTTTGTCCGAGCGATCGATTGACGCGCGTCCGGCAGGCTACCCGAAGCTGGGCAGCCCCCCGGTGCGATCGGCGAGCGCCGCCTCCCCCTCGGTGGGCAGCCGCACCGAATAGTTCAGCGCGCCGTCGATGTCGTGCTCCCACATCGCGCGCGGCAGCTCGTACAACAGCTCGATGCCGTAGCCGTTGGGGTCGTGGATGTAGACGCTGTGCGTCATGCCATGCTCCACGCGCAGATCGAATTTTATCCCCTTCGCCTGCATGAACGCGAGCTGCCGCAGCCACGCCTCACGGCTCGGCAGCGCGACCGCGACATGGTTCACCGCGAGCGGCATGCCGACCATCTTCCACTCGGTCGGCGGCGCCGGCAGTTCGCGGTTCTCCACCAGCGCCAGATCATGGTGGCTCAGCCGGCCGCCGCCATGATCGCAACTGTAGAACCGCATGTTCGGTGCCACCGGCCGGTCCGCGCGCGGCTTCGCAGTGCCGACGTGGCGGAAGCCGATGATCTCGGTCCAGAACCGGTGCGACTGCTCCATGTCGCGCACGTTCAGCACGATGTGGTTCAGTGCCATCGGCGGTTCCGCGCGATCGGGTGCCTGCATGTCCATCGTGCCGTCTCCGTTATGTCGGCGTTCCTCGGCCGTTGCCTCGATCCGGTAGCAACTGTAGGCATGCATGCCGGATGTCCGTCGTTGATGCAGATCAAAAATATCGATATCGACACGATTGTGGCGCAGGTTGCCGGCCGCTCACGCCGATGTTCGGCGGGCACTCAGAAATGCGGCGGCCACTGCCCGGATAAGCCATGGGTGATCGGCCGGCTGTACGAGCTTCGTACGGTCAGGCCGCCCGGGTCAGCCGCTTCATGAATGCCGAGACCCGGTGCCGGCGCAGCTCGCTGCGCGCCTTCGCGTCCGTGGTCATATAGTTGAGCTGCACCGAGTAGCGCTGGCCGGTGAAGCGCCGGTGGCCGTGCCAGGTGTTCGGGCCGTTGGGAAACACCAACACCGTGCCGTTCACCGGCGGCACCTCCACCGCGTAGTCCTCCAGATCGCCGGGGCCGCGCAGCAGGCGCAGGCAGCCCTCGTGCTGGGCCCAGGCGTCGGCCGCCGGGTTCAGGTACAGCAGCACGGTGACGCGCTTGGCGGCGGAATCGCAGTGGATCACCCCATCGCGGTCGTTGGTCCAGCCGCGCAGGGTCACCATGGTCGGTGCATCGGTGAGCTCCAGGCCGAACCGCTCGCCGATCGCAGCGCGCAGCCGCGGCCCCTCCAGTTCATCCATCAAAGCCTGGGCATGCCGACCCAGCACCAGCGCATCGAGCGGGAACGAGCCGCGCCTGCCGAGCGCCGGCAGGTCGGCGACCACCGCGCGCAGCGCCTCAGGCGGTACGAAGTCGGCGACCACCACGTGCGGGAACGGATCCGTCGCCACCGGCGCCTCACGCAACGCGTCGTAGTCGAGTGCTGTCATGCCTGGCTGCATACCACGGAACCCGCCGCGTTGAACCCCGGCCGCCGATGCGCGGCAGCGGGATCCGCGCTCATTGCACGGATATGCCGCCGTCGACCGACAGGATCTGCCCGGTCACGAACGACGCCTGCTCGGATGCCAGGAACATGATCGTCTGCGCGACCTCCTGCGGCGTGCCCGCGCGCTTCTGCGGCACCAGCGCGATCAGTGCGGCCTTCCCGTCGGCGTCGCCGGTGAAGCGATCGAGCATTCCGGTCGCCACCGGCCCGGGCGCCACCGCGTTCACGCGCACACCGAAGGCCACCGCTTCGAGCGCGGCCGCCTTGGTCAGACCCTCGACCGCGTGCTTGCTGGCAACGTAGAGCGGGGCGCCAGGCAGGGCCTTGTGACCGACGACCGAGGACAGGTTGACGATGCTGCCGTATCCCTGACCGCGCATCACGCGCAGCTCGTGCTTGAGGCTCAGCACCACGCCCAACACGTTGGTATCGAAGATCGCGGCATAGCTCTGCGCCGACTGCTCGGTCAGCGGACCCGGCGTGCCCTCGATGCCGGCGTTGTTGACGGCGACGTCCAGGCGGCCGAAGCGTGCGACGGTCGCGTCGACCATGGCGCGCACCTCCTCCTCGCTGCGCACGTCCGCGCGCACGAATTCGGCTTCCGCGCCGGCACCGCGCAGTTCCGCAGCCAGCGCTCGGCCGGCATCGTCGCGGCGACCGGACACCACGATCCGTGCCTCTGTCTGTGCGAAGGCAATCGCGGTCGCACGACCGATTCCGGTCAGGGCGCCCGTAATGAGTACGACCTGGTGCTGCATGGCTGCCTGCCTCCCCGTCCGTGGACGGCGGCAAACTGGCAGTCGCGCTGCCGACGGTGATTGTCAAAATGCGATGGGATTTGTCGCATACTGCCGATCTCGCGCCGCCGCGTTGAACCCCAGCCGCCGGCGCGCTATCTGCGGCGCCGACATGGACCTCCCCGGCGCCGACACCCCTGCGCAGCGCGGGCCGCTGCCAGCCTTCCGGGCGATGGTGGCGGCCGGCGAGCTGGCTCCAGATGCTTCCCAGGAACTCGTGGCCACATGCCTGCAGGCGCTGTGGACCCGATTGCGCGGCTACGACCCGCCGCCCCGTCCGGCCAACGGCAACAGCCTGTTCTCCCGTTTGCTCCGCCGCGAAACGCAGCCGGAGCCGCCGAACGGGCTCTACATCGTGGGCGAGGTGGGGCGCGGCAAGTCGATGCTGCTGGACCTGTTCTTTGCCGCCGCCGATGTGCCTCGCAGACAGCGCATCCACTTCCACCGCTTCATGCAGAGGGCGCATGCGCGCTTCCATGCCTTCAGACGCGCCAACCCGGACATCGAGGATCCGATCCCGCCGCTCGCCGATGCGATCGCGGCGGAGGCGGCGCTGCTGTGCTTCGACGAGTTCCAGGTGAACGACATCGCCGACGCGATGATCCTGGGACGGCTGTTCCAGGCGCTGTTCGAGCGCGGCGTGGTGGTGGTCGCGACCTCCAACGTGGCACCGGACGATCTGTTCAAGGACCGTCCCGGCCGCGACGCGTTCCTGCCGTTCATCGCGCTGATCAAGCAGCGGCTGGACGTGGTGACGATGGACGCCGGCCGCGACTTCCGGCGCGAACGCCTGCGCGGCATGCGCACCTGGCTGGTACCGGCCGACGCGCGCGCCGATCGCGAACTCGACCGCGCCTTTGCCGAACTGACCGGCGGTGCCGAGGGGAGGCCGGAGACCCTGCGGGTGATGGGCCGCAGCTTCGTCGTGCCGCTGGCCGCCGAAGGTGTGGCGCGATGCGACTTCGATCTGCTGTGCGGCACCGCGCTTGGCGCCGGCGACTACCTGGCGCTGGCGCAGCGTTTCCATACGCTGATCCTGGACGGCATCCCGCGCCTGTCACCCGACAACTTCGACAAGGCGCGCCGCTTCATCGTGCTGATCGATACGCTGTACGATCACCGCGTCAAGCTGCTGGCATCGGCGGATGCGATGCCGGACCAGCTCTATCGGCGCGGCGAGAACGCGCGGATGTTCGAGCGCACCGCGTCGCGGCTGGACGAAATGCAGAGCCAGGACTGGCTCGAACTGGCGCATCTGCCGTAACGGCTCGCTGCGAATTAGCGGGTTGGAGGCAAGGACTCCAGACTATCCCACCACCACCGGGATCGAGGCGGGCGCGTCGGTCACGGTGATCGGCGTCCAGCCGGCGGTGTCGCCGTCCGCCTGCACTGGCGACGGCTCGTTGCCGATGAAATCGATCTGCCGCGCCCGCACATGGCGCACGCCTGGCGCGCGACCCAGCAGGCCCAGCGGCAATGCGGCGCCATACAGCAGGGCGGCGGCAATGCTCGAGTGATCGAACAGCACCACGGAAAATCCGGGCTGCGCCGGGCAGGCGGTCGGGGCCAGCAGGAACCGGCCGCCGTACAGCCGTCCCTTGCTGACAATCACGCTGGCCGCCTGCGTCTCCTCGCCGTCCAGGCGCAGCCGGATCGGGGTAAAGCGGTAGCGCGCCGATTCGCGCAGCGTCTGCAGCGCGTAGGCGCCACGGCCGATCGCTCGCTTCAGCGTGACGGGGAGATGATGCACCACCTGGGCATCCAACCCGACGCCGAGCATCTGAACGAACAATCGCGATCCGTCGGCGCCACGCGCAACCCCCGGCCAGAGCGGCCGCGTCCGCCCGAACGCCAGGGCCGCCGCCACGGCACGCGGCTCGAACGGCAGCGCGAGTTCGTGCGCCAGCACGTTCGCCGAGCCGAGCGGGATCACGCCCAGCCGAGCCGAGGAGCCCAGCAGCCCGTTGGCGACCTCGGCGATGGTGCCGTCGCCGCCGGCGGCCACCACCATCGAGGCACCCTGGCAGACCGCCTCGCGCGCCAACGCCTTGGCGTGGCCGGGCCGATGCGTCTCGGCCAGTTCGATGCGGATGCCGTTCGCCACCAGCACATCGAGCACCCGCCACAACAGGCTGGCCCGCCGCATGCCCGCGGCGGGATTGAACACGATGATCATGGGGCGATGCGCATCTGAGCGGCGGGACATGGACTCAACAACGGAAGGTTGCATTCCTGCCATCGGCTGTGTTGCGGGAAGATGACGGTTCGATTGCTTAGTCATGACTTTCATAATGTCTTTTAATATTCGGTTTCGTCACGCAAACTTAACTTTATCCACAACGATTCCAGGGTATCTGCTCCGGCTCGCATGAACGCCACAATCGTTCCCGGCGCGCGACCGCTCTACCGTAGCGTGTTCGTTTCAGATACCCATCTCGGGACGCGAGGCGCGCGCTGCGATTTTCTGGCCAACTTCCTGCTGCGCATCAGCTGCCAGAAGCTGTTCCTGGTCGGCGACATTTTCGACGGCTGGCGACTGCGCAAGTCCTGGTACTGGGATGAGGACCACGACGAGGTGCTGCGGCAGATCCTGCGCCACGCCCGCGGCGGCACCGAGGTCACCTACATTCCCGGCAACCACGACGAGATGTTCCGCGCCTGGCTGCCGCTGGGCCTGGAGATCGCCGGCATCAAGCTGCGCCTCGAGGCGGAACACGTCACCGCCGACGGCAAGCGCCTGCTGGTGATGCATGGCGACGAGTTCGACAGCGTGGTCCGCTATGCCAAGTTCCTGGCGCTGCTGGGCGACTGGGCCTACACCGCCGCGCTGAACATCAACCGCTGGTTCAATGCGGTGCGCCGCCGGCTGGGCTATCCCTATTGGTCGCTGTCCGCCTGGATGAAGCGGCAGGTGAAGGAGGCGGTGAAGGCGATCGATCGCTTCGAGAGCGCGCTCGCCAACGAGGCGCGTCGCCGCGGTTTCGACGGCGTGGTGTGCGGCCACATCCATCAGGCCGAGATGCGCGAGGTGCAGGGCGTGCTGTATCTGAACGACGGCGACTGGGTGGAGAGCTGCACCGCACTGGTCGAGCACCATGACGGACGGCTGGAGCTGATTGACTGGGCGGAGGTCAACCGCCTGTCGTTCTTCGCGCCCCGCCGGTCCGCGCTGCGCGAAGCTGTCTGACGCACTCGCCCTCGACGAACCGGTTGAGTGCGACGCGATGCTGCCCCCCGCGCCGTCCCACCGGCTGATGATCGTGACCGATGCGTGGCTGCCGCAGGTCAACGGCGTGGTGCGCACGCTGACCACGGTGGTGGCCGAGCTGCGTGCGATGGGACACGTGGTGGAGGTGATCGCGCCGGACCGCTTCCGCACCATCCCGTGCCCGACCTACTCGGACATTCCGCTCGCGCTGCTGCCGCGCCGGAGCCTGGTGCGGATGATCGAGGCGTTCCGGCCGGATGCGCTGCACATTGCGACGGAAGGGCCGCTCGGCATGGCGGCGCGGAGCTGGGCGAAACGCACCGGGTTCGGCTTCACCACGGCGTTCCACACCCGGTTTGCCGAATACATCAAAGCGCGTACCGGGTTCCCGGTACGGCCGGTGTATGCCTGGATGCGCCGCTTCCATGGCGCGGCCCAGGGCACCATGGTGGCAACCCAGTCGCTGCGCGACGAACTGACGGCGCGAGGGTTCCGCAACATCCGGCCGTGGTCGCGCGGCGTGGACCTGGACCTGTTCAAGCCGGAACCGCGCGAGGCTTGGGATTTGCCGCGGCCGGTGTTCCTGTATGTCGGCCGGGTGGCGGTGGAAAAGAACATCGGCACGTTCCTGGATCTGGATCTGCCCGGTTCGAAGGTGGTGGTCGGCGCCGGACCGATCCTGCCGCGGCTGCGGCGCGAGTATCCGAACGTGCTGTTCACCGGCCCGCGTTACGGCGAGGCGCTGGCGCGTGCCTATGCGGGGGCGGACGCGTTCGTGTTTCCCAGCCGCACCGACACGTTCGGCCTGGTACTGCTGGAGGCGCTGGCCTGCGGCACGCCGGTGGCGGCGTTTCCGGTGACCGGGCCGATCGACGTGCTCGCCGATGCGCATGGCAGGATCGGCGCGGTGAACAACGATCTGCGGGTGGCGGCGCTGGGGGCGCTGAGCGCGGATCGAGCGGCGTGCCGGCTGCATGCGGAACGCTATTCCTGGCGTGCCTGCGCCGAGGTGTTCCTGTCGCATCTGGTGCCGCTGGCGGGCGCTTCCTGAACCGAACCGCGCCATCCATAGTGGCGGCATGGACAGCGCCGCGCTGCACCACACGGACCGGACGGAACTGCTTCGCCAGGCCTTCCGCCTGGAATATGTCACCCTTGGCTGGATGGCGATCGAGGCTGTCGTCGCAATCGGCGGCGCCATGCAGGCCAACAGCCTCTCGCTGCTCGCCTTCGGCGTCGACAGCCTGATCGAACTTGCCTCGGCCGTCGTGCTGCTCTGGCGACTGAAAGTTGAGTTGCGGCACGGAGCGGCTATCGCAGAGGCGGCCGAACGCACGGCGCGCCGTATTGCGGGTGGGCTGCTGATCGCGCTCGCCGCCTATGTGGTGGCCGCCGCCGGGTGGAAGCTGTGGACGCGAACCGGCCAGACGTTCTCGTGGCCCGGACTGGTCGTGACCGTGCTCGCCATGCCGATCATGTATGGCCTGGCGAGGCGGAAGATCGCGGTGGCCGATGCGCTGGGCAGCCGCGCCATGCGCGCCGATGCAGCGGAGAGCATCGCATGTGGTTGGCTGGCTCTGGTGGTCCTGGTCGGGCTGGTGGTCCAGGCCCTCACGGACGCCTGGTGGGTCGATGCGGTCGCTTCACTCGGCATCGTCTGGTTCCTGCTAAAGGAGAGCCGCGAGGCGTGGCGCGGCGAGGACTGCTGCGACTGAACGAGGCGACAACGCTGATCACGGCCACGTCCCTCGCGCGCATCGACGGGATGATGGGTTTCGCTGCAGCGAAACCCATCGAGCCAAGCGAACTCGGCCGTGGCAGCCGCGCTATGGCGTGGATTCCGGCAAGTGCGAGACCGCATCGTTCGGGTCGAATACCTTGCAGACCTGCTGATCCGGATCCCAGATCGCTCCACTCGGCATGAAATAGCCGACCTTGGCGTCCGGATCACGATAGTCGATCGACGAGCTGGCGAAATTCAAACCCACCGCCAGAAGCGGAGCGTTCGGAGCGGCAAAGGCTCCCCCCAACGACTGGATTCCGGTCACCGTGGGGCCCTGCAGAGTCATACGCAAAGACCAGCTCTGATCATCGTCGGTAAAACAATCCAGCGTCGCCTTCGACCAACTGTCCGCGGTGTACTGCCCGCTGGCTACGCTGTAGAGCGTTGGCATGACCGGATCGTCGGCGCGAAGCACGAGCTGGATATCCTGGGATGGCAGGGAACGGCTGGAGCCGGCATTGTACTTCTGCGAGACGGCCGCCCCGTTGTTCAATCCAAGCAGCAGCAGCCAATCGATGTGGTCCTTGAGCCTGCTGCCGCCGTGGAGCTGCGGGTTGCCGTTGCTGTCGAAGACCTGCACGAGGCACTGCATGTGACGCTCCCACTCATCAGGGCGATCACGTCATGATAGGGAGCCGGGGCTTGGACCTCCAAACGAATCTGCGCCTCGCATGCGGCGAATTTGGGCGGGGTTGAATCGCCGCCTTGCGGCGCCGGCTACGCCACCGCCTCGGCCTCGATCTCCACCATGAACCGCGGATCCGCCAGCCCCGCCACGAACAGCAGCGTCGAGCATGGCGCATGCCCGCCATACACCGCATCGCGCGCGGCGCGGAATGACGCGAGCAGCGACCGGTCGGTCAGGAACACCGTGGTCTTGACCAGATTGGTCACGCCCATGCCGTTCGCCTCCAGCAGCGCGCGCAGATTGGCAAATACCTGCGCGATCTGACCCTCGCCGGTACTGGGCACCGACCCGTCCGGCGCCACGCCGACCTGACCGGACATGACGAGGCGACGCTGCTCGCCCTCGACCAGCATGCAGTGCGTGTAGCCGGTCGGTGCGCGCACCGTCGACGGATTGCTTGCGGTGATGACGGCCATGGCGGAACTCCCTTGCTGGCACCTTGAGCGAGAATAACACGGATTGCACGGATTTGAGCACGGATGGTTATTCTTGCTTTGCAGTGATCCCCGTTGCCAGCCAGTCTCGCACGGCCTGTCTGACAAACCGCTCATCCGTCGGGTTGGTCGCCGGATTGCCGGCGCGATGCCCCCAGATGCTGGGGATCGGCCGCAGTTCCGCCTGCGCGAGCAACGGCAACTCGGCCGCATTGTCGGCGACGCGGAAATACAGGTCGGTTTCCCCAGGCATCAGCAGCACGCGCGCACGGATCGCTCGCAGCGCACGCGGCAGATCGCCGCCATACAGCGCATTGTCGCTGATGTCTGCGGCATCCCAGGTGCGAAGCTGAGCGTATTGATTGGCGGCGGGGCGCGCGCCGAACCGATCCTCCCAATCGGTGCGCAGGAATGTCTCGAGATCGGGCGCCGTCGTCAGATGCAGCCCAGCGCGATAGAAATCCTGGCTCAGCGCCCACGCCGCATAGATGCGCCCGAACGCCCGCTTCGCCGCGCTCGGCTCGGCTGCGAAACGACCGTCGCCGATATGCTGCGGTGCGGCTTCCAGAGTCGCCATCAGGCTGCGCAGAAACACCTTGTTGTGCACAGCGGTGCGCGCCACGCCGCAGTTCACCACGATGCGATCCACCGCGTCGGGGAACAATGCCGCCCAGTGATAGGCCTGCAACGCGCCCATCGACCAGCCGTATACGCACGCCACGCGCTCGATGCCGAACAGCTCACGCAGCGCGCGGCGCTGGACCTGCACGTTGTCGAAGATGGTCACCATCGACGGGTAGCTATCGGTGTTCGATGGACTCGACGACAGACCGTTGCCGAACATGTCGCATATCACGATGAACCATTGCGTCGGGTCCAGCACACCGTCGGGGCCGATCAGCCACTCCAGGTCGGGATGCTGTGCGCCATAGCTGGTGGGATAGACAATGACGTTGTTTCGCGCCGGCGCCAGCGTGCCATGCGCCTTCCATGACAGGCGCGCGCCGTGCAGCACCGCGCCAGATTGCAGCGTCAGATCGCCGGCGTCGAAGGTTCCCTGCTGCGTAGGCCACGTCATCGCTTCCCCCTATGGTTCGGGTACGCGCATGGTCGACACTGACGTGCGCGGCCGCAAGGGGTGAGGCGGACATGCTGCGTCTGATTGCGGTTGGCCGGCTGCGCGACGGGCCTGAGGCCGATCTGTTCGCCCGCTATAACGCGCGGCTGCGGCCGAAATTCGCGGTGACCGAGATCGCCGAGGCGCGCGGTACGCCGAGCGAGGTGAAGCGGCGCGAAGGCGAGGCGCTGCTGGGCGCCCTGCCCGCTCCGGCATTCGTGGTCGCGCTCGATCGCGGTGGCGCGACGCCGGACAGCGAGGCACTGGCGCGCCTGCTGGAACGCTGGCTCGCCGCGGGGCGACCGGTCGCTTTCCTGATCGGCGGCGCCGAAGGGCTGGACGCACCGGTGATCGCGCGCGCTGATTATACGCTGTCGTTCGGGCATCTGACCTGGCCGCACCACCTTGCGCGCGCCATGCTGGCCGAGCAGATCTACCGCGCACGTTCGATCGCTGCGGGGCATCCGTACCATCGGTCAGGGCGGCCGTAACGGTCATTCCCGCGCGAACGGGCAACCCAGCGCCGCGGCAACTGTCCGCGGCCCTGGGTGCCCGCTTGCGCTGGCATGACGGATTTGGTTACACCGTCGCGCCGGCCATCAGATCGCCAAAGCGCACCCAGGTCTTGCCGTCCCACTTCATGAACTGCATCGACGTGATCGGGCGATGGTCGGTGTGCGTCGTGTTCAGCTTGATCCCTGGCAGGAGTACCGGCAGTTCGTAGTCGTGCAGGCTCTCCGCCTGGTGCAGCACATTTTCGCGCGAGAAGTCGCCTTTGCACTGCTTCAATACCTGCAGCATCGTATTGCTGACCGCATAGGCAAACACGTAGCTGGCATCGGTGACATCGCCTCCTGGCATGTACTTCGCCATGAACTCCCGCCACGGCTTCATGCCGGCATCGTCACCGTACACCGGATCCGTCGGATCCTTCAGATAGGCTGTGCTGAGCATGCCGACGGCCTTCTCCGGCCCGGCCGGCGTGATTACCGCGCCGACCGAAATCGACACGTTGGTCATGTAGAAGGCCGGCTTCCAGTTGAGGTCATAGACCTTGCGGATCGACTGCGCGGCGAACTTCGGAATTCCCGCGACCAGCAGCACGTTGGCGCCGGAACTCTGCATCTCCACGATCTGCGAATCGATCGTCGGATCGCTGGTCTCGTAGCTGGCGGTCTTGACGACGATCTTGTCCCAGTTGTCACCGAGGATGTCGCGCACGCCGGTCGGGTAGTCCTTACCGAAGTCGTCGTTCTGATACAGGATCGCGAGCTTCGGATCCTTCACGTTCGCCAGGATATGCTTGGCGTAGATCTGCGCTTCCGTGCGGTAGCCCGGCTGGAAGCCCATCGTCCATGGGTACTTCTTGATGTCCGCCCACTTGCTGGCACCCGAACCGACGAACAGGTGCGGTATCTTCTTGTGGTTGAGGTAGTCCGCAATGGCCGAATTGCACGGCGTGCCCAGGTTCTGGAAGCAAAAATCGACCTGATCCTCCTCCACCAGCCGGCGTACCTGCTCCACCGTCTTCGGCGGGCTGTAGCCGTCGTCGTACGAGATGAAATCGATCATGGTGCCGTCGACGCCGCCCTGCTCGTTGATCATCTTGAAGAACGCGCTCTCGGTGCGGCCGATCACGCCATAGGTCGAGGCGGGTCCGCTGTACGGCATCGTGTTGCCGATCTTCACCGTCTTGTCGGTGGCGGCACGGGCGCGTGGCAACCCGGTTGCTGCGAGGGCGAATCCGCTCGCCATCGCAGTTCTGCGACTGATCATGCTTTGTTCTCCTGAACGTTGGTAGTCTCCCGTCCCGGCTCATTGGCCGGCAGCGGGAGATTGCACCGTTCTCGCCGCGGCGGCTACCGTCGCCGGCAGGCACCATGCCGTGGAGGCAAACGATGGACGTCCCGGTGACGCGCGAACTCGCAAGCGATCTGGTCTGGCCGCCGGGTGGCGTGACACGGGTGCCGTTCCGCGTGTTCTCCGATCCCGCGATCTACGCCGAGGAGCAGAGGCGGCTGTTCCGCGGGCCGATCTGGAACTTCCTCTGCCTCGAGATCGAGCTTCCCAATCCAGGCGACTGGCGACTTGCCACCGTCGGCGATGTGCCCGTGGTGGTCACGCGCGATGAGCACGGCACGATCCACGCGATGGTGAACCGCTGCGCGCACAAGGGCGCGCTGGTGTGCCTGCAGGAGCGCGGCAATGCGAAGGCGCTGACCTGCGTGTATCACTCGTGGAGCTATGATCTCGCCGGCCGGCTGCAGAGTGTCGCGTTCCGTCACGGCATCCGCGGCAAGGGCGGCATGCCGGAGGATTTCGACGCCGCGCAGCACCGGCTGGAGCCGCTGCGCATCGAGGTGTTTTCCGGAGTTGTGTTCGGCACATTCTCGGATGCGACCGTGCCGGTGGAGGATTATCTCGGCGCAACGATGGCGCGGATGATCCGCCGCAATCTCGGCCGGCCGCACCGGCTGCTCGGCATGCACAGCCAGATCATCCACAACAACTGGAAACTCTATGCCGAGAACGTCCGCGATTCATATCACGCGACGCTGCTGCACACGTTCTACACCACGTTCAAGGTGAACCGGCTGGACATGGATGGCGGCATGCTGCTGTCCGACGACGGCCGGCACTCGATCAGCTACGCCAGGCGCGGCACCCTGCAACAGTCGGACGAGTACCAAAAGGTGCATTCGGCGCAGTACGATTCCGCGCTGGCGGCGCCGCAGCTGCTCGACACCTGGACCGAGTTCGACGACGGCATCACCCACTGCATCCAGACGATCTTCCCGACGCTGGTGGTGCAGCTCACGCTGAACTCGCTGGCGGTGCGGTTCTTCACCCCGCGCGGCATCGACCGGACCGAGCTGTTCTGGATCTACCTCGGCTATCAGGACGACACCGAACAGCAGACGCGGCAGCGCCTGATGCAGAGCAACCTGACCGGTGCGGCAGGCCTGGTGTCGCTGGAGGATGGCTGCATCAACGAATTCGTCCAGCGCGGCACCCGCGGCAGCGAGAATCGCAACGCGTTCCTGGAAATGGGCGGGCGCGAGGTGGCGTCATCGGATGGTTCGCGCGCGACCGAGACCGGCATCCGCGGGTTCTGGCAGGGTTATCGCGAGCTGATGGGCGTGTGACGGTGCGCGAGGCGATCGAGGAGCTATGCGCCGACTACGCCGAGGCGATCGACGATGGGCAGCTCGAGCGCTGGCCCGGATTGTTCACCGCGGACGGTGAATACCAGATCATCACGCGCGAGAGCCACGATGCCGGCCTGCCGATCGGCATCCTGTATTGCGACAGCCGCGCCATGATGGAGGACCGCGTGCGCGCGCTGCGCACCGCCAACATCTACGAGCCGCATGCCTATCGCCATCTGCTTGGCCGCCCGCGCTTCGCCCCGGACGGCGACGGACTCGCTGTGCGTTCGAATTTCTGCGTGTTCCGCATCGCGCAGGATGGCGACACGGTCACCTTCGCCACCGGCCGTTATATGGACCGCATAGTTAGCGATGGCGGTGCGCTGCGCTTCAGATCCCGTCGTGTCATTATTGACTCGCGACGGGTGGACATTCTGCTGGTGTTGCCGCTTTAGCGTGATATATGTTGTCGATATCAGATTTAACGAGGATCGCCGATGCGCACCTTGGTGGACCTGCCGGACAGGGATCTCCAAGAGCTGACCGAACTCGGCAAACACAGCAAACAATCGCGGGCCGCCCTCATCCGTGAGGCCGTCGCGGCTTATCTCGCGGCCCGACGACGCAAAAGCGAGACCGATGCGTTCGGCCTGTGGGGACCGAGAGGCCCGGACGGCCTGAGCTATCAGAGGAAGGCGCGCGCCGAATGGTGAAGGCGCTGTTCGATACCAACATCCTGATCGACTATCTGCGTGGCATACCAGCGGCACGCGAAGAGTTGGGCCGCTATCGACAGAAGGCAATCAGCCTGGTCTCCTGGATGGAGGTCCTGGTCGGCGCAGGTCCGGCGACTGAGCGCGGCACAAGACAATTCCTTAACGGGTTCGAATTGATCGTCATCGACCATGGGATCGCTGAGCGAGCGGTTGAGCTGCGCAGAAGGCATCGCGTCAAGCTGCCGGACGCGATCGTATGGGCATCCGCGCAGGCGCACGCAATGTTGCTCGTCACGCGCGATGTCAGGGAATTCCCTGACCAGGACCCGGGCATCCGAGTGCCATACGCCGTCCAGTAGGGATTATCCGCCCGTCACGCTCATGTGCCGCGCCACCGCCGGCCGGTCATGGCGGCGGTCGATGATGAAGTCGTGCCCCTTCGGCTTGCGGCTGATCGCCTCGCGGATCGCGTCGTCCAGCTCCGCATCGCTCGCGCCGGCGCGCAGCACGCGCCGCAGGTCGGCGTCATCGTCCTGTCCCAGGCACATGTACAGCGTGCCGGTGCAGGTCAGCCGCACGCGGTTGCAGCTTTCGCAGAAATTGTGGGTCATCGGCGTGATGAAGCCGATCCGCCGCCCGGTCTCCGCCACGTTGAAGTAGCGCGCCGGCCCGCCGGTGCGGTAGTCGGTGTCCTCCAGCGTCCAGCGCCGCCGCAGCCGCGAGCGCACGATCGACAGCGGCAGGTATTGTTCGGTCCGGTCGCCGGAGATGTCGCCCATCGGCATGGTCTCGATCAGGCACAGATCGAAGCCGTGATCGCCGCACCAGGCGAGCATGCCGTCGAACTCGTCCTCGTTCACGCCCTTCATCGCGACCGCATTGATCTTGATCGCCATGCCGGCCGCCTTGGCGGCGAAGATGCCGTCGAGCGTCGCGCCGATCTTGCCCCAGCGGGTGATGGCGGCGAACTTGTCCGGATCCAGCGTATCCAGCGAGACGTTGATCCGGCGCACCCCGGCCGCATACAGCCCGTCGGCCAGCTTGGCGAGCTGGGTGCCGTTGGTGGTGACCACCAGCTCGTTCAGGCCGCCCTCGCCCAGCCGGGCGCCCAGGCTCTGGAACAGCCGCATCACGTCGCGCCGCACCAGCGGTTCGCCGCCGGTGATGCGGATCTTGTTGGTCCCGAGACGGATGAACGCCGCACAGACCCGGTCCAGCTCCTCCAGCGTGAGCAGGTCGCGTTTCGGCAGAAACGACATGTCCTCCGCCATGCAGTAGACGCAGCGAAGGTCGCAGCGGTCGGTGACCGATACGCGGAGATAGGTGATTGCCCGGCCAAACGGGTCGATCATCGGGGCCTGTGGCTCCTGGTTGCAACTCTGTGACTTGCGCCGTCACTGCCCAGGGTTCAAGTCCTTGGGGCCTCGACTCTGCCGCAGCGCGGACCATAAATTGCATGTGAAAAGCACGGTAAACGTTTGTCGCTCCCAGGGGGAAGGGGTCCGGTGACCGGCATGAACGAATCGCTGCGCATCGCGGAACTGCTGTGTGCCCGCCTCTGCCACGATCTAAGCGGTCCGCTGGGCGCATTGATCGGCGTGCTGGAGGTTGCCCGGGAGGAACAGCCGGACAGCGAGACGCTGGCGATCGCCGAGGACACCGCGGTGGAGCTCGGCCAGCGCCTCAAGCTGCTGCGTGCCGCCTGGGGTCTGGACGGCGACGACCTGGACGTGATGCGGCTGCGTGGCTTCGCGGACTGCCTGTCGTCCAGCCGGCGGGTGCGGCTGGACCTGGCCGGCCTGCAGCCGGACGCAGAGTTCCCGCCGCCGGTTGCCCGCATTATCCTGAACCTTGTGCTGCTGGCCGCCGAGAGCCTGCCGGGTGGCGGCATCGTCGCCGTGTCCGGCTCACCGTCGAGCGCCATCCTGGTGACGATTTCCGGTCCCCGCGCCGCCTGGCCCGCCGGCTTTGCCGTCTGGCTCAACGACGAGGCGGCGGCCTGGGAGGCGATGATCGCGGATCCGCGCCGTATCCAGGCGCCGCTGACCGCGCTGCTGGCGCGCGGTCTCGGCCTGCGGCTTTCGATGCTGATGCCGGCCGGCCCATTGGGCGATGCCGAGGTCGCGCCGCCGCTGCTGCTGACACTTGGCGACCGATAGCGACGTGGTCGTTTACCAGTTGTTCGCCAGCTTCTGACCAGGATGCGCTCCCGCCTGGCACTGGGCCGGGCTCGCAGGGGCTGTCCATGGACGATCTGATCGCCGATTTCCTCACCGAGACGAACGAAAGCATCGCCGACCTCGACGTTGCCCTGGTGAAGCTGGAACGCACGCCGGACGACCAGGCGACCTTGTCGCTGATCTTCCGCCTCGTGCACACGATCAAGGGTACCTGCGGATTCCTCGGCCTGCCGCGGCTGGAGCATGTGGCTCACGCGGCCGAAAACGTGCTTGGCAAGGTGCGGGACGGTGCGCTGACCGCGACCCCCGACACGGTGACCCTGGTGCTGACCGGGCTGGACCGGATCAAGGCGATCGTCGCCGGCCTGGCGGCCACGGGCAGCGAGCCGGCGGGCGACGATGCCGAACTGATCGAGGCGTTGAATGCCACGGCGGCCGGCGAGACGCCGAAACCGCCCGCGCCCGTCGTCCAGGTCGCGGTCGAGCCCGAGCCTGAGGAGGAGCCCGCCGCCCCGGTGGCCGAGACGGTGGCCCCGGCACCCGCGCCAACCCCGGTCCAGACCGCGCCCGAGGCATCGCAGGGCGAGCCGGTCGCAACCAATCAGACCATTCGCGTCACCGTCGATGTGCTGGAGGACCTGATGACGCTGGTGAGCGAACTGGTGCTCACCCGCAACCAGCTGCTGCAGCTCGCCCGCACCCAGGAGAACACCGGCTTCGCCGTGCCGCTGCAGCGGCTGTCGCACATCACCTCCGACCTGCAGGAGGGCGTGATGAAGACGCGCATGCAGCCGATCGGCAATGCGTGGAACAAGCTGCCGCGACTGGTGCGCGATCTGTCGCGCGAGATGGACAAGAAGATCGAGCTCACCATGCTCGGCGCCAACACCGAGCTCGATCGCCAGGTGCTGGAGCTGATCAAGGATCCGCTGACCCACATGGTGCGCAACAGCG
>DASXNR010000229.1:0-20711 GCA_036494925.1 Acetobacteraceae bacterium
ACGCTGCGTGACATCGCCGGCCACGGCGCCAGGGCGTTCTATGAAGGACCGGTTGCCGCGGACATCGTCGCCACGTTGCGCGCGCGCGGCGGTCTGCACACCGATGAGGATTTCGCGGCCGGCCTCGCCAACGCGGATTTCGTCGAACCGATCACGCTGAACTGGCATGGCTACGACGTGTATCAATGCCCGCCCAACGGCCAGGGCATCGTCGGCCTGATGATCCTGGGCATGCTTGGCGGGCTGCCCTCGGCCCCCGATGGTGCATTGAGTGCGCTGCGCTATCACCGCCACATCGAGGCCGCGCGACTCGCCTATCGTGATCGCGATGCGTTCATCGCCGATCCGTCGCAGGTCGATGTGCCGGTGAAGAAGCTGCTGAGCGCCGAATACCTGTCCGACCTGCGCGCGCTGATCGACGACCGCAAGGCGCTGCGGTCGCTGCCGTCCGCCGGCGAGGCGCTGCTGCCGCCGCACCGCGACACGATCTATCTCTGCGTGGTCGATCAGGACGGCAATGCGTGCAGCTTCATCAACTCGCTGTTCGAGGGTTTCGGCTCGGCGATCCTGGCCGAGCGCTCCGGCGTGATGCTGCAGAACCGCGGCTTCGGCTTCCGTGTCGAGCGCGGCCATCCCAACTGCATCGCCCCGCGCAAGCGGCCGATGCACACGATCATCCCCGGCATGGTGATGCAGGACGGCAAGGCGGTGATGCCATACGGCGTGATGGGCGGGCACTTCCAGCCGATGGGGCATTCGCTGTTCCTCACCAACATGCTGGAATACGGCCTCGACATTCAGGAGGCGATCGACCTGCCGCGGCTGTTCCCGTTGAAGGGCAAGGTGCAGATCGAACGCGGCATTCCACGCGACATCGCTGACGCGTTGGTGCGCCTCGGCCATGAGCTGGAGGCGGTGGAGCGACCGCACGGCGGCGGCCAGGCGATCTGGATCGACCGGACCCGCGGCTGTCTGGTCGGCGGGTCCGAACCGCGCAAGGACGGGTTGGCGCTGGGTTACTGAAAGAGAGGCACTCACATGCCGACGGACACATCATCGCTGTTGCAGAAGATCCAGTCGCTGCCGCCGGAGCGCATCGTCGAGGTGGAGGATTTCGTTGAATTCATCCGACTGCGCGAACAGGAGCGGGCGCTGACCAGAGCCGCGACAGCCGCCAGCGTTGCCGTTTTCGCCGCGATCTGGAGCAATCCGGACGACGACGTGTACGATGCCTTATGACTTCGGTGATGTTGTCCTGGTGTCATTTCCATTCACCAGCCAGACCACTTCAAAGCGGCGACCTGCAGTAGTCGTCAGCCGCCGCTCGTACAACACGGCCCGGCCCGACGTCGTGGCAATGGCGATCACCAGCCAAGTTCGGCTGGCACAGGACCACTCTGACGCTGTGATCCGCGAATGGGAGGCCGCAAGCCTGCTTAAACCTTCTGTCGTGAAGCCGTCTTCGCCACGATCGAGCAAGCGCTGGTCCTGCGTCGGCTTGGAAGACTGTCCGAGGCGGATCAGGCTTCCCTTCTGCGGGTGATTACCGAGACATTGGGGATGGGAGATCCATGACCGAACCCTGCGACTTGAACGCCGTCGATGCCCGCCGCCTGATCGGCCGGAAAGAGCTCGCGCCGACCGAACTGCTGGCAAGCTGCATCGCCCGAATCGAGGCCGTGGATCACGCCGTGAACGCCATGGTCGCGCGTGACTTCAACCATGCGCGCGTGACGGCGCAGGCAGCGGATGCGGCGGTGGCGCGCGGCGACGACCTGCCGCCGCTGCACGGCCTGCCGATCGGCATCAAGGACCTGCAGGAGACAGCCGGTCTGCGGACCACTCACGGCAGCACGATCTTCCGCGACCACATCCCTGCTTCGGACGAACGGCTGGTGGCGGCGGTGCGCGCGGCGGGCGCGATCGTCATCGGAAAGACCAACACGCCGGAGTTCGGCGCCGGTGCCAACACCCGCAACGCCGTGTATGGCGCGACCGGCAACCCGTTCGATCCGACGCGCTCCGCTGCAGGTTCGTCAGGCGGATCGGCGGTGGCACTTGCGACTGGCATGGCGCCGATCTGCTCCGGTTCCGACACCGGCGGTTCGTTGCGCAATCCCGCCGCATTCTCCGGAATTGTCGGGTTCCGTCCGACGCCTGGCCTGGTCGCCAACGAACGGCGCGGGCTTGGCTGGAACAACCTGTCGGTAGCGGGGCCGATGGCGCGCACCGTGCCGGACCTGTGCCTGCTGCTCTCCGCCATGGTCAGCGACGATGCGCGCGATCCGCTGGCGACGACGGTGCATGGCCGCACGATCCGCCGGCCCGAGGACTTCGCGGTGCCGGCGCGGGTCGATCTGTCGCGCCTGCGCGTTGCGCTGACGCCGGATTTCGGCTTCGCGCCGACCGAGCGGCACATCGCCGAAGTGTTCACGGAGAAGACAGGATTGTTCCGCCATGTCTTCGGGCGCGCCGACAAATCCACGCCGGACTGCGCCGGCGCCGACGAGGCGTTCGAGGTGCTGCGTGCGATCGGCTTCCTGACCGGTCATCTCGAAAAGGTGCGCACCCGGCCGCAGGATGTCGGACCGAACGTGCGAGCCAATGTCGAGGAAGGGCTGCGCTACACCGCCGCCGACGTCGGGCGGGCGCAGACATTGCAGACCGCGATGTACCGGCGCTGGCAGGCATTCTTCCAGGACTGGGACGTGATCCTGACGCCGTCGATCACGATCAGCCCGCGGTCGTGGCGCGAGCTGTATCCGGCGGAGATCGACGGCAAGCCGACCCGCACCTATTTCCACTGGCTGGCGCTCGCTTACGCCGTGACGCTGCCTGGTCATCCGGCGGTGTCGCTGCCGGTCGGTCTCGACCGTCATGGCATGCCGTTCGGCCTGCAGATCGTCGGGCCGCGCGGCGGCGACGCGTTCGTGCTGTCGGTCGCCGCCGAACTGGAGGCGCTGTTGGCCGGCGATGCTCGTACCGCGCGTCCGGTACCCGACCTGGCGCGGCTGAAGTCGGCGCGGCCGATCAGCGAGATGGAAGGGTTTCTGGGGTTTGATTGAGTGAAATTGGCGCGCCGGTTTTACTATGCAGCCGTGCGATTGAGGCGTTCATGCCTCGGCCTGACCGGAAACTCATGCGATCACCTGGCTCGATGGGTTTCGCTGCGCTCTACCTACCCATCCTACGAGTTGCTGCGCGCCCGTTGACGTAGGGTGGGTAGAGCGCAGCGAAACCATCATCCCGCCGCGATCCCACGTTGACTGATACCGCTCCAGCAATTCACCGCGGCACCACCTGTCACGGCGATTGGCCCTCCATCACCAACCGGATGAACCCATCGACCGAGCCCGGGTCCATCCAGCGCATCACCGCCGCCAGATCGTTCGCCGGATCGACCCAGGTGATGTTGCCGCCGGCACCCGAGGCATAAAAGCTGACCGCCGAGGCACTCGGATACCGCGTCCGACCGGTATTGAGCCACCACAGCAATCCGTAATTCGGATGCAGCGCGCACGGCGTCAGCGACGCATCGATCCAGCTCGCGGGCAGCAACCGCTGTCCCTCCCACACGCCGCGCCGCAACATCAACAACCCGATGCACGCCTGGTCCTCCGCGTGAATGGCGACACCGCCGCCCCAGTGACTGCCACCTGACACCGACTCGATCGTCCGCCCGTCGATCTCCACCATCGACGTGCGATACCCGTGCCACGTCCAGTCATTCGACGCCCCGATCGGGCGCATGATGCGATCCGCGAACACCTCGGGCAGCGGTCGGCGGAAGCGGCGCAGCAGCGCCAGTGCCAGCCGGTTCACCCGGACGTCGTTGTATTCCCAGAACGTGCCTGGCGCGCGCAACGGCCGCGCATCGCCTTTGCGCCCCTTCCCCTCCAACGCCACGCTGCGATTGCGATCGACGATGTCCGATTTGCCGAACAGCGTGCCTTCCCACTCCGAGGTCTGCTGCAACAGATGCCGCCAGGTGATGGCGCCGTTATGCGGGCCGTCAAACCCGCCGTCATCCACCGTGCGCCCGACCGGTTCATCGAGCTCGGCGATCAGCCCGTCGGCCACGGCGATGCCGGCGAGCAGGCTGAGATAGCTCTTGGCAACGGAGAACGTGAAATCGACCTGCCGCGTGTCGCCCCAGCGCGCCACCACCGAACCGCCCCGCAGGATCAGTCCGTTCGGTCCGCCACGAGGGCGTATCGGTCCGAGGACTTCGTTGAGCGGCGGCGGCTCGAAGAAACCCGAGTCGAGGTGCGCCCGCAGATCGCGCGGCCAGGACGTCTCGTGCGCCAGGGCGTAGCGCACCGCTTCATCGTAGGCCGACATGGCGTCTCCTTCCTGTGTTGACGCGCGGGATACCACATTGCCGCCAGGACGCGCATACTGCCCTCGGGTAGCGCCGGCGCGGATCAACCGCGGGGCGGGGCATTGGGACCAGGAGACAATCGTGGCGAGGCTGGAGCGCGATGCGAAACGTGCTGCCCTGCTGGGAAGCTCGCTGTTCGCCGCCGCGCGGCCGGAGGAACTCGACGAGATCCTGAAGTTCGCGTCCGAACGCCGGGTCCGCCGCGGCCAGACCATCGTTCAGCGCGGCGACAGCGGTTCCTCGCTGATGGCGGTGCTGCGCGGCCGCGTCCGCATAAGCTCCATCTCCGGCGACGGCAAGGAATTGACGCTCAACGTCATCAACCCCGGCGAGATCTTCGGCGAGTTTGCCCTGCTCGACGGCAAGCCACGCAGCAATGACGCGGTGGCAGCCGAGGAGACCTTGCTGCTGGTGGTCGAACGGCGGCACTTCATACCGTTCCTGGCGCGAAACCCGGACCTGACGCTCCGGCTGCTTGCGGTGCTGTGCGACAAGCTGCGCCGCACCAGCATCGCGCTGGAGGAGATTGCCCTGTTCGATCTGCCCGAGCGCCTTGCGCGTGTGCTGCTGAAGCTGGCGGACGATTATGGCCGGCCGAACGGCGGCGGCACACGCATCGACCTGAAGCTGTCGCAGCGCGACCTCAGTAATCTCGTCGCCGCATCGCGCGAAAGCGTCAACAAGCTGTGGCGGGCATGGCGGGAGAGCGGCTCGGTCGAAATGGAGGACGGCTTCATCGTGCTGCGGCGGCCGGCCGACCTGCAGCGCCTCACCGACGTCAGGTGACTGCGGTCGCGGCGATCTGCCGCGTTGCCTCCCATTCCGTCAGCCGCACCACGCTCCGGCGCAGCAGATCAAGCAGGGCGTTGAGCCGATCTTGGTCGGGATCATCACTGGCGAATGTCTGCTCGATGTCGGCGGCCGCGTGCCCTACGCGCAGCAGCCCGACGCTGCTCGCGGCGCTGGCGAGCGTGTGAACCTCGCGTAGCAGCGCACGTCCTCTGGTGACGAGCGATTGCTCCAGACGGTGGATCATCCGCGGTGCCTCGGTCAGGAATAACCGCGCCACATCAGCGGCACCATCCTCACCGATATCCCCGGCCAGCCGGCCCAGCACGCTTGCGTCCAGCAGCGGCCACTCGTCGACCGTGGTTGCATCCGCGTCGCAAGCCGTTATGACGGCCTCGATTTCGGCCGCGAGGCGTTCGGCGGTCACCGGCTTGCTGGCGAAGCCGTCCATGCCGGCGTCCCGGCAGGCGGCCTCCTTGCTGCGTTCGGCGTTCGCCGTCAGCCCGATGATCGGTGTGCGCCCGAGCAGGCCAGGTTCACCCCGGATCAGCCTGGTAGCGGTCAATCCATCCATTTCCGGCATCATCACGTCCATCAGAACCAGATCGTAGGGGATCGATCGGAGCGCCTGCACCGCCTCCGCGCCGTCGGCGACCGCGTCTACCCGGTGCCCCATACGCTCGACCATGCGGCTGGCGATCAAGCGGTTGGTACCGTTGTCCTCGGCCAGCAGGATCCGTAGCCGCCGCACGTTGCGATGCAAAATCGGTGTCGCGCTGCTGTCGTGCGAACCCTGCACCGGCGCATCCCGCACCATGATGTCGAAGCGGAATGTACTGCCCTGGCCCGGCGTGCTCTCGATGGCCAGCGAACCACCCATGCGCTCGACCAGTCGGCGGCTGATGGCGAGCCCAAGACCGCTGCCACCGAACCGACGCGATATCGAGCCGTCCACCTGGCTGAATTCACGAAACAAGCGCGGCAGCGCCTCGGCCGGAATGCCAATGCCGGTGTCGCTCACCGCCACCGCGAGGCGGACGCCACTGTCCTCCCGACGCGAACACGAAGCCGCCACACCCACACCGCCGCGTTCAGTGAACTTGATGGCGTTGCCGATCAGGTTGAGCAGCACCTGTCGCAGCCGGCCCGGATCGCCTACCGCACGCGCCGGTACGTCGTCGGCGATCGTCAACTCCAGATCGAGGCCCTTCGTGCGCGCTGCCGCGGCCACCATGTCCACGGTGCCGGCGATCGTCGCATGAAGATCGAACGCCACCTCCTCCAGTTCCATGCATGACGCATCGAGCCGGGAGAAATCCAGGATGTCGTTGACAAGCTGCAGCAGGTGATCGCCCGATTGACGGATGATCCGCACGAAACGCAGCTCTTCCGCATCGAGCCCACTGTCGAGCAGCAATCCCGCGGCGCCGATGATGCCATTCAGCGGTGTGCGGATCTCGTGGCTCATCACGGCGAGGAACTGCGACCGCGCACGGCCCGCGGCCTCGGCTGCATCACGCGCAGCGGCAAGGTCCTGCTCGTTGTGCTTGCGCTCGGTGATGTCGGTATAGGTGCGTACGGCTCCGCCGTTTCGCAGCGGCGCGGTGCGGATCTCCAGTACCATCCCGTTGGGGCGCACCCGCTCATACACCGGCACGGTGGCATCCAGACCGCCCAATTTGAGCATATCCTTGATCGCGGTGGTGACACGATGTTGCGGCGCGAACTCGCCTTGCGCGGTCTGCCAGTCGAGGATCGCGTCGAAGCTGACGTTCTCGCGCAGCAGCGGCGGCGGCAGTCCGAGCAGATCGCCAACCCGGCGATTGATCACCGCGACGCGGCGATCGCGGCCGATCATGACAATGCCCTGACCGATGTTCTCCAGGGTGGCGGTCAACGCGTCCTGATAGCCGGCCAGCCGGCGACGATGGCTTGCCAGCAGGAGGCCTATGCACAGCACCAGTGCGGACAGGCCGCCACCGGCCACAACGTATTGAAGGCGATGCAGACGATGCAGCGCGAACACATCGTCGGAGTCGTATCCCACCGAAACAACCAGCGGATAATCGGCGAGCCGGCGGTAGCTGATGAAGTTGGGCCGGCCGGTCATCGCCGCGGCGGCCACCCGATAGTTGCCGTGATCGGCCGTTGCGGCCCGTTCGAGCAGCGGTGAATTGACCAGCGGCTTGCCGATCAGTTCCGGAGCCCGCCTCCCTGCGCGCACGGTGCCGTCGAGCCCCACCAACATGACGAAGCCACGGCCGATCTGCAGCGACTCATAGAACCGGGCGAGATAGTTGGTATCGAGCGAAGCAACCACCACGCCGAGAAATTCGCCGTCGAGGCCAATGATCCGGCGGGTGAGCTGCACGGTATAGCGGTTGGACACCCGGCCGAGCACCGGCTTGCTGATGAACAGCAGGTCCTGCTTCGCGCTGACATGGACACGGAAATGTTCGCGATCGCTGAGGTCGACGGGAGTCGACGTCTGGCTGAGATTGCTTTGGATCAACATGCCGGACGAATCGATCAGCGAGAACTGGATGGTCTGATCGTTGATGAACGGGCGGTCATGTGCCCAGCTTCGCAGATCGAACCGTCCCGGATCGCGGGCATAGGAATCGCGCACGAACAGGATCACCTGATCGATCGCGGTGATCGAGCGGATGATGTTCTCCTCGAACGCGAGCACGAGGTTGCTGGTCTCCTTGGTCGCGTCGCGCTCGGTGGCAACACGCTCCTGGCGGAGCTGCAGCCAGATGCCGCCCCAGATCAGCAGCAGAACACAGACCAGCAATGCGGACTGAACGACCGCCCGCCGAACCCAGCTTCGCCGTCAGGCCGTCACGGCGCCATCGCAGCCGCGCGCTGTGTCAGCCACGCGTGCAATGCCCGTTCTGGCATCGGACGGCCAAAGCGCCAGCCCTGGCCGATCTGACAGCCGGCGGCACGCAATCGGATCGCCACAGAATCGGTTTCGACCCCTTCGGCGACCACCGACAAACCCAGTTCGCGTGCCAGCGAGATGGTCGCGCGAATGATCTTCCACGCCTCTTCGTCCGTCTCACACGATGCAACGAAGGACCGATCGATCTTGAGTTCGGTGAACGGCAGCCGCAGCAGGGTGAGCAGCGACGAATAGCCGGTGCCGAAGTCGTCCATTGACAGGCCGATGCCCTTGATGCGCAGCCGCGTCAGCAGTTCGATCGCGAGCATCGGGTTGGCGATGAAGATGGATTCGGTGATCTCGGCGATCAGCGCGTCGGGCGACAGCCCGTGTTGCAGTAGCATCGCCTCGATCTCGTCCGGCAGATCAGGGTTCGCCAGCACCAGCGGCGAAATGTTGACGGCGACGCCGCAGGCAGGATGGTTCCGCCGCCAGCGCTGGCAGGCCGCAAGCGCATCGCCCAGGACACGGCGGGTCAGCGGGATGATCAGGCCGCTCTGTTCGGCGAGTGGGATGAATACATCCGGCGGGACCGGGCCACGCGGCGGATGGCACCATCGGGCCAGCGCCTCGACACCGACGACCCGGCCGTCGGACAGCGAGACCTTGGGCTGGTAGGCAGCAACAATAAGCTGCCGGTCGAGGGCATTGCGCAGTTCATCGATCGATGGCAGCGCGGGATGCGACTCGCGATCGCGAACACGCGGCGGCGGCGGCTTGTCAAGCAGGGCACGCAGTGCCGATGGTCCCACCGGCTTCGGCAGCGCTCCCGCCACCCGCAGGCCAAGTTCGCCGGCAAATCGGATGCTGGCGGCCCGCACCCTGTCGTCCAGGCGCGAGATAAAGACCACCACCGGATCGGCGGGACTCGCCGCGATCGTGCGCAGCAGGCTGATGCCCTCGTGCTCGCCCAGTGACAGATCGAGAACAATGACGTCGTAGCGGTAGCGCGCGATCCGCCCGATCGCCTCCTCGAGCGAGGCAGCGCTTTCGGCGGCAAAGCCTAATGCGGCCGTGGCTCGGGTAACGATCAGGCATTGGACGGGCTCATCGTCCACCACCAGGAGACGGCGAACGACATCGATCTGCGTGTCCACAAGATCTACAGGGCGGCGCACTGACTGGGCGGGAAGTATCCCGAAGCGGCATGAAGAAGCCGTGAAGCCGCGAGCGTTGACACGGCGCGGTGCAAACCTGTGTTGTGCCGCCATGCGGATGGCAGCCTGCATTGTCGCGGCGCTGGCACTGCTGCTGGCCCGACCAGCGGCAGCCCAAAGCATTGTGCAAAGCCGCTACTTCGTCACCAGCGACGGGGTGCGGCTGCATTACCTGGAGGCCGGGCCACGGCTCGGTCACACCATCGTCTTCGTGCCTGGCTGGACCATGCCGGCCTGGATCTGGCAGCCGCAGATCAGTGCCTTCGCGCAGCGCTATCATGTCGTGGCGTTCGACCCGCGGGGCCAGGGCGACTCGGACGCGCCGGTGTCCGGTTACGAACCGGGGCGGCGCGGGCAGGATATCGCTGAGCTGATCGGCACGCTGGAACCGGCGCCGGTATTGCTGGTGGGCTGGTCGCTGGGGGTGCTCGACACGCTGGCCTATGTGCGGACGCATGGCGATGAGAAGGTCGCCGGGCTGGTTCTGGTGGACAACTCGATCGGCGAGGAACCGCCGCCGCCGCCGCACCCGCCGCGCCGCCCCGCTCCGGTGCTCCCGCACGCCATTGCGATGCACCGTTTCGTAACAAGCATGTTCTATCATCGGCCGAGCGATAGCTACCTGGACCGGCTCACCGAAGCGACGCTGCACACGCCGGAACCGGCGAGCCGCGCATTGCTCGCCTATCCGGTGCCGCGCACCTATTGGCGCGAGGCGGTGTACTCGACCCGCCGGCCGGTGCTCTATGTGGTGCGCCCGGGCTGGCTGTCCGAGCAGGCGGCGAACCTCGCGCGCAACCGGCCGGGCACGCAGATCGCGGTGTTCGGCGACGCCGGCCACGCACTGTTCGTCGACGATGCGGCACGGTTCAACACGCTGCTGGCGGGCTTCATGGCGCGGACCGTGTGGCCGTGACGGCGTGGTGCAAGCGCGGGTCCACGGCGATGACCCCCTGAAAAGCAGCCGTGCGCGCCGCCGCAATCCCTGGACGTCCCCTGGTGGCGTTGTTCCTCGTCTCGATGGCCGCGGTGGGATATGAGACCGCGCTCACCCGTTACTTCGCCGTCGCGAAGTGGTCCGAATACGGCTACTGGGTAATCTCCATCGTGATGGTGGGGTTCGCGCTGAGCGGCGTGATCCTGGCACTGTTCCGCGACGCCTTTGCCCGCCGTGGCGAGGCACTGCTCGCGACTTTGCCGGCACTGCTGGTGGTGACGGCAGCGATCGGCTTCCACCTCACCACGGCCAATCCGTTCAATCCGCTGCAGCTCCAGAACCCGGCAACCTGGGAACCGCAGCTCTGGAACATCGCCGGCTATTACGCGTGCCTGTTGCCGTTCTTCTTCCTGGCCGGCGTGTTCATCAGCCTGAGCTTCGTGCTGAACGCCGACCGTGTCGGCCTGGTCTATGGCTATGACCTGACCGGCGCCGGCGCCGGCGCCGCACTTGTGCTTGCGGCGATGTTCGTGGTGCACGCGTTCTTCCTGGTGCCGGTTCTGCTGGTGCCGCTGGCGGCAAGCGCATGGTTCGTCGCGGGACGCTGGCGCGGGGCAAGTGCTGTGGCGGCCGGCGTCGCGCTGTTGGGCGCCGAGGCGGTGCTGCTGCTCGACAACCAGGCGGAGTTCAACGACTTCAAGGCGATCTATGCGCCGTTGCACACGCCCGATGCACGCGTGGTCGCCACCGTGCTGTCGCCGCGCGGCGATTACGCGCTGCTTGACGACTTCACCGAGCGCGTCGACACCGACATCTCCAACAACGCCGGCATGCTCGGCGTGCCCGGTCCGCCGCAGACCTTCGGCCTGTATCGCGACGGCAACCGCATCGCCGCACTGCCGAAACCGGGCGATGGTCTCGACGTGGGTTACGCCGATGCGTCGCTGGATGCGCTGCCATATCGGCTGATCCCGCACGCGAACGTGCTGCTGGCGGGCGCCTCGGGTGGCTTTCGGGTAGCGGAAATCCTGGCACTCGACGCAGCGCACGTACGCGTGCTGGAGCCGGAACCGGTGCTGCTGCGTGCACTGGAGCGGGGCCTCGGCCCGTCACCGGCATGGCGCGCGGATGGCCGCGTCAGCGTGTCGGGCGAAGGACCGGTGGCCGCAGTCCGCCACAGCGGCAGCTACGATATCATCGACCTGTCGGCTGACTTCCTCGACGCCGCCGATGCCAACGCGACCGCGTTCACGGTGCAGGCGCTCGCCGACGACCTGCGTGCGCTGGCGCCGGGCGGGATTGTCTCCATCCCGGTGTCGATTCGGGATTTTCCGGTCTATGCGCTCCGCGTGCTGGCAACGGCGCGGGCGGCATTGCTCGCTGCCGGAATTAGCGACCCTGCGAGCCACACCGTGGTCTATCGCTCGGCCTGGGGCGCGCGCATCCTGGCGTCGAACCGCCCCTGGGATGCCGACCGCATCGCCACGCTGCGCAAGTTCGCCGACGAGCGTTCGTTCGATGTCTCGTGGTATCCGGGAATGGACCCGGTCGCCGCGCGCGACGGCATCTACAACGACCTGCCGGCGGTGTCGTTCGCCAGCGGCGAGGTCACCTCCGACGGCCCCGACGATGCCATCGCCGACGAAACCGGCGCGGTGCTGGCGGATGCCACGACGCCGTCGCGATCGGCCTTCAACCTGGCGCCGATCACGCTGGACCGGCCGTTCTTCTATGCCGTGCTGCGGCTGGATCAGCTCGACACGATCCTGAAGCGGCTGGAGATCCTGCCGCAGGCGGAGATCGGCGCGCTGGTCAATCTCGCCGTGCTGGCGCAGGCGGTGGTGATCGCCATCGTCGTGCTGCTGGTACCGCTGGTCGCGCGGCGCCGGCTGCGGCTGCCCGAGACCGGCGTGCTGCGGCTGATCGTATATTTCCCGGCCCTCGGCCTGGGCTTCCTGTTCATCGAGATCTTCATGATCGAGAAGGCCAGCCTGTGGCTGAACGACCGCACCTCGGGGTTTGCGCTGGTGCTGACCGGGATGCTGGTGTTCTCCGGCCTGGGAAGCATGGCGGCCGACCATCTCGCCGCGGCGCCGCGTCGTGCCATTGCGCTGGCGTGCCTCGTCGCCGTCGGCTGGTGCGCCGCCGCGCTCACCGGACTGCAGCCGGTCATCCTCGCGACCCTCGACCTCCCCTGGATCGTTCGCGCCGCTTTGGTGCTGGCCGTGCTGGTGCCGGTGTCGCTGGCGCTCGGCCTGCCCTTCCCTCTCGGCCTGGCACGCACCGGATCGGGCGGGATGCTGCCCTGGGCCTGGGGGCTGAACGGCGCCTTTTCTGTGGTAGCCACGCCACTTGCCAACCTGATTGCGCGCGAGACGGGGTTCAGCCGGGTTCTGCTGAGCGCCGCGGTACTGTATGTGATCGCGCTGGTGACGTTCCCCGCAGCAAGAAAGAGCCGCGCGTGGCAGCAAATTTCGGTACGATCACGCGCCGCGGAGTGATTTCCGCCGCCGGCGCGCTTTGCCTGGCCCGCCCGTCGCGTGCCGCGTCCGCCTGGACCCGCACCGCCTACGAGACGGCGATGAACGCGTCCGGCCGCCCGGTCAGCCTGACCGACACGCAGTTCGACGCGATCCAGAAGCGCAAGCCGGGCGCGCTGAAGCACATCGAGGCGTACCTGAAGGAGCGCCTCGGCGCCGCCGACCCGGCGGTGATGGCGGCGTTCGAGACGGTGCCGCGCGAGTATTTCCACTACATCTACTCCGAGCGCCGCGCCACGCCGGGCGACGCGTATGAGGACACGCCGAAGCCCTGGGGCCTCGGCTATGGCTCGGCGCTGTCGGACTATCTCGGCCAGGCCTACATGACGCAGGTCTGCAAGCCGAAGCCCGAGGACGTGACGCTGGAGATCGGCACCGGCAGCGGCTTCCAGAGCGCGCTGCTGTCGCGCATCGTGAAGCGGGCGTACTCGATCGAGATCATCGAGCCGCTCGGCAAGGCGGTCGGCCGGATCTTCGCCCCGCTTGGCTATGACAACGTCCATACACGGGTGGGCGACGGCTATTATGGCTGGCCCGAGGTGCAGGGCGGCTTCGACATCATCATCGTGACCTGCGCCGCCCAGTACGCCCCGCCCGACCTGTTCAAGCAGATGAAGCCCGGCGGGCGGCTGGTGATCCCGATCGGCCAGCCGTTCAAGCGGGGGCAGGTGTTGTACGTCTATACCAAGGACGACGAAGGCAAGATCCATTCGAAGCGCGACATGGGCGTGTTCTTCATTCCGATGACCGGTGCCATTTCCAAGACACCGGCGCCACATACCGTCTCGGTGGCACAGCCTGCGCCGGCGGAGAAGCCGACCGACGACTGAGGTTAGGGCAATTAGGATGAACGGCAGGTGTCATCGCGATAAAACAGAATCTAAACACGGAGGACGATCGAGGGCCACGGTGGGCCACGGAGGAAGGATGAATGCGCTTCGCGCGAAGCGCCAATACCTTCCTCCGTGGCTCTCCGTGGCCCTCGATCGTCCTCCGTGTTGAGTCCTTTCTTGCGGATGATCCAGCCGTTCAGGTGGACCGGGCGTTCGCACGAATGCGCCGCGACGGAAATGTGGAGGAAACCATGAGCTACGAACATATCCTGGTCGATGTGGAAGACGGCGTCGGCATCCTGACGCTGAACCGTCCCGACAAGCTCAACGCGATGAACCGCAAGCTGTCCGCCGAGCTGCACGACGCGGTGAAGGCGATGGACGCCGACAATGCGGTGGGCTGCATTGTGATCACCGGCGCCGGCACCAAGGCGTTCTCCGCCGGCGGCGATATCCACGAGCAGCGCGAGGACGACCGCCGCTTTACGTTCGAACAGCTCGAGGCGATGCGCGAGGGGCGGCGGGCCTACGACATCGCGGCCTCGAAGAAGCCTACGATCGGCATGATCAACGGCCTGGCCTACGGCGGTGCGGCGGTGCTGTCCTCATCGCTCGACATGCGGGTGGGCTGCGAGGACACCAGGTTCCGCTTCCTCGCCGCGGCGTACGGAAGGATCAACAGCACCTGGTCGCTGGGGTCGCAGGTCGGCTGGCCGATCGCCAAGGAGCTGCTGTTCACCGCGCGCATCGTCGAAGCCGAGGAGGCGTATCGCATCGGCCTGCTGAACCATCTCGTGCCGCGCGAAAAACTACGCGACAAGACGATGGAGCTCGCGCGCATGATCGCCGGCAACCATCGGGGCGCGGTGATGGGTGTGAAGGCGCTGCTGCTGGAGCAGAAGGGCGAAAGCCAGGAGCGGCAGTATGAGATCGAGCACGACTACACCACGCACGTGATGCGCGGCGCCAAGGCCGAGGACGCGTTCCCCGAGTTCATCGCGCGCAGGGGAAGGGCGCTGACCTGATGGCTATCAAGTACGAAAAACACGACGGCGTCGCCTACATCACGCTGAACAATCCCGCCAAGGCGAACATCTTCGACAAGGAGACCTCGGACGAGATTTCCGAGGCCTGGATCGATATGTGGGAGGATCGCGACATCCGCTGCGCCATTCTCACCGGCGCGGGCGACCGGCATTTCTGCGGCGGCCACAATCTGGCGCCGCGCAAGAACATCACCGAGGAGGAACGCGAGTACCTGCGCACGCAGCGCATCTTCTGGCCGCTGGCCGGCACCGTACACGGGCAGAAGACCGGCGCGGACGGGCGGTTCGGCGATCACTATCCGCGGGTGTGGAAGCCGGTGATCGCCGCGGTGAACGGCTGGGCCGCGGGGGCGGGCCTGTATGTGCTGCTGTCCTCCACCGACATCCGCATCGCCAGCGCGGAACATGCGCGGTTCAGGTTCTCGCTGCTGTCGCAGGGGTGGATCGGGCACGGGCCGGGCGCGGCGCTGCTGATCAAGCAGCTTCGCTACGCCGATGCGATGAAGATCCTGCTCACCGACGAACCGTTCGACGCGCAGGAGGCGTTGCGCATCGGTCTGGTCAATGAGGTGGTGCCGCATGCGCAGTTGCTGGAACGCGCCGAAAGGTACGCGCGGCACATCGTGAAGCTCCCGCCGGTGGCGGTGCGGATGATGAAGGAGTTCGTGGTGCGGTTCGGTGACCTGCCGACCGATCAGGCGTGGCACGTGCAGAACCTGATGAACAACCTGCTGATCCAGGTGACCACCGACGGCGAGGAGGGACGGCGGGCGTTCAATGCCAAGGAGCCGCCCAACTTCACCGGCGCGCTGCGGCGGCGCGGCGAGGCGTGGGAGGAGCCGTCGGAGGAGGATGCGCAGCGATTGGACGAGGCATATCGCAGCGGGGAATTCTGATAGCGGGTGCCGGTGCCTGGTTCTGTGACAAACGCCATACCAAGCGGGATCCGAGACTTGGCGCTGGACGAAGCACTGGCCGCGCGCCAAGTTGGCGATCTGGTCCAACGTTTAGGTGTCGGACATGGTAACTGGCGCACGTACATCCGAAGCTGACGTGACCGCCAGCCAGTTGTTTGGCCGGTTCTGCGCGCGCCTGGACTATGATGAGTTGCCGACAGCCGCCATCGAGCGGGTGAAGCATTTCTTCATCGATTACATTGGCATTGCGCTGCACGCCTCAACCCTGGATTCCAGCCAACCTGTCCGCAGGCTCGCGGCGCAGCGGCCGATCCCCGGCGGAGCGACGCTTCTGGGCCGACCCGATCCAGTCAATGCGCACTGGGCCGCCTTTGCCAATGGGATGGCGGCGCACAGCATGGAACTGGACGACACATATCTGCCCGGTTCGATCCACAATGAGTCGTTTGTATTCTCGCCCAGCCTGGCGCTCGCTGAGGAGCGCGGCATCAGTGGCAAGCGGTTCGTTACCGCTATCGTTGCTGGATTTGAAGTCGCCTGTCGTGTCGCCGCCGCCTTGCACCCGGCAGCAACGAATGCGCGCGGATTCCATCCTACCGGCACCACTGGTGCGCTTGGGGCCGCCGCGGCGGCGGGCACGCTGCTTGGGCTGGATGCCGAGCAAATGAGCGTCGCAATCGGCGTGGCGTGCAGTCAGGCCGGTGGTTTGCTCGAATTCGTGACGGATGGAACCTGGACGAAGCGGTTTCACGGCGGCTGGGCCGCGCATGCCGGAATCGTCGCGGCGGAACTCGCACAATTTGGAATGACGGCGCCGCACACCGCGATCGAGGGTAAATTCGGCTATCTGCATGCTTATTCCGGCTCGGCAGAGCCGGCACTCCTTGCTCCCGGCGAGGGTCTGAATTTCGCGATTCTGCAGACTGCACTGAAGTACTACCCGTGCAACTACTACATTCAGGCGGTCAATGACGCGGTTCTGGAGCTGGCCGGGCGCGACGACCTGCGGCTCGAGGAGGTCAGGAGCATCGTCGTCCATACGGTGCAAGCGGCGATGGCACTCGTGTGCGATCCGATCGAGCAGAAACGCAGTCCGAAAGTGATGATCGATGCGCAGTTCAGCGTCCCCTTCAACGTGGCACTGGGACTGGTCAGCAAGGGCGTTTCGTTTGTTGACTTCACCCCGCAGAATTTCGCGGCGCCGGAGATCCGCCGCCTGATGCACTTGACAACGTGCCGCGTCGACCCCGCGCTCGATGCGCAATATCCGGCGGCATGGCCTGCCCGCGTGGAGATCAACCTGGCCGACGGACGCACGCTTTGCGCTTCCGTACAGCATGCCAAGGGTGATCCGCGCAATCCGCTTTCGCAGGACCAAGTGATCGCCAAGCACAGGAGCATCGTCGCCGGTATCGTGAGCCATCAAACCGACGACGCAATATTGGACTTCATCCTCCATGTGGAGACAAAGCCTGACTTCACCGAGCTGACCCGCGTGCTCCAAGGGTTTGTGCTGCAATAACGGACCGGGCTGCGAACATCTATGTGATGGACGCTTCCCCCTTTCGCAGGTAGGCAGTCCAGCTAAACGAAATGTCGGACCCGCACCCTGCCCGCCTATCCGACGACAGCCCGGCTCCGCGGCCAATCCCGCCGCGACAGTCGATACAGCACGCAGCGTGGCGCTGGATGGCCCTCCGCCAGACGTGGGTGATCGAAATCATCGTACGTCATGCCCAGCCGCTGCATCACCTGTTGCGACCTCAGGTTCGCGGGAATCGTAATGGCCACCGCCGTCGCCTTCTGAGGGGGGCGATGACGGGGCAGATCAGGCGAGACAATCCGGCGACTTCGGATCTCCGGCAGGAGACAGCTCGGATGAAGAATACCGGGACGGCGCTGCAGATGCGGCGGCCAACCGGGGCAACCGGTGCTGGCGGCTTCCGACTTGTGCTATGATGTCTTCGATGACTGAACCACACATGGAAACAGTGATGCTCCTCGAACCCGAGAACCTGGTCGGCACTTGGCGGCGTTTTGGTCCGGTCGGGCCGGTCTATGAGATCATCGGCCTCGGCCAGGAAGCCTGACCATGATCGGATGATGCGTGTGCGCGTGGTCGAAACCGGCGAGGAGGTGGATTACCGCCTCACCGATATTTTGGACGATCCGCTGGAGCGCTGATGTTCGCTATCGCATTTGACCTCGTGGTGGCTGACACCGCGCAGAATCACCCCAAGGTGTGTCGCAGGCATATGCCGATATCGGCAGCACGCTTGGCAACTTCGGGTTCAATCGCGTCCAGGGCAGCCTCTACACGACCAACTCGGAAGACCTGGCCAATCTGTTCAGCGCGATCATGGCGCTGAAGGCGTTGCCGTGGCTGCCTGCGTCGGTGCGCGACATTCGCGCCTTCCGCGTCGAGCAATGGTCGGATTTCACCAAGCCGGTGAAGGGATAAAGTAATCCGCCAGACCGGGTGGGGTCGGTTTTCGTCCAAGCGATCCTGCCGCCCGCCTACCCGGCGACAGACCGGGTCCTGGCCCAATCCCGCCGCGACAGTCGATACAGTACGCAGCGTCGCGCCGGATGGCCCTCCGCCAGGCGCGGGTGATCGAAATCATCGGCGGACGAGTACGTCATGCCCAGCCGCTGCATCACCTGTTGTGATCTCAGGTTCGCAGGAATCGTAATGGCCACGATCTGGTCCAGCCCGAGTTTCTCGAAGCCGACCCGCAATGCCGCGCGGGCTGCCTCGGAGGCGTAGCCGTATCCCCAGAACGGCCGGGCGAGTCGCCAGCCGACGCCAACGGCCGGCGTGAAATGCGCCTGATAGCTGGGGCGCGACAGGCCGACCGCGCCGATCAATTCCCCACTCTCGCGCAACTCGACCGCCCAGTAGCCGAACCCGTGCTGCGCGAACTGCGCGCGCTGCCGGTCGATCCAGGCGTTCGACGCGTCCAGTGTCGGCAAAGGCGTCAGGTACTGCATGACAACAGCATCCGCCGACAGCGCGGCGAACGGCGCGCGATCCCGGTCCTCCCAGGAGCGCAGCGTCAGTCTGCTGGAATGCAGCGGAAAGGTTAGGTCAAGAGGTCCCAACGCAGAGATTCCCAAGCGGGCACGGAGATGCTGGCAATACGCCGAAGGCAAGCAAGCACGCAAATGGTCCCTGCGTGTTCGATCCGATTGTGCATGAGCGTCGATGGGGCATCGGCCTCGCGACTGCTCGGGCCCTTCGCGTGCATCCCTTCTGACCGGCGTTCATTTGCGTTTACTCTTTCTTGTTTGCGACGCTACCCGATCAGCAATAAATTCCATTGCCCGACCCCTGCCGTGGCGAAGCCTCACCGGTCCCGCTTGGCCTGGGAGACCTTGTTGGCTTGTGACACGCGTCCGACCTCGCGCGGGTCCATGCGGACGGAACGCTGCTTGCTGACATTGGCTCGCATGCCCTTGGACGCAGTCAGGCCGGCACTGGGATGATGCGGCACCGCCGCCTGCTTGGTCTCCAGCGCCTTGCGCAGCACTTGCGCAGCGGTGGGCCGGTTGAGCTTGCGCAGTGCCGCCGTCACCCGCTTGAGTGCCTCCACCAGAACTCCGGTCTTGGCCTCCGAACCGGTGTTGTCGCGGGCCGGGGCGACCCCGCGCGGACCCGTCTTGCCGCGCATCTCCCGCTGCTGCTGGCTCGCGATGCGCCGGGACCGGTCGCGCGCCTCGCGCAGCCGCTTGCCCAGCGCCTGCAGTTCTTCCTTGGTCAGCGCGTCCGCGATCGGGGGCCGGGTCTGCGCCACCAGCTCCCGCTCGGCCAGGTTCAGCAGCCGGTCGTCACTCGTGGTGGATGCATTCATCGGATCGTCTCCTCAAGACGCACAGGGGCGATTTGCAAGCGACGCTACCCGACATTCATCTCGCACCTCAACAACATGTGCGGCTTGACAAGCCTGAGGCGCAGGATTACTTAGCCAATTAGTTACTTAACCAGTTGGTTCATGACCTGATGCCCCCGGATCGCCTCAGCCAGACCTTCGCGGCCCTCTCGGACCCGACGCGCCGCGCCATCCTAACACGGCTGGCTTCGGGTGAGGCCTCTGTCACCGAACTGGCTGAACCGTTCGACATGAGCCTTCCCGCGATCTCCAAGCACCTCAAGGTGCTGGAGCACGCCGGCCTGATCACCCGCAGCCGGGAGGCGCAATGGCGGCCGTGCCGGCTGGAAGCGCGTCCGCTCAAGGGCGCGTCGGACTGGCTGGAGCACTACCGCATCTTCTGGGAACAGAGCCTCGATCGCCTGGAGGACTATCTGAAGGAACTGCAAGGCAAGGAGAAGCGGCGTGGACGCAGGCATTAGCACGGCCGAGCGCGAACTCGTGGTCACGCGCGTCATCGATGCGCCGCGCCGGCTGGTGTTCAAAGCCTGGACGCAGCCCGAGCACGTCGCGCGCTGGTGGGGACCGCAGGGCTACACCACGATCCATTGCGACATGGATATCCGCGTCGGTGGCGCCTACCGGTTCGGCATGCGCTCGCCGCAGGGCACCGAGCACTGGAAGCGCGGCGTCTATCGCGAGATCGTCGAGCCGGAGCGGATTGTCTTTACCTTTGCCTGGGAGAACGCGGACGGCGCGCTGGGCCACGAGCTGGTGACCACCGTGACCTTCGCCGACGACGGCGCGAAGACCAGGCTCACGCTGCACCAGGCCGTGTTCGAGACGGCCGAGGGTCGCGACAGCCACGTGACCGGCTGGACCAGCTGCCTCGGACGCTTCGCCGACTACATGCTCACCGCCGCATCAGGAGGATAAAGCCATGCAACACCAGATCGTCTCACGCGAGGAATGGCTGGCCGCGCGCAAGGAGCTGCTGCGCAAGGAAAAGGAATTCACCCGCCTGCGCGATGCGTTGAGCGCCGAGCGGCGCGCACTGCCCTGGGTCAAGGTGGAGAAGAACTACGTGTTCGACGGGCCGGACGGCAAGGTGACGCTCGCCGACCTGTTCGACGGACGCAGCCAGCTTGTCGTCAAGCACTTCATGTTCGGCCCGGACTGGTCGGAGGGCTGCGTCGGTTGTTCTTTCGAGATGGACCAGGTGCAAGGCGCCGTGATGCATCTCCAGCACCATGATGTCGCCTATGCCGCGGTGTCGCGTGCGCCGATCGAGAAGA
>DASXNR010000230.1:0-1972 GCA_036494925.1 Acetobacteraceae bacterium
ATCACCTTGCTTTATAAGGACATCGCCAGATGAGCAGTATGACGCGCCGCCGTCCGAACCAGCAAACAATGCGTTCTTGCGAGTCAACGTATGGGGCCTGATGGCCCGCTCGACCACATTGGTGTCCATCTCGACGCGGCCATCATCGAGGAACACGATCAGGCCAGCCCAGTGGCGGACCGCATAGCGCATCGCCTCGGCCAGGTCCGAAGCGCCCGAGACACGCGGCAGGTAGTCCTCCAGCCAGCCGTGCAAGGCCTCCACAATCGGCCGACTACGCTCCTGCCGCGCGGCGCGGCGATGTTCGGCAGTTTGGCCACGTATCTCAGCCTCAATCTCGTAGAGCGACCGTATGCGCGCCAAGACCTCTGCCGCCAACGGCGAGCCGGTGGATTGGTAGAATTCGTAGAATTTCCGGCGCGTATGCGCCCAGCAAAAGGCCAGACGCACCGAGCTGTCCGCGCGATCGCCCGCCAGCCGCTTGAACCCGGCATAGCCATCCACCTGCAGCACGCCGTTGAACCCGGCCAAGTGCACCGACGGTCGGAAGCCGCGGCGATCCTCCGCATAGACATAGGCTGTTGCCGGGGGTGGCCGGGACCGCACCAGGGCCGGTCATCAATCGCGTAGCACCACAGGCGCCCCGTCTTGGTGCGGCCACGGCCAGGGTCAAGCACCGGCAGGGTGGTGTCGTCGGCGAACAGTTTGGTGGAAGACAGCACCGCGCCGACCACCAGGTCGTAGACCGGCGTCAGCCACCAGCAGGCACGGCCGACCCAATTGCTCAGCGTCGAACGGTCAAGCGTCACCCCCTGGCGCGCCAGCATCTGCGCCTGCCGATACAACGGCAGGGAGTCACAGAACTTGCTGACCAGAACATGCGCGATCAGCGCCTCGGTCGCCATGCCGCCATCGATCGGCCGTTCCGGCGCCGGTGCCACCACCACGGCGCCTTCGCAGGCACGACAGGCATAGCGTGGGCGACGCGTGACCCGCACGCGCAACTGGGCGGGCACCAAATCGAGCTGCTCGCTGCGCAACTCTCCGATGCTGTGCATGGCGCCGCCACAGCAGGGGCAGGCGGCGTGCGCGACATCGATCACCACCTCATACCGGGGAAGATATGCAGGGAGCGCACCGTGGTTACGGGCTGGCCGTTCGGCCCGGGGCTTGGCAACCGCTTGCCCCGCCGCCTCTTGCCCAGCCTGGTTCTCGGCAATCGTCTGCTCCAAATCCTCGAGCCCGAACTGCAATTGCTCGGCCGTGAGCTGCTCGGACCGGCGGCCGAACTGGTGGCGCGTCAGGCGCTGGATCAGCAGGCGAAGCTTGTCGTTCTCGGCGTGCAACTCGGTCTGCTGATGCAGCACCGCGCGCAGCATTTGCTGCAGCAAGGCGGGGTCGTCCGGCAGGGTGTCAGGGTCGATCTGCACGGGGCAATGATGAACGACGCCGCCGCGTCGGAACCAGTGTTTATCGTCGTCGCGGGAGGATTTTCACCCGGCCAGTTCCGGCCTGCGGGGCGGCGCCGGTGCTCGCCATTCGCAGCCATCGAGCAACGCGGCCAGTTGCGCCGGGGATAGTGCGATCCGGCCGGTCGTGCTGACGGATGGCCAAACAAACTGCCCATGCTCCAGCCGTTTGGTCAGCATGCACAGCCCGACACCATCATGCCAAATCAGCTTGATCAGCCCGGCGCGGCG
Source organism: Acetobacteraceae bacterium (assembly GCA_036494925.1). Classification (GTDB taxonomy): domain Bacteria; phylum Pseudomonadota; class Alphaproteobacteria; order Acetobacterales; family Acetobacteraceae; genus JAMXLO01. The sequence goes on from DASXNR010000230.1 coordinate 1,701, forward strand.
TCCACGAAAGGCAAAGATGGCGCCCCCGAACGGATCCTCCGTCAGAGTCTGCTGCACCAGCATCGCCAGCCCAGTCATACCCTTGCGCATATCGGTGACCCCGCACGCCAGATAAACGCGCACGCCAGACGCGAGTGCGATCATCGCCCTTCCAGCGCGCCCAGCACCCGGCGCAGCGCACGGCCGTCAACATGCGCATCCATCCGCACCACCACGCCGCCCGGCAGGACGACCTCGATCATGCCTTCAGGCCGAGCGGGCAACGAGGGCGC
>DASXNR010000231.1:0-27040 GCA_036494925.1 Acetobacteraceae bacterium
GCCCGCCTGGTACGCCATCCGAAAATTCTGGCCGTGCTGCAAGACCTTTGGGGCCCGGACATCCGCTTTGACACCGCCAAGCTGAACATGAAATGCGCCGGGTTCGGCGCGCCGGTGGAATGGCACCAGGACTGGGCGTTCTATCCGCACACCAACGACGACCTCGCCGCCGTCGGCGTGATGTTCGACGACATGGAGATGGCGAACGGCCCGTTGATGATTGCCCCCGGCAGCCATCGCGGCCCGATCCACGACCACCACACCGATGGCGTGTTCTGCGGCGCGATGGATTCCGCGAATCACGATGTGGATTACAGCAAGGCGGTCCCGCTCACCGGCATGGCCGGCTCGATCACCGTGCACCACGTGCGCGCGGTGCACGGCTCCGCCCCGAACGTCTCCGACCACGACCGCCGCCTGCTGCTGTTCCAGTTCCGCACCGCCGATGCCTGGCCGCTGCTCGGGTTCCCCGCCGGCATCGAGAAGTTCAAGGAACTGATGGTGTGCGGCGTGCACCGCGAGCCGCGGCTGGAACACGTGCCGGTGCGGCTGCCGCTGCCGCCGGCGAAACTGCAAGGCTCACTCTACGAGAACCAGAAGGGCATGAAGGGCCGCTATTTCGCGTTGCCGGTCGCAGAACGCCAGCCGGAACCGGCGAAATGAGTGACGCCGCCACGATCCCGCCACGGGTCGTCGACTCAACCTTCGATATCACTCGTCCGCTCTATGCGGACGGCCCGCCCGATCCGGTGGTATATGACGGCTCGCCGCGCGCCATCCGCCAGCGCACGGTGAACTTTGCGGCCAAGCGCTTCGCCGACATGATGTATGTCACCGGTCTCGATCGCAGTACCGCGGAGCAACATTTCCGCTGGCGAGGACTGGCGATTCCCGGCGGCCTGACGGCACGACCCGACGCTTCGGCCGGCGAGGCGGAGCTGGCCGCAGCGCACCGCGCCGGTCGCCTCACCATCGAGACCAATGACGCCGACCGCCGCGCCACCGTGCAGTGGAGCGATCCCGCGTTCGGCGCGCCGCTCACCGGGTCGGCGATTGCGCGTCCCGGTTATGGCGGCATCCTGCTTGGTTCCCGCAGCGCGCCGGCGTTCGATCCCGCGCCGATCGTTCGCCGATCCGATCCGACACGCGCCTGGCCACGCGGCGATGCTGTTGAGCCGCCTGCGGCGCCAGCAGCGGAACTTGCCGCCGCACTCGATGCGCTGTTCGCGAATTCGGCCGGTATCTACGGTATCCTGATCGCCTCGCCGGAACGCGTGCTGGCCGAGCGCTACAGCGCATTCGGCGCGCCGGATCGTGCGACGCCGAGTTGGTCGATGACCAAGGCAGTCACCTGCACATTGATCGGCCGCCTGATCCACCAAGGCTGGCTCGGCTCGGTGTACGACCCCGCACCGGCGCCGTTGTGGCGCGACCCACGGTCGATCCACCACCTGATCACACTCGACCACCTGCTGCGCATGCGCTCGGGGCTCGGCTTTCCTGTGCTCGATGCGAGCGGCCGTGCGACCATCGGCTTCGAGAACAGCGCGGTGTATCAGGACGCTGCCGATGCATTCGACGCCGCCCAGCGGTCGATCGTCGCCACCGTCCCCGGCTCCGTGTATCGGTATATAAACGCCGGCATCAACGTGCTCGGCGCGATCATCCGCGACCGCATCGAGAGTCGTGGCCAGCCATATCATACCACGTTGTACGGGCTGCTCGCCGATCGGCTGGGCATGAGCACTTATCAGCATTCGGCCGATTGCATGGGCAACTTCGTTGCCTCCGGTTCGGGTTTCGCCACGCTGCGCGACTACGCGAAACTCGGCGTGCTGTATGTGCAGGACGGCGTGTGGGAAGGCGAGCGACTGTTGCCACGCGGCTGGGTCGACTACGCGCTGGCGCCGACCCATACCGGCAGCAGCTATGCCGCATGCTTTCGCAGCAATGCTGACCGCAGTTTCCCCGATCTGCCGCCGGATACCGCCTGGGCGTCGGGTGCGTCGGATCAGCGCATCTTCATCCTGCGCCGTCATCGCCTGGTTGTGTCGGTTGCCAACGAAACCGACCATCCGATGGACCTCGCCGCACTGAACCGGGTCATCGCCACCGCTCTGGCCGCGTGAAGGAATTCTGCATGTCCACCGTCCGCAACATCGCCCGTGAAAAGCTGGAACGAGGCGAACTCTCGCTTGGCTGCGGCGTGCGCCTGACACGCAGCGTGGAGATCGCCATCGCCATGAGGAGCGCCGGCTTCGACTGGCTGTTTCTCGACCTGGAGCACGGCACCATGTCGATCGATGCCGCGGCGCAGATTGCCACCGCCGCGCTGGATGCCGGCATCGCGCCGTTGGCGCGCGTGCCGAACGGCGAATATGCGATCGCGACGCGACTGCTCGACAACGGCGTGCTCGGCATCGTGGTGCCGCACGTCGATACCGCGGACGAAGCGCGCGAGGTGGTGCAGAAGCTGAAATATCCACCGATCGGCCATCGTTCGATGGGCGGCACCGGCCCGCACTATGGTTTGCGATCCGCCAGCACGGGCGATGCGGCGAAGGCGCTGAACGCCGCCAATCTCACCGTTGTGATGTTGGAGACGCCGACCGCGATCGCCAACGCCGATGCGATCGCCGCGGTGCCCGGCATCGACGTGCTGCTGATCGGCACCAACGACCTGTGCGCCGAAATGGGCATCCACGGGGATTTCGGCAACGAACGTGTCGCGGACGCGTATCGGACGATGATCGCCGCCAGCAAAAACCATAACAAATTCCCGGGAATGGCCGGCATCTACAACGAGCCGCTCATGCAGCGTTACATCGAGATGGGCGCACGCTTCATCCTGTCCGGCAACGACGCGGCATTCCTGATGGCCAGCGCGACGCAGCGCACGGCTTACCTGAGGAAGACCCACACGCCGATGTGACGCGCGAGCGGGCGCGCCGCTTCACATCTACCGGCCGAATCGGCGGGAGATGGAAGCATGTCACCAAAGGTAACACGCCGCGTCGTGCTCGCCGCGACCGCCGGCGGTCTCATGCTGCGCGAGGGGATCGGTCGCGCCGACGACACGACCCCTGCCCGAGCGCCTGCGCCACCCCCGACGCTGCCGCAACAGGCGATCGATATCGAGTTGCGCATCAATGACACCACCGTCGCGCTGCGTGTCGATCCGCGCACGTCGCTGCTCGACGCGCTGCGCGAGCAGGCCGGGCTGACCGGCACCAAGAAGGGTTGCGACCGCGGCGCGTGCGGCGCCTGCACGGTGCACATCGACGGTCGCCGGATGCTGTCCTGCCTCACGCTCGCCGCGCGATCCCAGGGCAAGGCAATCACCACGATCGAGGGACTCGGTGCCGGTGACGACCTGCATCCGGTGCAGGCGGCGTTCCTGCATCACGACGGCTTCCAGTGCGGCTACTGCACGCCGGGCCAGATCATGTCGGCCGCCGCGCTGATCAAGGAAGGTCACGCTGGCTCCGACGCCGAGATCCGCGAGTGGATGAGCGGCAACATCTGTCGCTGCGGCGCCTATCCAAACATCGTCGCGGCAATCCGCGACGCAGCGGGGGAGGGCTGAGTCATGCAGGCATTTCATCTCGCTCAACCGACCGCGTTGCTGGACGCGCTGGTGGTCGCCAACGCGTCCGATACCAAATTCATCGCCGGCGGCACCGATCTGATGCAGCTGCTGAAGGAAAACGTCGAGACGCCCACCCAGTTGGTCGATCTTGAACGCGTCGGGCTGTCGAAGATCGGCGCCGATGCCGGCGGCCTGCGCATCGAGGCGATGGCGCGCATGAGCGACGTCGCCGCGCATCCGGACGTGCGTGCGCACTGGCCGGTGATCGCCCAGGCGCTCGAGGCGTCCGCCTCGCCCCAGGTCCGCAACATGGGCACGATCGGCGGCAACCTGCTGCAACGCACCCGCTGCGGCTATTTCCGCGACACCGGTTTCAATTGCAACAAACGTGAGCCGGGCTCCGGCTGTCCCGCGATCGCGGGCGAGAATCGCATGCTGGCGATCCTCGGCGGCAGCGACCACTGCATCGCCACCCACGCCTCTGACCTCGCGGTGGCGCTCACCGCGCTCGATGCGATGCTGGAGCTGCGGCGGGCCGGCGGCGCGCAGCGTGAGGTGCCGATCACCGAATTCTATCGGCTGCCCGCCGATACGCCGCATATCGAAACGGTGCTGCAAGCAGGCGAGCTGATCACGGCCGTGATCGTTCCCGCGAGCGCCGCCGCGCGCAATTCGCACTATCTCAAGCTGCGCGACCGGGCCAGTTTCGAATTCGCGCTGGTATCGGCGGCCGTGGCGCTGGAGACGGCGAGCGGCGCCGTACGCGACATCCGCGTCGCCGCCGGTGGCGTCGGTACGCGGCCATGGCGCCTGCCAGAGGTGGAGGCGGCACTGCGCGGCAAGCAGCTCAACGACGACGCGCTGCGTGAGGCGTCATCGCGGGCCGGCGAGGGGGCGCGGCCGGCGACACAGAACGGCTTCAAGCAGGTGTTGTTGCGCCGCGCCGTGTTGCGTGCGTTGCAGACCGCGTCGGCCTGAGGGAGCGTTCCATGGTCAGCATCGGACAGGGAATCGATCGCGTCGACGGCCGGCTGAAGGTCACCGGCCGCGCCAGTTACGCCGCGGAGTTCAAGCTGCCGGACGCGGTGCACGCCGTGCTGGTGCAGAGCACCATCTGCGCCGGCACGATCATCGGCTTCGATATCGACGCGGCACATGCGATGCCGGGCGTGCTGGCAATCATCACGCCGGACAATGCGCCGAGGCTGCCGATGCAGGGTGGTCCGCAGCAGATGGTCCGCGCGCCGCTGTTGCAGGACAGGGCAGTTCATTACAACGGCCAGCATATCGCGCTGGTGGTTGCGCGGACCTTCGAGCAGGCGAACGCCGCCGCATCGCAGGTGCGCGTGCACTATCGGCGTGACGAGCCGGTCACATCGATGGATGCCGTGCTGGACCAGGCGTATCCGCCGAAGCACTTCCGCAACGGCGAACGTCCGCCCGACTCGCGTCGCGGCGATCCCGATGGGGCGTTCGACAGCGCGGCCGCGAAGGTGGACGCCACCTACGTCACGCCGGTCGAGCACCACAATCCGATGGAGCCGCATGCGACCATCGCGCGCTGGGACGGAGACCGGCTCACGGTATGGACCGCGACGCAGGGCGTCTCCGGGGCGCAGCAGACACTGGCGGCGCTGTTCGGCATCGCGCCGGCCGGCGTTCACATCGTGTGCCCCTACATCGGCGGCGGGTTCGGCTGCAAAGGCAACACCTGGCCGCCGGCGGCGCTCGCCGCGATGGCGGCAAAGGTGGTGGGAAAGCCGGTGAAGCTCGTGGTGACGCGTGCGCAGATGTTCACCTCGAACGGTTATCGCCCGCGTACCGTGCAGAAGCTGCGCTTCGCGGCCGACGATCAGGGCCGTCTGGTGTCGATGCGGCACGACGGGTTTTCGCAGATGTCGCTGCCGGCGCTTGGCGAATTCAGCGAGCCGGTCGGGCTGGCGACCGAGATGCTGTATGCCTGTCCCAATGTCGCCGTGTCGCACCGGCTGGTGGCGACCAACGCGAGCCTGCCGACGTATATGCGTGCGCCTGGCCTGGCAAGCGGCAACTTCGCGCTCGAATCGGCGATGGACGAGCTGGCGGTTGCGCTGAACATCGATCCGCTGGAGTTCCGCCTGCGCAACTACACCGATCGTGATCCGCACCAAAACAAGCCGTTCGCCAGCAAGGCATTGCGCGAATGCTACCGGCAGGGAGCCGAAGCGTTCGGCTGGGCGCGCCGTTCTTCCGAGCCGCGTTCCATGCGCGACGGCAATGTGCTGATCGGCTGGGGCATGGCGACCAGCACCTATCCGACGCACCGCATGCCCGCGAGCGCGTATGTACGTCTCGGCGCCGACAACTCGGCTTTGGTGCGGGTCGGCACGCAGGACCTGGGCACCGGCACCTACACGGTGATGTCGCAGATCGCCGCAGATGCCCTCGGCGTTCCGGTCGACCGCATCCGGTTCGAACTCGGCGACAGCGCGTTTCCGCACGCGCCGGTATCGGGCGGCTCGATGACGGTGGCGAGCGTCGGACCCGCGGTGAAGGCCGCCTGCGAAACAGCGCGCGCGAAACTGCAAAGCGACGGCGGCGACTTCGCAGAAGCGACGGTCGATGTGAAGCCCGGCGAGGAGCAGCACCGCTATGCCATGCACGGTTTCGGCGCGCAGTTTGCCGAAGTGCGCGTGGATGCCGACATGGGCGAAATCCGCGTCAGCCGGTTTGTCGGCGCGTTCGATGCCGGGCGCGTGATGAACACCAAGACCGCGCGCAGCCAGTTGATCGGCGGCATCGTTTATGGGCTTGGCATGGCGCTGCTGGAGGAGACGCGTGTCGACGCCGAGACCGGCCGCATCGTGAACGCCAACATCGCCGAGTATCTGGTGCCGGTGAACGCGGACGTGCCGGATATCCAGACGATCATCGTGCCAAATGACGAACTGGTTTCGAACCCGCTGGGTGCCAAGGGCATCGGCGAGCTGCCGATGGTGGGGGTCGCCGCGGCGGTGGCGAATGCGGTTTACCACGCCACCGGCGTGCGGGTGAGAAAAGTGCCGATACGGATCGAGGACGTGCTGGCTTAGGCCGCTGACATTCGCGTTCACGATACTTGGCGTTGTCGCTCCCGATAGGCCCGGGTCTTCTGCCGATTGCCGCAGCGGGAGGACGAACACCAGTGCCGGTTGGCGGGCTTGGAGCGATCAAAGAACACCCAGTGGCACTCGTCTGAGGCGCAGGTCTTCAGCCGCGCCATCTGGTCCGTTTTCGCCAAACCGATCATTTGCGCCACCACACTGCCAAGCGCACTTGAGCCAGGAGCGGGGCCAAGTTCGACCGCCCCCTCGTCGGAGACCGTCAGCAACAGCGGAAATTTCCGACTTGCGGCGGCAAGCTGGCGAGCCGTCTCTTTGGCCTGAGACCGACGCGCCGGCGGGTTGCGGAGAAAATCCCGGAGGCCGCTCCGCAATTCAAGCGCGCCCCGGTGTTCGCAGGCATCGATATGCCCGCCTCGAGGCAACAGGCCGCGTTCACGCATCCATGACTCCAACAAGCGCTGCGTCTCGATTTCGTCGCCTCCAACATGCGCTGCCCCGTCTTCCACGTAGCGGCGCTCGTCGAGCGTGTTCACGAAATCGTAGAGCAAAGCGAGTTCGGACGGTACGACAAATTCCTCAGAGAGCCACATGACACCAGCATAGCACTTTTGCTGGTTGACACCACCGGACACCAGCAAATATGCTTTGATAGTGTTCGACGGAAGGAGCCCGGACCATGACCCCCATCTCCACCGAGGAAATCGCCTATCGGAAATACCTACCCACCCGGGGCACGACGATGGCCTATATCGATGCCGGCGCGGGCGATCCCATCGTGTTCCTGCACGGCAATCCCACACCGTCACATCTCTGGCGAAATATCATTCCCCACCTGCTTCCGTTCGGGCGCTGCCTGGCACCCGATTACGTGGGAATGGGCAATTCTGGGGCAGCACCAGACGGCCGCTACCGTTTTGTCGATCACCAGAGGTTCCTCGACGCCTGGTTCGACGCGCTCGGACTTGGCCAGAATGTGATTCTCGTCGTCCACGATTGGGGTTCGGCGCTCGGCTTTTCGTGGGCGCAGCGCCATCCCGAGCGTGTCAAGGCGATCATCTATATGGAAGCGATCGTGCGGCCGTTCCTGTCCTGGGACGAATGGCCCGACGCAACGCGTGCCTTCTTTCAGGCACAGCGCTCGCCCCGAGGCGAGGAACTGATCCTGGAGAAGAATCTCTTCATCGAGTACTTGCTGCCGTTACGTAATATCGCCCCCGACGCCCTGGAGATATATCGGCGCCACTACCGCAATCCAGGCCGATCGCGGATGCCGATGCTTGCCTGGACGCGCGATCTGCCCATTGCCGGTGAGCCTGCGGACGTGGTCGAGATCGTCGAATGCTATTCGCACTGGCTGTCGAAGTGCTCGATCCCGAAACTGTTCATCGATGCCGAACCCGCGGGGTTCCTTATCGGCGCGCAAAGGGAGTTCTGCCGTGGCTGGCCGAACCAGCAGGTGGTCACGGTGCAAGGCGCGCACTTCGTTCAGGAAGAGTCTCCGGAAGCGGTAGGACAGGCGTCTGCGCGCTTCGTGGCGAAGGTGCTCGCCGGCCAGATCATGTGACAGGTGAAACGATGGACCTGCCTTATCTGGAACTGACGGAACTCGCAGATCTTCTGCGGCGGCGCGAGCTGACGTCGGTTGCGGTGACGCGCGTGCAACTCGAGCGCATCGAGCGCCTGGACGATCATCTGGCGAGCTACGCGCGCATCACGCGGGAGCGTGCGCTGGCGGCGGCAGAGGTGGCGGATGCGGAGATCGCCGCCGGACACTATCGCGGAGCCCTGCACGGCGTGCCGCTTGGAATCAAGGATCTGTTCTGGACGAAAGGCGTTCCTGCCGGCGCGGGAACCATAATACATCGCGACTTTGTGCCGAACGAGGACGCTACCGTCGTCGCACGCCTGATACAGGCGGGAGCAATCCTTCTCGGCAAGCTCCAGATGACCGAGGGAGCGTATTCCGATCATCATCCAGCAATCACACCGCCGAAGAATCCCTGGAATGCGGCATACTGGACCGGTATCTCGTCGAGCGGCTCGGCCGTTGCGACTGCGACCGGGCTTTGTTACGGCGCACTGGCCTCGGATACGGGTGGATCAATCCGCTGGCCGTGCGGCGCCACGGGACTATCGGGCATCAAACCAGCCTGGGGGCGCGTCAGCTGCTTCGGCATCTTCGAGCTGGCGGCGAGCCTCGATCATGTCGGACCGATCGCTCGCAGCGTTGCCGATGCCGCCGCGATCCTCACGGCAATCGCGGGTCCGGACGACAAAGATCCCACCACACTCGCTGACCCGTGGCCCGGCTATGCCGGGGCGCCCAATGGAAGCATAAGTGGCTTTCGCCTCGGTGTTGACGCGCGGTGGAACACCGAGGATGTCGATCCTCTGGTGCAGAATGTCCTCGCCGAGGCAGAGATGGTATTTCGCGAGCTCGGCGCGGAAATCGTCCCGGTGGGTGTGCCCGACGTTACCCGAGCGGTCATCGACTGGGCGCCGGCCTGCGCGCTCGAGGCCGCCGTCGCGCATCGCAAAACTTATCCAGCCCGGAAGGACGAATATGGCCCAGTGCTCGCGTCGGTGCTCGATGCGGGACATGCGGTCTCCGCACTCGACTACCAAGCCATCCGGCTGCGGCGCATGAACCTGCGTGGCCGCTTCGCGCATTTGTTTCGCACCATCGACGCGCTGCTCATGCCGGTGCAGCCTTTTGCACCGCTCACGCTGGCCGCAATCAGCACGCTCGGTACTCAGCCGGACCTGATCCTGAAACTGCAGCGTTATACCGCACCGTTCGATCTGACGGGCCATCCGACAGTGACCCTGCCTGGCGGTTTCAGCGAGCAGGATATGCCGGTCGGCTTGCAGCTGGCCGGACGCGAGGAAATGGCGCTGCTCCACGCTGCCGTCGCGTTCCAGCGGGAGACGCTCTGGCACCGGCGCCATCCGCGTCTTTAGGGAACCGAGGCGCAACGGCTGCGTTGGCGCAGTGCCTTAACCGAAGGAGTTTGCCGATGTCCAAGATCCTGCCTGCCTGTCTGGCGGCCGGCCTGATCGGGCTTGCCGCGGTCCCGGCGTCCGCGGCGCCGAGCTCCGCCGATCGCGATTTCGCCATAAAGGCCGCATCCGGCGGTATCAGCGAGGTCGAGACCGCGCAGCTTGCCCAGCAGCGCGCCACCTTGCCGCAGACCAAGCAGTTCGCTCAGCGCATGATCGCCGATCACACCGCGGCTAACAACGAGCTGATGCAGATCGCCAGGCAGGCGAACATCACTCTGCCGTCGCAGCCGACCGGCAAGGATGCGAGCGAGGCCCAGACACTGCAGGGCCTGAACGGGGCGCAGTTCGACCAGGCGTATGCGCAGGACGAGTTGCGCGACCATCAGCAGACCGTGCAGCTGTTCCGCAAGGAAGCTGACTCCGGCCAGGATCCTACGCTGAAGGCATTCGCGCTGAAGACGTTGCCGGTGCTGCAGCAGCATCTTCAGTTGGCAGAGGCGCTGAACAAACATTGATGCGATCAACTCCGCTGACGTCATGGCTGGGCTTGACCCAGCCATGCGCCCCCCTACGGTTCGAGCGATGGCCGGATCAGGCCCGACGATGACGGGAAGGAATCGATGCCGCGCACGAGCACTGTCCGCGATACGTCGATCCGCACCTATCGCGCCAAGCGTGATTTCGCGATAACACGCGAGCCGGCACCAGCTGCGCCGAAGAACAAGCATACAGCGCCGATCTTCGTGGTGCAGAAACATCTGGCGCATCGCGCGGGACTGCACTGGGACTTTCGGCTCGAGCATGGTGGCGTGCTGTGGAGCTGGGCGGTGCGGAAGGGGCCTTCGCTCGATCCGGCCGACAGGCGGATGGCTGCCCATGTGGAAGATCATCCACTGGAGTATGCCGACTTCGAAGGCACCATTGCCGACGGCCAGTACGGCGCCGGCACCGTCGAACTTTGGGACCGCGGCACCTGGCAACCGTTGGACGATCCCGAAGCGGGGATGCGCGAAGGGGAACTCAGATTTGTCCTGGACGGCAAGCGGCTGCACGGGCGCTTCACACTGGTTCGCCTGAAACCGCGTCCCGGCGCGCGCGGCCGGCAGGACAACTGGCTGCTGATCAAGGGGCACGACGAAGCGGAGCGGGAAGGCGCCGATGCGCCGACGATCGAGCGTCAGGCGTCTCCACCTCGGGCGGAGCGCCGCAAGCGCGACAAGCCTCCGGCGGAGGGTTCCGTGCGCGGCAGGCTGCCGCAGCAGCAGGCGCCTCAGCTTGCGTCGGTGGCGGACGATCCGCCGGACAGCGCCGGCTGGGTAAGCGAAATCAAGTTTGATGGCTATCGCCTGCTATGCTGGCTCGATAACGGCAAGGCGCGCGTGGTGACGCGCAACGGGCTGGACTGGACCGACCGGCTGCCGGCGGTGGCCCGGGCGATCACGGGATTGCGCGCCGAGACGGCACTGGTGGACGGCGAGCTGGTGGCGCTCGACAAGCAGGGCGCATCGAGCTTTCCAGCGCTGCAGGCCGCGTTGTCGGCAGGCAAGGATGCCACGCTGCGGCTGTATCTGTTCGATCTGCTGTTTCTCGATGGCTGGGACCTGCGGCCCTGCAAGCTGTTGGACCGCAAGCGCGTGCTGTTCGGTCTCAACGACTGGCAAGGCATGCTGCACTACAGCGATCACCAGGTCGGCAAGGCCGCCGAGATGCAGCGGGAGGCTTGCCGCATGGGACTGGAAGGCATTGTCTGCAAGCAGGCCGACGCACCATACCGCGCGGGGCGCGGACGCGGCTGGGTCAAGGTGAAATGTCGTGGCCGTGAAGAATTTGTCATCCTGGGATGGACGCCGCCCGGCGGCAGCCGCACCGGATTGGGCTCGCTGCATGTCGGCTACCATGATCCGAACGGCAAGCTGCACTATGCCGGCGGGGTCGGTACTGGATTTTCCGAACACGAACTTGTGCGGCTGAGCGAACGCCTGGCAGAACTTGCGTCCGATCCGCCGGAGTCGCTGGTGGTTGCAGGCGATCCGCTGCCGAAGAATATAAACTGGGTGCGTCCGGAGTTGGTAGCCGAGGTGCAGTTCGCGGCGTGGTCCGGATCGGGCCGGGTGCGTCAGGCGGCGTATCTTGGATTGCGGGAAGACAAGACGGCGGTGGAGGTGGTGCGTGAACCGGCGGATTCCGAGGCGAAGCGTGAGACTGTCCGACCGCAGCCGGGCAGTACGACAGCGACGAAGCGCAGGCCGGTGATCGCGGTGCCGCCTGTCCGCACCGGCGCCATCGTGTCGGCACGCGCACCGAAGCGACGCGGCGAGACCGTGGGCAACGTTGCGCTGACGCATCCTGATCGCGAGTTGTGGCCTGGCATCACCAAGCGGGACCTGGCGGATTACTGGAACGCGATCGCCGACCATGCACTGCCCGGGATCGCGCATCGGCCGCTTGCGGTGGTGCGCTGTCCGGAAGGCATCGGCGGGCAACACTTCTTCCAGAAGCACAGTCACAGCGGATTGCCATCCGCCGTTCGCCAGGGCGAGGCAGGAGGCCAGCCGTATCTCGCGATCGACGATGCGGATGGGCTGATCGCGATGGCGCAGGTTTCGGCGATCGAATTGCATGCCTGGGGCGCGCCCGAGGCCGATCCGCTGCATCCCGATCGGATGGTGTTCGATCTCGATCCGGGCGAGGGGGTCGCGTTCGCTGATGTGGCGAAGGCGGCACTCGATCTGCGCGAGCAGCTGGAGCGGCTGGGACTGAGATCATTCTGCCGTACTACCGGGGGTAAGGGCCTGCATGTCGTGGTGCCGCTGGAGCCGGTTGCGGACTGGGATGTGGTGAAGCCGTTCTGCCGTGCCTTTGCGGAGACGCTCAGTCAGGAGCAACCGGAGCGCTTTCTGTCCACGGTGCGGAAGGCGGACCGCCGCGGCCGTATCCTGATCGACTGGTTGCGCAACGGCCTTGGCGCCACCGCGATCGCCTCGTTCAGCCCGCGGGCGCGTGACGGCGCGTCCGTGGCGACGCCGGTGGCCTGGGACGAAGTCGATACCAAGCTCGATCCCGCCAGGTTCACGTTGCGCACGGTGTCGGAGCGTCTCGCCCGATTGCGGGGCGACCCATGGGACGGGTTTGCGGCGGTGCGCCAGCGCCTGCCCGATCTCGCGAGCAAGCCGCGCCAGGCGTCACCGGCGGCGCCGAGGAAGCAACACTCGGCCATCGTGGTTGCCGCCATGCCGAAGCGCCGGCGGACGAACTGAGATACCGCTCGCAACTGTGAGCTTGACATGCCGGCGGGCGGCACAATGTGTCTGGCGCGACGGATGGCTCCCCGCCATCGTCGCGTGACGTTTCCCCCCCAAACTTGGCGGCGCTCCTACGGGGCGCCGTCATTTTGTTGCAGGATTGCGGGGCTGGTGACCGGCCCGCCATGGCAATAGCATCGTGAGGGCTGCAACGGGGACGCAACGCCATGGTCGCAACACTGCCGATGCCGACGCTGGATCACGTCGTGGTCAACGTGCGTGATCGGATCGACGCTGGATTGGAGACCTATCGGCGGCTCGGCTTCACGATGACCCCACGCGGCTACCACACGCTGGGATCGATGAACCATCTCGCGATTCTCGGCAGCGAATACCTGGAATTGATCGCTGCCGCGCCTGGTGAGACGCGGCGGGCGGAGATCCTGGCGTCGCCGCTCGGACTGAACGGGTTGGTGTTCGGCACCGATAATTCCGCCGCCGTGTATGCCGCGCTGCATGACGCCGGCGTGCCGGTGGAACCGCCGCTGGAGTTCTCGCGGCCGGTCGAACTCGCTGACGGCCCAAAGGACGCGACGTTCCGCACTGTGCGTCTCAAGCCCGGCACCGTGCCGGCGGGCCGCATCTATTTCTGTCACCATTTCACCCGCGATCTGGTTTGGCGCGACGAGTGGCGGCATCACGCCAACGGCGCGATCGGCGTTGTGCGCGCTGTCATCGCGGCGCGCGACCCAGCGGTGCTGGGCGGTCTGTTCGCGCGCATGTTCGGCGAGGATGCGATACGGCGCAGCGGGACCGGCTGCGCGCTCGCCGTCGGGCTGTCACAGTTCGACATAATCACGATGGAAGCGCTGGCGCACGAATTCGGTGATACGGCGCCGGCCGCCGATGGGCGCGACGAATACATGGCGGCGCTGACGATCCGCACCCGTTCGCTGGAGCGCGCCGCCGCCGCACTGGCGGCGGGACAGATCAAGGGGGTTCGTCGCGAACCGGATCGCATCGTGGTGCCGGCGGCCGAGGCGTTCGGCGTCACGCTGGAATTCCGTTCGTGAACCTTGGAAGCGCGGTCGCCAGCCGAATTGATCCCGGCACCCCGGCGCTGATCGATCTGGGCGGCACCGCTCCGCGGACGTTCAGCTATGCCGACATCCAGCAGCGCAGCGACGCCTGCGCGCGCGGCCTGCAGCGCCGCGGATTGCGCCGCGGCGACCGCGTGGCGATCCTCGCCGCGAACCGTGCCGAGTATTTGATCGCCTTCCTCGGCACCATGCGCGCCGGCCTGGTGTCGGTGCCGGTGAATTACCGCCTGCCGGCGGATACGGTGAACTTCATCGTCGAGGACGCCGATGTCCGCCTGGTGCTATGCGACGCGGCGCGCGCCGCCTTGCTGCGCCCCGACGTGCCACGCATCGTAATCGACGATGCGTTCGAGTCGCTGCTGGATGCCGGCGAATTCGCCGCGGTGACGGCAGAGCAGGGCGAGCCGGCGCTGTTCCTCTACACCTCGGGCTCCACCGGACGGCCGAAGGGCGTGGTGCTGTCGCACCAGAGCCATCTCTGGGTACTTGCGACGCGGGCGACGCCCGAACCGCCGCCTGGCAATCGCATTCTGGTTGCCGCCCCGCTGTATCACATGAACGCACTGTCGATGTGCCAGGTGGCACTGAACAATGGCGGCACGATCGTGTTGCTGCCGTCATTCAATGCCGCCAGCTACATCGACGCCGCGTCGCGCCACCAGGTGCAGGCACTGACCGGCGTGCCAACCATGATCGCCATGATGCTGCGCGAACACGCAGCGATGGCTGCGGCGGATCTCTCGTCCGTGCAGAGCATCCGCATCGGTTCGGCGCCGCTGTCCGAGCAACTGATCGCGCAGATGCGCCACGCGCTGCCACATGCGCGCATCCTGCACGGCTATGGCACGACCGAGGCGGGGCCGGTGACATTTGCGTCCGATGAACTCAGGCCGCTGTCGGTGGGTGCCGCGTATCCTGGGGTGGACCTGCGTCTGGTGCGCGACGGCGTCGCGGTAGCGGACGAAGGCGTGCTGGAGATGCGCTGTCCCGCGCTGATGAACGGCTATCACAAACTGCCCGAGGTCACGCGCAGGGCGATGACGCCGGATGGCTACTACATCACCGGCGACGTGTTCCGTCGCGATGCCGGTGGGCTGTTCTATTTTGTCGGGCGCGCGGACGACATGTTCGTGTGCGGCGGCGAGAACATCTATCCCGGCGAGGTGGAGAAGCTGCTGGAACAGCATCCCGCCGTGCATCAGGCCTGCGTGGTGCCGATCCCCGATGAGCTGAAGGCGCACAAGCCGGTGGCGTTCGTCGTGCCGCGCGCCGGTACGCGCGTGAGTGAAGACGAGATCAGGCAGTTTGCCCTGGCGCGTGCACCGGCCTATCAGCATCCGCGTCGCGTGTGGTTCGTCGATGAGCTGCCGCTCGCCAGCACGCACAAGATCGATCGCAAACGCCTGATGCAGCAGGCGATGACGGAGGCCGGATGAAAGCGATGGTCGTCCGCCAACACGGCGGACCCGAGGTGATGGAGTTGGTTTCTGACTTTCCCGATCCCGTGATCGGCGAAGGCGACGTGCTGATCCGCGTGCGCGCCACGTCGCTTAACTACCACGACGTGTTCACCCGCCGCGGCATGCCGGGGATCAAGGTGCCGATGCCGCTGATCATGGGCCTCGACCTTGCTGGCGAGATCGCCGCGATCGGGCCTGGAGTGGTGGGCTGGTCGGTGGGCGATCGAGTGCTGGTCGATCCTATCAACCGCGTGGAGGGCGGGCTGATGGGCGAGACCATGCATGGCGGTCTCGCCGAGCTGTGCCGCGCGCGGGCACACCAGTTGATACGGATTCCCGGCGATGTGAGCTTTGTCGATGCCGCTGCGCTGCCGGTGGCGTATGGCACGGCGCATCGCATGCTGGTGTCGAAGGGCAACGTGCGCGCCGGCGACAAGGTGATGATCCTCGGTGCCAGCGGCGGCGTCGGTGTGTGCTGCGTGCAGCTTGCCAAACAGGCGGGAGCGGAAGTGGTGGCGTGCGCCAGTACCGCGGCGAAGCTGGACCGTCTGCATGCGCTCGGCGCGGACCATCTGATCAATTACGCCGAACGCGACTTCGTGCAGGAGATTCTTGAGCTGTACGGCAAGCCGTCGCGACGTGGCGCCAATATCGGCAACGGGCTCGACGTAGTGGTGAACTTCACCGGCGGCGATACCTGGGTGAAGTCGCTGCGCTGTCTGAAGGTGGGCGGTCGCCTGCTCACCTGTGGCGCCACTGCGGGCTACGACCCGAAAGAGGACCTCCGCTTCATCTGGACCTTCGAGCTGGAAATTCGCGGCTCCAACGGCTGGCAGCGCAGCGACATCGAGGCGCTGCTGGAGATGGTAAGGCTGGGTAAGTTGAACACCCTGGTGGAGCGGACCTATTCGCTGGCGGATGCGGCCGAGGCACTGCGGGTGATCGAAGATCGCGACGTGTTCGGCAAGATCGTGGTGACACCATGAGCGCGGCGCTGACCGCGGCGGAGCTGCAGGAGCGGCTTGGGCAGTCGCCGTTCATCCGGTTTCTCGGGCTGGTGGTGACCGAGGCCGATCCGGCTCGGCAGAGCGTGACAATGATCGCGCCGATGCGGCCGGAGTTCGAACGCATTGCCGGCAGCGGCCAGTGGCATGGCGGACCGGTTGCCGCGGTGATCGACACGGTCGGCGACTATGCGCTGGTGATGACGATCGGCCGTCCGTTGCCGACGATCAACTTCCGCGTGGATTATCTGCGGCCAGCGATGAACACGGCGCTGACCGTTACGGCGCATGTCAGGCGTGCCGGGCGAAGTGTCGGCGTCGTGGATGTCGATGTGAAGGATGCCAACGGGGCGTTGGTCGCGATCGGGCGGGCGACGTATTCGACTGCCTAGCCCATAAGCCGGATCTTCTCCGCCCAGCGGTCCATGATCGGCACAACCTCCTTGGTCCCGGCCGACGGCAGCGTGATCACCACCCGTGCGATGCCGATGTCGCGATAATGCCGCAGCCGGTCCAGTTCCTCCACGACGCGGAACATGGTGATCGGCAGCGATGCCGGGTCACGCCCTGCATCCTTCGCCATCTGGCGGAACTGCGGCAGGAAGTCGCTGACATCGCCGTACTCGGGCCGGCTGGCGTGTGGCACCCAGCCATCGCCGTAGCGGATTGCGCGCCGCGCGCCGTAGGGAAACGCACCGCCGACAATCACCGGCGGATGCGGCTTCTGCACCGGCTTCGGCCACGCCATCATCGCGTCGAAGTTGACGAACTCGCCGTGGTATGCGGCCTTGGCCTCGGTCCAGATCAGCTTCATCGCCTCGATGCGCTCACGCGCGATCTTGTGCCGTGCCTTGAACGGCGTGCCGTGGTCCGCCATTTCGTCGGCGTTCCAGCCGGAGCCGACACCGAACAGGAAGCGTCCCGCTGACACCTGGTCGATCGAAGCCACCAGCTTCGCGGTCTGGATCGGGTCGCGTTGCTGCACCAGGCAGACGCCGGTTCCGACCTTCAACGTCTGCGTCGCAGCCGCAGCCGCGGTCAGCGTGACGAACGGATCCATCACGTCGTAGTATTGCTTCGGCAGATCCCCGCCGTTGGGAAACGGCGAAGCCCGGGACACGGGAATATGCGAATGCTCCGGCGCCCACAGTGACTCGAAGCC
This sequence comes from Acetobacteraceae bacterium, assembly GCA_036494925.1. Classification (GTDB taxonomy): domain Bacteria; phylum Pseudomonadota; class Alphaproteobacteria; order Acetobacterales; family Acetobacteraceae; genus JAMXLO01. The sequence continues at coordinate 17,644 of DASXNR010000231.1, forward strand.
GCGCTCTTCCAGGGCGCGGCCGAGTTCCCCCGGCGCCATCGAGTAATCCGTAAAGAACATCGCGGCGCCGAAGTGCATGTCAAACCTCTCCTACGCTGAAGGAGAGACTAACTGACACGCCCCCCGTCGTCATCCCGCTTGCGCGAGAATGACGACGGGGATTGTCAGGCCTATCGTTTCGGCGGCGAATGCCGAACCTGCTGCCCCGCACCCATACCCCCACCTTGCTGCGCCTGTGGCACAAGGTCACGAATGTGGAACGTGGGTTCGCTGTTCCATGGACCGCGACGGTCGGCCTCCGGTCCGGCCGTCAGGTTGAAATACACATCGACGGTATCGTCCGGCTTCAGATCGCCGAAGATCGGATCGTCCAGCTTGTTCATCGCCTCCAACGCCTTCATGAACATGCGCGCATGGGCAACCTCGCGGGTCGCGAGATGGCGCAGCGCCTCGCGCGAACCGTCGTCCGGCGCCTGGCGCAACAGCGCCTCGTAGGTCGCCAGCGCGCCGGCCTCGGCCGCTATGTCGGCGCGCAGATCGCGCACAACATTGCCGCCTTCGTTCACGTACCGCGCATCCCAGGTCTGGCCGCGTGAATCGATCACGTGCGGCCCGTAGCCGCGCATGGCGAACAGCGTGCTGTTGAACGCCTTCTCCTGGGCGCCCTGCTTCGCGCGCTTGGTGTGCTGCTCGATCATCAGCGCCACCATCTCCAGGTGGCCGAACTCCTCGGTCGCGATGTTCTGCAGCATGTCGCGGATGCCCTGGTCCTCGGTATGGAAGGACTGGGTGAAGTAGGTGAGTGCCGCCGACAGCTCGCCGGTCGCGCCGCCGAACTGCTCGAGCAGTTTCTCGGCGAACACCGGATCGGGCGTGTCAACGCGCACCTGATGGATCGGGTCGGGTCGATGAATGAACATGGCTGTCGTCCTTCCGCGGGTGACGCCAACCGCAACTGCCGGGCAGGTTGCGGGTTGGCCGTTCACGCGAAAGTGCGGCAGTCAGGCAGCGGCCTGGATCGCCTCGCCGACAATGCTGACGATGCGGTCCAGCGTGGCCTCGGGCGTCATCAGCGGCGGCGCGATGCAAAGCGAATCGCCGCTGACCGGCGTGCCGCCGCCGCCGCGCTGACGGATGATCAGGCCGCGCTTCATCGCCTCGGCCACCACACGCCCGCCCAGCCCGATCGCCGGCTTGCGCGTTGCCTGGTCCTCGACCAGTTCGACGCCGCACATCATGCCAAGCCCGCGCACATCGCCCACCGCGGGCAGACCGCGCAGCGTCTCCAGGCCGGCGAGCAGTTTCCTGCCCATCACGGCCGCCCGTTCCGGCAGTCCGTCCTGTTCGATGATGTCGATGTTGCGCAGCCCGACGGCGCAGCACACCGGATGCCCGGAATACGTCGCCGCATGCATAAAGCGCTCGTCCGCTGGCGCGTCCTCCATCGCCTGGTGCACCCGCTTCGACACCACCACCCCGCCGAGTGGCAGATATCCGCTGGTCACGCCCTTGGCGAATGACATCAGGTCCGGCTCGACACCCCAATGTCCCAGCGCGAACCACCGTCCGGTGCGGCCGAACCCGGTGATCACCTCGTCTGCGATCAGCAGCACGTTGTGCCGGTCGCAGATCTGGCGCAGGCGCGGGAAATAGGTGGGCGGCGGCACGATCACGCCGCCGGCGCCCATCACGGGTTCGGCGATCACCGCGGCGATGGTGTCGGCACCCTGTGCCTCGATCGCCGTCTCCACCGCGTCCGCCGCCTCGATGCCGGCGTCGCCATTGCCCGGCCAGCGGTACGGATAGGGCGGCGCCACCTGCAGGAATTCCGGCACCAGCGGACCGAACATCTTGTGGTAGCCGGGCAGGCTGGTGGCACTCATCGCGGCCATCGTGACGCCATGATAGCCGTACTGGCGCGAGATGATCTTCACCTTGTTCGGCTTGCCCATCCGCTTCCAGTAGTAGCGGGCGATCTTGAACGCGCTCTCGTTGGACTCCGCGCCACTCGTGGTGAAATACGCCGCTGCCATGTTGTCGTACGCCAGCCCGACGACGCGCTCCGCCAGACGGATCGCCGGCTCGTTGGAGAAGCCGGTATAGGCAGATGCATAGGCAAGCTTCGCCATCTGCGCTGCCGCGGCGTCCGCCAGTTCCTTGCGGCCATGCCCGATGTTGACGTTCCACAGCGCGGACAGACCATCGATGTATTCGCCGCCGTCCGCGGTGTGCAGCATCGCACCACGCCCCTCGACGAAAACCCGCGCCTGCGCGTGCTCCTTCGGATAATGCAGCGGATGGATCAGATGCCGCCGGTCGGCATCGAGCAGCACGTCACCGGTCGCCGCATGATCGTTCATGTCGCCTGCCTTTCGCGGTAGTTACATCGAACGCGATGCCTGCCACTGGCCCTTGCCGAACTGACTGAGATTGACCGGCCCACGGTGGCTGTCGCTCGCGCTGCCGAGAAACACGTCGCCATGCATCCTGCCGTCGTTGACAGTGCCTTCGAAGCGATAGGCGATGGCGCTGCCCTCGTGGCGGGTCTCGAACTCCATGCGCACCGTCTGCGCCGCCAGCTTGCCGCTCACTCCGCTCTCGAACTGCTCCGACTGCTGGCTGCCGCTGAGCTGGCTGCCCTGCTGTTGCAGACGCAGGCGATGCTTGCGCTCGCCGTGCAGGAACTGCACCCGCACCTCCCAGTTGCCCGACAGATCGATCGCCGCGGCCGGCTCCGTCGCCGGCAGCAGGTTGTGCGCCGCATGCAGCGTATCGGCGATCGCCTGACCGACCTGCGCGGCCTCGCCAGGCTGGAACTGGAACGGATCGATGCTCAGCGAGTTCGCGGTTGCCGAGGTGTCGTCGGTCATGATGCGGGGCGAGCCGTCGAGCAGACGCTGGCGCAAACCGATCCCATCGAGTGCGATGCCGTCCCATTTCACGCGCAGCGCCGGAACCCGCACCACGCCCGTCGGTTCGACCACCACGCTGCTGACGCCTGGCACCGCCGCGACACGCCTGGCGATCTCCTCCAGGTCCGCATGCCAGTGGCGCAGTTCGGCCGCCTCGTCGCGCTCGTTCACCCAGTATTCGACGGCAGCCAGAACGCCGATCACGTCTTCCTTCGACACCTTCATCGGCCGGCCGAACGCCTGATGCGGCGAGGCGTTGCGCCACGCCGCCTGCACAAGGTTCTTGTTGCCGAGCAGCAATCCGCTGGTCTGCGGCCCGCGCAGGAATTTTCCCCCGCTGTAGATCACCATGTCGGCGCCGCGCTGCAGCCACGGGCTCGGCCGCTGCAGGTGTTCGGATGCGGCGTCCACCAGGACCGGAATACCCAGCGGCTTCACCCGGGCGACGATTTCTTCCAGCCGGACCTTGGAGAATTCCTCGTTGGTGCCGAGGATCGCCACCATCGCCACCGGCTCGCGCAGCGCGGCTTCCAGATCGGCGACCGAGTCGATCTCGACGATATGCGCGCCCACCATGCGGATCGCCTGGTCGTACGCGAAGCGCTGGTTCTTCGGCAGAATCACGCGGTTCACCCAGCCGTCGGTGAACGGCAGGCGCAGCATGCGCACCGGATCGTTGCCGGCGACGCACGCCGCCGATGCCAGCGCCACCGCGGCGGCGCTGCCGCAGGTCACGATGCCCCACTCGGCGCCGGTCAGCTCAGCCAGCCGCTTGCCCGCGGCCTCCATCAGTTCATCCAGGTTGACGAACTGCCGCGACGCCGCGTCCACCGCCGCGCGTACCCCCGGCAGCATCAGGCTGCCGCCGTGCATGGTGCGCACACTGCAGCAGTTGATGAAGGGGCGCACGCCAAGGGCCAGATAGGGATTGGCGTCGCTGTCGGTCCGTTCAGCCATTTTGGGCATTCTCCGTTGTGGTCCGGTACACGGCGGTTTCGAAGTCATCGAGCAGTCGCAGCACGGTCGGGTCGGCGAAGGGCAGCACCTGGGTCATGATCAACCCGGTCACCTGCCGTTTCGGATCCAGCCAGTAGTAGGTATTGAACAACCCTGCCCAGGCCAGGCTGCCGGCCGCGCGCCGACCCGGTGCGTCCTCGGTGTTGATCAGCCAGGTGAGACCCCACTTCTTCGCCATCCCAGGGAAGAATTCGGCGTCATTCGAGACCGCGGGCTGGTGCGTCATCAGCTTCTGCACATTCAGATCGCCGATGTGGTTCTGCGCCATCAGCGCGAGCGTCTCCGGCCGCAGGATGCGCGCGCCGTTCAGCGTGCCGCCGTGCAGCAGCATGCGCAGGAACGCCAGGTAATCTGGGCCGGTGGAGAACAGTCCACCGCCGCCGGCGAAGAATTCGCCTCGCTCCGGCGGCGTCATGGGCGTCGGCTCCAATGATCCGTCGGCTTGGCGGACGTGCACCTGCGCATAGCGCGCGAACTGGGCCGCAGTCGGCATGAAACCGGTATCGCGCATACCGAGAGGCGCGAAGATGTGCTCGCGCATGTAGCTCTCGAGGTCCTGGCCGCTCACCGCCTCCACCATGCGGCCGGCCCAGTCGATGTTGATGCCATACTCCCAGCGTTCACCCGGTTCGAAGGCAAGCGGCGCGTTCAACGCGGCGAGCCGGCCGGACATGATGGTGGGGAAGCCGGTGGATTCGACGTAGCGGTTAAGCTGCGCGTTCCATACGTGATAGACAAAGCCCGCGGTGTGCGTGAGCAGCAGGCGGAGCGTGATCTTGCGCCGCGCCGGCCGCAGGATGGGTTTGCCGTCGGCGCCGAAGCCATCCAGCACGCGCGGTTCGGCCAGCTCCGGCATGATCTCGCCGGCCGGCTGGTCCAGCGCCAGAGCGCCGCGCTCGACGCATTGCATCGCCGCGACGCCGGTCACCGCCTTGGTCATCGAGGCGATCCGGAACACGGTGTCCGGCGTCATCGCCGTGTCCCCGGCAAGGCCGCGCCGGCCGAACGCGCCCTGGTAGAATGCGCCGTTACGGTCCGCCGCCAGTGCGACCGCCCCGGGGACACGGCCGTCGTTCACCGCATCGGCCAGTACCCGGTCAATATCCGCGTTCGCCATCCGCATCCCTCCGCCGTCCGGGCGCAGTATGCCGTGCGGTTGCGCCGTCTGACCAGCAGGGCAACAATGCGGCGCGCCGGCAGCAAGGGAGGCACCACGGATGATCGAGGCCGAAGTCATCGTCACCACCAGGCACGGCAGGATGCCGACCTTCATGGCGGCGCCCGATGCCGAAGGCCAGCATCCCGGCATCATCTTCTACATGGACGCGCCGGGCATCCGCGAAGAGCTGCGCAACATGGCGCGGCGGATCGCCAAGCACGGCTATGTCTGCCTGCTGCCCGACATGTACTACCGGCTGGGCACGGTCCGCCTCGACATGCCACGCCGCGACGACGGCATGTCGGGGGTGATCCGCGCCTCGATGAACAGCCTGTCGATCCCGTTCGTCAATGACGACACCGCGGCGATGCTGGCGTGGTTCGATGCCAATGACCGCGTGAAGCCGGGAGCCGTCGGCTGCGTCGGGCATTGCATGAGCGGGCGCTACATCACCTCGGTCGCGGCGGCGTTCCCGCATCGCATGGCGGCGGCCGCGTCGCTGTACGGCGTGCAGATCGTCACCGACAAGGAGGATTCGCCGCATCTGACGGTGAACCGGATCAAGGGCGAGCTGTATTACGCGTTCGCCGAACACGATCAGGGCGTGCCGGAGAACGTCATCCCCGATCTGAAGGCGGCGTTGAACCAGGCGGACGTGAAGGCAACGGTCGAGGTCTTCCCGGGCACGAATCACGGCTTCTGTTTCCCGGAGCGCGCGGTGTATGACACGCAGGCGTCCGAGGCGACGTGGGGGAAGATCTTCGCGTTGTGGGATCGCCATCTGAAATAGCGGAGGCAGGGTCATGCTGGATGAGGTTGCCGGCACCAAGGTGTTCACCGGCGAGCGGTCACGCGAGGGCTACCGGCTCAACCGCATGGGGATGTCGCTGACCGACGCGGCGAACCGGGCGGCGTTCGTCGCCGATGAAGCCGGCTACGCCGGCCGCATGGGGCTGGACGAAGCCGAGATCGACATGATCCGACGGCGCGACTGGAAGGCGATGATCGATGCCGGCAGCAGTATCTATCTGCTGATCAAGATCGCCGGCGCGGTGGGCGTGCCCTTGTACGAGGTCGGCGCGCACACCGCGGGCGTGACGCTGGAGAAGTTCATGGCCGAGCGGAAAGGACGCTGAACGATGGGACGCATTGTCGGTGGTGTCGGTTCGTCGCACGCGCCCTCGTTCGGGCCGGTCTACGACAAGGGCCAGCAGAAGGAGCCGATGTGGGCGCCGTTGTTCGACGGCTATGTGCCGGTGCGCGCCTGGCTCGAGGGACTGCGGCCGGACGTGTTCATCGTCGTTTACAACGACCACGCCAACCAGTTCTTCTTCAATGCCTACCCCACCCTGGCGCTGGGCGCCGCCGATGTGTACCCGCAGGCGGATGAGGGCTGGGGCAAGCGCGATCTGCCCGACATGCGCGGCGATGCCGCATTCTCGTGGCACCTCGCGCGCAGCCTGGTGGAGGACGAGTTCGATCCGACGATCTGCCAGGAGATGGCGGTGGATCACGGCGTGATGTCGTTCATGCCGATGCTGACCGACACGCGCTGGCCGGTGCCGATCGTGCCGATCGCGGTAAACGTGATCCAGCACCCGGTCCCGACGGCGCGCCGGCTCTACCGGCTGGGTGCCGCACTGCGGCGCGCGGTGGAAAGCTACCCGAAGGATATCCGCGTCGTGGTGATGGGCACCGGCGGCCTGTCGCACCAGTTGCAGGGCACGCGCTTCGGCTTCGTGAACCAGGACTGGGATAACGAGTTCCTCGACCGGCTGGAGAGCGATCCGGAGCCGCTGACGGCGCTGACGCACCACGACTGGATGGAGCGCGGCGGCACCGAGGGCATCGAGATGATCAACTGGCTGCCGATGCGTTCGGCGATGGGCCCGGCGGTGAAGCGGATCGCGCGGACCTATCATGCACCGATGATCACAGGGTACGGGCTGCTGGCGCTGCAACCCGCCTGAGCCGTCGCGACGGCGCTGCGTCTTGTCCCCGTCGCGGAAAAACATGATATGCAGTCCCGGGAGGTCGGCGGCGGACGGGCGCCTCGCCAACCCGGTCAGGTCTGGAAGGAAGCAGCCGCAGTGAGTGTCCGCCCGGGTCGTTCGTCCGGCCTCCCACCGTTTGTCCACCACGTACCAGGGGGCCGCCGCGGCGGCTGAATACGCCCCGCATGTCCGGCCTGTTCCAGGACGACCAGCAGCTTGAGGCACCGCCCCCGCCGGATGGCCCCGGCCTGTTCGGCGACTCGACGACCGAGCCCGTGCTTGCGGTCCCCTATCGGGTGCTCGCCCGCAAATACCGCCCGACCAGCTTCAACGACCTGATCGGCCAGGAGGCGATGGTGCGCATCCTGCGCAACGCCTTCGCCACCGGCAGGGTCGCGCACGCCTTCATGCTCACCGGGGTCCGCGGTGTCGGCAAGACCACCACCGCCCGCATCATCGCGCGCGCGCTGAACTGCACCGGCCCTGACGGAACCGGCGGCCCCACCGCCGACCCGTGCGGCGTCTGCCCCGACTGCGTGGCGATCCTCGCCGACCGCCATCCCGACGTGGTGGAGATGGACGCCGCCAGCCGCACCGGCGTCGATGATGTGCGCGAGATCATCGAGGCGACCCGGTTCCGCCCGATGCAGGCACGCACCAAGGTATTTGTGATCGACGAAGTCCACATGCTGTCGCGCAACGCGTTCAACGCGCTGCTGAAGACGCTGGAGGAGCCGCCGCCGCACGTGAAGTTCGTGTTCGCCACCACCGAGCTACGCAAGGTGCCGGTCACCGTGCTGTCGCGCTGCCAGCGGTTCGACCTGCGGCGGGTGCGGATTGCGGAGCTGGCGGCGCTGTTCGGCCGCATCGCCGTGCAGGAGGCGGTGGCGGTGGAGCCGGCCGCGCTCGACCTGATCGCGCGCGCCGCCGATGGCTCGGTGCGCGACGGGCTGTCGCTGCTGGACCAGGCGATCGCCCAGGCCGACGGCGCGGTCACCGCGGCGGCGGTCGTCAACATGCTGGGGCTGGCCGACCGCGGCCTGGTGTTCGACCTCGCGGAGGCAGTGATGGCGGGCCAGCCGCGCCAGGCGCTGCAGATCACCGAGCTGGCGCACGAGCGTGGCGCCGATCTCGGCATGATGCTGCAGGACCTGCTGGAGCTGATCTATACCGTCACCCGCCTGAAGTCGGTGCCGTCGCTGCGCGACAGCCAGGAACTGCCCGAGGCCGAGCGAATCCGCGGATCGGCGCTGGCGGATCGGCTGTCGGTGCCGGTACTGGCGCGTGCCTGGCAGATGCTGCTGAAGGGCGTGGGTGAGGTGGAAACCGCGCCGGACCGCCGCGCCGCCGCCGAGATGGTACTGATCCGGCTCTGCCACGTCTCCGAATTGCCGACGCCCGGCGACCTGGTGCGCCGGCTCGGCACCGCGACCACCCAGGCATCGGGTCTGCCGGCGCCGCCGCCGTCCGGTGGCGGGGCGCGCGCGGTCGCCGGCGGCGCGCCGATCCCGGCCGCCGATGCCGCACCTCGGCTGGTGAGCTTTCGCGACGTCACCGCCCTGGTGGCCGACCGCCGCGAGGCGATGCTGCACGCCCATCTGATTCACTCGGTACACGTGGTCCGCTTCGCCCCGCCGGTGATCGAGCTGCGGCCGCAGCCGGAGGCGCCGCGGGACCTCGCCGCGCGCCTCGGTGCATTGCTCACCGAGGCGACCGGCACGCGCTGGACCATCGCGCTGTCCACCGCCGAGGGCGCGCCGACCGTCGCCGAACAAGGCAGCGCGGCCGATGCCGCGCGGCGGACCGCCGCCGCCGACCACCCACTGGTGCGCGCGATCATGGACGCTTTCCCTGGCGCGCGGATCGACACGGTGCACGACACCGCGGCCGACGCCTATGGTTTGCCGGCTGCCGACACGACCGATGCCGAACCCTCCGACGAGATGGAGCCTGACGAATGAAGAACCTTTCCGGCCTGATGAAGCAGGCCCAGCAGATGCAGGCCAAGATGGCCGAGATGCAGACGACGCTGGAGGGCATGGAGATCGAAGGCGAGTCCGGTGCCGGCCTGGTCAAGATCACGCTGAATGGCAAGGGCGACCTGCGACGCATCAAGATCGACCCGAAGATCGTCGATCCGGCCGATCCCGAGATGCTGGAAGACCTGATCGTCGCGGCACACGGCAATGCCAGGCAGAAGCTGGAGGCCGCCGCGGCGGCCGAAATGCAGAAGGTCACGGGTGGCCTGCAACTGCCGCCGGGGATGAAGCTGCCGTTCTAATGGCCCCAAACCTTATCTCCCCCTCCCGCAAGGG
>DASXNR010000232.1:0-3176 GCA_036494925.1 Acetobacteraceae bacterium
CCGCCACCGTCGCGAAGGTTAGCGCGCCGCCCGGTCCCGCCACGGCGACCGCGTTGAGTGCGAAACGGCCGATCAGCTCGCCCTGCGGCAGCCTTTCACCCATGCTCGCGACCCGGCTGATATTGCCTGCGGCACCCGCGAAGGCGGCGAGAGGTCCAGGCCCGCTATCGAGGGCCGCGATGAAGGCCGTCACGCCGCCCGGCCCGACAGTCGGCCAGGGACCGAACCCCGCATAGCGGCCGCCGCCGGGCGCCGGCGCTCCCTCGACGGCGATCTCATCCAGACCCTCCGGCCCGGTCCGCAACACTGCCTCGCGTGTGATGCCGTCCTTGCCGAGATAGGTGCCAAAGGCGATCCCGTCCGCGTCGTCGATCGCCACGCGCTCGGAGAAGCGCAGGATCATCGCCCCGCTCGGCGCCCGGTCGCCAGTTCCGACCAGTAGACGCAAATCCCGCGCACCCGCAACGAAGATGCCGCCGAGCGCCGGGCCTTTGAAGATCGCAGCGGGAAAGGCGATGACGCCGCCGTTGTTCAACGCCGGCTCGCCGATCTTGTCCATCACCCCGCCGATGCGCAGCAGCCGGTCGCCTTCCGCCACCAGCCGCTGCAGCCGCCGGCCATTCCAGAAATACAGCACATCCAGCATGTCGCGTCCGCGCCGCACATTGGCAACGAAAGCCAGCTCGCCGTTGTCGTTGAGCGCCGGTGCGTCGAACCCGACCAGGACCCCGGCAGGCACGCCCGGTGCGTCGTCGCCGGCAAGGGCGATGGCCTGCAACCCGTCCGCGCCGGCGAGGAAGACCCCCTCGGTCGCACGCCCGCCGGCGATCTGCGCATCGAACGCTACATGCCCTGCGCTGTTCAGCGACGGCAGCGGATGCGCCCCGAACTCCGCGAGCGTGCCGCCCCCCGGCAAGTCATCGCCGAACGCAGCCACCTTTGTCACATGCCCGGCTTCGGCGAGGAAGATGCCCTCGCGTGCCGGCGATCGCAGCACCGTTGCGTAGAAGGCGACCTGACCGCGCCCATTGACCGGCGCGACGATCGGCTGCGCAGTGACATCGAATCGATCGAAGCGGCCGCCGCCGGGTGCTGTCAGGCCGGACCGGACAACGGCGCGCAATGTGCCCTGTTCGGCTACCGGAGCCGCCATCGACTGCGCTGCCACCCGCAGTGATGGCTGCGCCGGTGCTGTCGAAGGCGTCGATGGCGCGACCCACAGAACAGCGGCCCACAAGCCCGCCACTGCCACACCCGCAATCAGCAGGCGCCGCCAGGCCGCTGCCAGCAACATCGCTCAGTTACCCAGCATGCCGGCCTTCAGCGTAGTCACGTCATGGCGCAGCATCTCGATGTAGCTGTCGGCCTCGCCACCGGCGGGGGACAGCGAATCACCGTAGAGCGTGCCGCCGACCACCGCACCGGTCTCGCCCGCGATGCGCTGCATGGCCCGCGGATCGGTGATGCTGTCGAGAAACAGCGCCTTCACGTGTTCCGCCCGGATCTGTCGCGCCAGCTTCGCCAGCTCCGCCGCCGAGGGCTCGCTCTTGTTCGTCCAACCGTTCACCGACAGCAACGTGATGCCGTAAGCATTGGCGATGTACTCCAGTGAATCGTGCGAGGCCAGCACACGCCGCTTGCCCGCCGGCACCGCCGCCATCTCCTTGTTCGCCCAGTCATCGACTGCCTGGATCTGCTGCGTGTAGGCCGCCGCATGCGCTCGGTAGTCCGCGGCGCCGGCAGGATCGAGGCGCGCCAGCGCAGCGGCAATGTTGCGCACGTAAATGACGCCATTCTTCGGATCGAGCCAGGCGTGCTGGTCGACCGCCGCGGGGAGCTGCCGGCCGGAAACCGGATGCTCCTCCTCTGCGGTCAAGGTGCGCACATTGCGGGTGACCACGACCTTCGCACCCTTGAAGAGAGCCTGCTTGAGCAGGGGCTCCAGCCACGGCTCGAACTCCTCGTTGAGGTCGTTGATGAATACGGCGCGTGCCGAGGCGACTGTCGCGACGTCGGCGGCGGTAGGCTGGTACAGCTCACAGTCCCCGCCGGGCCCGACGATGGTCTTGATGTCGATGCGATCGCCACCGACATTGGCCAGTATATCGCCAACGATGCTGAATGTCGCGACCACCGGGATCCGATCTGCGGCTCGCGCCGGCCCCGCCAGCAGCAGGACAGCAAGCGCGACAATAAAACGAACCATCAAGCGTCCCGCCCGATCATCGGCGCCATGCGGCGCCAGGAGCTGGTGGCGAGGAAGGAGATTCCAAACAGCAATCCCGCCGCCAATACGATCGCCGGACCGGAGGGCAGATTGCGGTGATAGGAGACCAGCAGTCCCGCGACCGACGCCGCCAGCCCGAAGCCGGTCGCCAGCGCCATGGACGCCGCTACCCCCAACCCCCAGCACCGCGCCGCCGCTGCCGGCAGCAGCATCGGGCCTACCGCCAGCAATGTGCCGAACGCCCGGAAATTCGCCACCAGCGCCAGCACCACGAGCGCCAGGAACGCTGCGTCGTAGGGCGCGCGCGTGCCCGCCGCGCGAAGAAACACGGGATCGAAGGCACTCACTGCCAGCGGCCGATACAGTGCCGCGATCACCATCACGATGACGCTGCTCACCGCGGCGATCTGCAGCAGCGCCCGCTGGTCGATCGCCAGCACAGTGCCGAACAGCACGCGCATGACGTCGACATTGCTGCCCCGCCACGCCACCAGAACGACGCCGAGCGAGAGCGCGACCAGATAGAACGCCACCAGTCCGGCATCGCGCCGCGTCCGCTCGCCGGTGATCAGCCCGGCCAGCGCCGCCACGGCAAACCCGCTCGCCAGCCCGCCCAGAGACAGCCATCCCGGCGATGGCCCGGCATAGAGAAATCCGACCGCCGCGCCGGGCATCACCGCATGTCCAAGCACGTCGCCGTCGAGGCTCATCCGCCGCAGTACCAGAAGCGTTCCGACGGCGCCGTTGGCCAGCGCCAGCGCCAGACAGGCCACCAGCGCCGCGCGCATGAACGCGAGCGTCTCGAACGGTTCCACGATCAGCGCATGCGCCGACATCACGCCGCCATCGCCGGCAATGCAACCGCTGTCGCACCCCAGGCGACGCAGCGGCGCGCCAATACCAGGGTCGAGGGAAAGTGCGCCTGCACCAGGTCGAGATCATGCAGCAC
>DASXNR010000233.1:0-3599 GCA_036494925.1 Acetobacteraceae bacterium
TCCGGCCGGCCGCCCGAAACCCCCAGGCGATTGCGCGCCCGGCATCGGGCCGCCTACAGTCGCGCTACCGATCGGTAGGAGGATCGCCCATGGACCTGCGCTTCACCCCGGAAGAGCTGGCGTTCCGCGATGAGGTGCGGGCGTTCATCCGCGACCATCTGCCCGCCGAGATCCGCGAGCGCATGCGTCTCGGCTATGGGCCACGCAAGGAAGACACGGTGGCATGGCAGCGCATCCTGAACCGGCGCGGCTGGGCGGCGATCTCGTGGCCGAAGGAGTGGGGCGGGCCAGGCTGGACCTCGGTGCAGAAGATGATCTTCCTGGAGGAGAACCAGGTCGCACCCGCGCCGGAGCTGTCGTCGTTCAACATCACCATGCTGGGCCCGGTATTGATCCAGTTCGGCACCGACGCGCAGAAACAGCGGTTCCTGCCCCGTGCCGCCAATCTGGACGACTGGTGGTGTCAGGGGTTCTCCGAGCCAGGCGCGGGGTCCGATCTCGCGTCGCTAAAGACCGCGGCGAAGCGCGACGGCGAGCACTATGTGGTGAATGGGCAGAAGATCTGGACCTCCACCGCGCACCACGCCGACTGGTGCTTTGTCCTCGTGCGCACCAATCCAAGCGCGGCCAAGCGGCAGGAGGGGATCTCGTTCCTGCTGGTCGATATGAAGACGCCCGGCATCACGGTGCGGCCGATCATCTCGATCGACGGTGCACATCACCTCAACGAGGTATTCTTCGACAACGTGCGCGTGCCGGTGGAGAATCGCGTGTACGAGGAGAACCGCGGCTGGGACGTGGCGAAGTTCCTGCTCGGCAACGAACGCACCGGCATCGCGCGGCTTGGCAAGTCGAAGGAGCGCGTGCGGTCGGCAAAGGAGATGGCGCGCGAGGTGCGCGAGGGGGGAAAACCGCTGATCGAGGACGCGGCGTTCCGCCAGCGCATTGCACAGCTCGAAGTGGACATGAAGGCGCTGGAGATCACCCAGTACCGCGTGGTGTCGGCGTACGACCGGCAGCGCGACGGACGGCCCGATCCGCTGTCGTCGGTGCTGAAGGTGAAGGGGACGGAGCTGCTGCAGGCGACGACCGAGCTGGCGATGGATGTCGGCGGACCGCTGTCGATGCCGATCTGGGCGGAGGAGCTGGCGGCGCTGTCGAATGAGCCGGACGTCGGGCCGGAGTGGGCGACGCAGGCCACCGGCAGCTATCTGTTCCTGCGGGCGGCGTCGATCTATGGCGGCACCAACGAGATCCAGAAAAACATCCTGACCAAGGCGGTGCTGCGGCTCTAATCACAACGGTTGGCGCCAACCGTCATGGCCGGGCTCGGCCCGGCCATCCACGTCTTCGACGGCGCACGGAAGGAAGTCGTGGATGGCCGGCCCAAGGCCGACCATGACGATAGGGAGAACGCAATGGACTTCACCCTCTCCGACGAGCAGCGCCTGCTGAAGGACAGCATCGATCGGCTGATGGCCGACCGCTACGCGTTCGATCAGCGCAAAACCCACCTCAAGGAAGCCGGCGGCTGGAGCACCGCGCTGTGGTCGCAATACGCGGAACTCGGCCTGCTTGGCCTGCCGTTCGCCGAACAGTACGGCGGGTTCGGCGGCAGCGCGGTCGAGATCATGCTGGTGATGGAGGCATTCGGCCGCGCGCTGATCCTGGAGCCGTACCTGGCGACAGTGGTGCTGGGCGGCACCGCGGTGCGTCTCGGTGGCAGCGACGCGCAGAAGTCGCGCGTATTGCCGGCGATCGCCGATGGCAGCATGAAGCTGGCATTCGCGCATGGCGAGCGGCAGGCGCGCTACGACGTCACCGATGTGATGACGACCGCGAGGCAGAGTGGTGCCGGCTGGGTGCTCGACGGCGCCAAGAGCGTGGTCACGCACGGCGACTGCGCCGATACGCTGGTGGTGAGCGCCCGCACCTCGGGTGAGCGCGACGATGCTGCCGGCATCACGCTGTTCCTGGTGGATGCCACCGCGAACGGGGTGGCGCGGCGCGGCTACACCATGCGCGACGAACAGCGCGCGGCGGAGGTGTCGCTGTCCGGCGTGCAGGTCGGCGCGGATGCGGTGCTTGGCGAGGTCGGCAACGGGCTGGCGTTGATCGAGCGGGTGATCGAGGCCGGCATCGCGGCGACCGCGGCGGAAAGCGTCGGCGCGATGGAGGCGCTGCACGGCATGACGCTGGAATACAGCCGGACGCGCGAGCAGTTCGGCAAGCCGATCGGGTCGTATCAGGTGGTGCAGCACCGGCTGGCAGAGATGCTGATGTCGCTGGAGCAGGGCCGCTCGATGGCTATGCTCGCGGCGATGATGGTCGATGAGCCGGACGCCGCCGAGCGGGCGCACAACATCGCGATGGCGAAGGTGGGCATCGGCCAGGCGGGGCGCTTCGTGTCGCAGAACGCGGTGCAGCTGCATGGCGGCATGGGCATGACCGAGGACCTCGCGATCGGCCACTACTTCCGCCGCTGCATGGTGATCGAACGCCTGTTCGGCGATACCGCGCATTATCTGGCGATGCTGGCGACCGAGGTGGAGTAGTCGCGCTCGCACCTGACGCAGTTATTTCGTGCAGGTTTCGGAATGTGACGTTCCTCACAACGCCAGCGGGAGAGTGCGATGAAATTCCTCGACGATGGGTTGATCAGCGGATTGCTGCCGGCCGAGACGGCATCCTTTCCGTCCCCTGTGCCGACGCAGATCGTATCGAGCGACGAATACCTGCCGGTGCCGCAAACCGCGCAGCAGAAGGAGGTCGAAGCGCGGCTTATCGAGATGAGCGACCGGCTCGCCGAACGCCAGGGTCTGTCGCGACGCCGGTTCTTCCAGACCGCCGCTGGCATGGCAGCCTCATTCGTGGCGATGAACGAGGTTTTCGGCCGCTATTTCAGCGCCAGCGAAGCAGAAGCCGCCACGCCCGAGCTGGCGGAACAACTGGCGGCGGCGAACGCCGGTCAGTTCATTTTCGACGGTCACACCCACTTCCTGCGCGACGACACGCGGCTGACAGGATTCGTCAAAGGCCGGGAGGCAGTCGGCCAGTGGGGCTGGAACAAGGAGCTGTCGGGCAAGGAACAAACCCTCGACGACCTCAAGTTCGACAATTACGTCAAAGAAATCTACCTGGACAGCGATACCAAGACTACGATCCTGACCAATTCGCCCTCGGTCGAAGCGGATGACTGGTTCATCCCGCAGGACCAGGTGTTCAAGACCCGTGCCGCCGTCAACGCGAAGGCCGGCACGCGCCGCATGCTGGCGCATTTCACGATCACTCCGGGATGGGATGGCTGGCTCGATCAGGTCGACGAGGGGATCGAACAATACAAGCCCGATTCCTGGAAGGGCTACTCGGTTGGCGACAACACCCACAAGGAGCTTGACGGGCATCCCTGGCGCGCCGACGACGAGAAGCTGATGTATCCGTTCTACGCGAAGATCGCGAAGGCCGGCATCAAGAACGTCTGCATCCACAAGGGCCTGTTCGCGCCGGCCGTCGCCGAGAAATTCCCGCGCCTGTTGCCCTATGCCGACGTCAGCGACATCGGCAAGGCGGCAAAGGACTGGCCGCAGCTCAATTTCCTC
>DASXNR010000234.1:0-8616 GCA_036494925.1 Acetobacteraceae bacterium
CGCCGCAGCAAGGCGATGAAATCGTGGTGCGCATCGCGTTGATGCAGGAACAGCGGCTTCTGCGCATCGACTGCGATCTGCAGCTGGCGCTCGAACACCGCGAGCTGCACGTCGCGCGGCGAATAATTACGGTTGTAGTCCAACCCGGTTTCGCCCACGGCACGCACTTCCGGATGCGTCGCCAGTTCACGAAGCAGGGCATCAGTGACATCGTCGTAATCGATTGCATGGTGGGGATGCACGCCCGCCGTGGCGTAAAGCACGCCGGGGTGCTTCTGTGCGAGCGCCAGCGCGTGCGTGCTGCCATCACGCGATGCGCCGGTAACGATCAGTCGCGTCACGCCATGCGCCTGCGCACGCTGCAGCACGGCATCAAGGTCATGGTGAAACGATTCATGCGTGAGATTGGCGCCGATATCGAGCAACTGCATGGGCTTGAAGGTGAGTGAAAGTCGCTCATTGTCCCAGACAAGTCCGACGCCGCAAGGTCGAAAAAGGTGCGGTGCGAAAAACCTCGAGAAATGCCCTACGCGACAGCGGGAAAATTCGCAGCCCTATGCCCTTGGCGATCGCAAGAAGTTGCTGGTAGCGTCCTTTGGCCGCAGTTCCTTGACTTGCCCGCGCTCCGACGCAGCAAGCGTCGAAGCGCGGTGGGGACAGTGACATGTTCAACGACCAAGGGAGGGGAATCCCATGCATCGCACAGCCGTGCCATCCACCAGGGTGTTGGATCAGGCCGAATCACCCGGCGCCGTTCATCGACGATACGACCCACCTGTGCATCACCGATACCGCTTGCTTCGATCCACTAGCGCGGACACCGGACGCGACGCGACGGCCTTGAGCTAGCGAAACGGCCGGAGTCTCACCGGCCACCCGGCAGGGTGCCGTGCTGTTCAAAACGTCACGCGAACCTCGGGGTCATTTCCCCCGGGTGCGCGTACACATCGGTTCACCGGATAGCTACAACCAGGACCCCCTATCAGGTGGCCCGGCGCTGGGTGCTGCCCGGACATAACGCCGGAGTGGAAGGGGTAGTTCCGCTCCGGCCGGAGTGGTGTCGGATGCCGGCATCGCATTTTTTTCAAGGGAGTGAGGATTCATGCATAGAAAAACGATGATCCAGACCGCTGGTTTGAGCCTGGCAGGGTGGCTGCTTGTTGGCGCGGTGTCGGCGCAGGCGGCCGATCAGGCGGCGGCTGGACCGCAGACCACGGTTGCTGTGCAGGGTGTGCAGGTGGCGATCGATCCGGCTACCGGACGCTTGCGCGAGCCCACGGCAGCCGAGCGTGATGCGCTTTCCAAGGCGCTGATCGATCAGGCGATGCAGAACCGCAGCAGTCAGCGGAACGCCAGCGGCACCGATTTTGTGCGCCCGCTGACCGAGCAGGATGCCCGCGCCACCACCCGCAAGTCGCGCTTGAGCAGTGGGGTCGAGGTGACCAGCGTCGACCTCCCCGAAAGCCTGGTAAGCAGCCTGGTAGCCGAGAAGCAGGCGGATGGCAGCTTGCTGATTTATCACCAAGGCGAAAACGCCGGCGATGCCAAGAGCAAGCAGGAGGTGAGCCGATGAATCGCCACAAGCTGATGTGCTTGAGCATCGCGATGTCTATTGGCCTGGTGGCCGGCACGGCGACCGCGGCCGAGATTCGCATCGTCAACCAGGACGCGGGCACCAAGAAGGGTCTTGACGACCCCGCGCCGACCTCGCCGGTGGGAAGCAACCCCGGCACGACGCGCGGTCAGCAGGCGCTGATCGTGTTCCAGTTCGCGGCCGACCTCTGGGGCGCGGTGCTGAAGAGCAACGTGCCAATCATCAATAACGCGACCTTCAAGGATCTGTCCTGTACGGCCACGTCCGGCGTGCTCGGCTCGTCCGGCACCACCACGATCCATCGGTTCGGCAGTCCGCCGCCGACGGGTGCACTGGCGGGCGTGTGGTATCACTCCGCGCTCGCTGATGCGTTGGCCGGCGAGGACCTCGGCGGTGGCAAGGCCGATATCCAGAGCCAGTTCAACGGCAAGATGGGCAGCACCGGATGCCTCGAAGGTTCGTCGTGGTACTTCGGTTTGGACGCAAGACACCTGGCAACCAGACCAACTTCCTCAACGTCGTGCTGCATGAAATGGCCCATGGCCTAGGCTTCTCCGCCTTCAACAGTCTGGCCACGGGCAAGCAGTTCACCGGCAACGATGGCGTTGGTTATCCGGACATCTATTCGAAGTTTGTCTACGACAACACGCAGGGCAAGTACTTCTACGAGCTCACCGAGCCGCAGCGCGTCGCCTCGGCACTGAACGACAACAACCTGGTTTTTACTGGCAACCATGTCGTGCAGCAGGCGCCGTTGGCGCTCGAAGCGACGCCGATGCTGCGCATTACCGCGCCGGCAGCAGTGGCGGGCGACTATGAGTTTGCCCCCGCGACGTTCGGGCCCAAGGCAGATGCTGCTAATTTCGCGGGTGGTGTCGTGCAGGCCGTGTCGGGCGCGAATCTCAACGACGGTTGCGCGACGCTGACCAACGCCGCCGCCGTCGCCGGCAAGATCGCGCTGATCGATCGCGGCACCTGCGATTTCGCCACCAAGTCGCTCAACGCGCAAGCCGCCGGTGCCAAGGCCGTATTGCTGGCTAATAACCAGCCGGGCACGCTCAATCCGGGTGGTACCCCCGCGACTCCCGTCGCCATTCCGGTGGGCCTGATCAGCCAAGCGGATGGTGCGAAGTTGAAGGGCGCGTTATCGGGCCTTATCGCCAATGGTGTGATGGGTGGCAGCATGCTGGCAGGCGCGGACGTGGCCGGCCGCGTGAAGCTGTATGCACCAACCACGCTGGCGCAGGGCTCCTCGTTCTCGCACTACGACACGCGCCTGACGCCGAACGCGCTGATGGAATTCGCGATCACGGACACCCTGGTCGGTCAGATCGACGTGGATCTCACACCTGCGTTGTTCCAGGACATTGGCTGGCAACTCAACGACGGCACGCAGCGTCTGCTCAGCTGCAACACAGGTGTTCCCACCTGGGTGCCGGGTGGCGTGATCGTTGGCGCCAATGTGCTGGGCACGGCCAAGGTCAAGGCAGGTGCGGCGGTCAACCTGGGCAGCTATCGCACGGCGATGCTGGCCTATGCGGGCGACCTCGCCGCAGGCGGGCTGATCACGCAGACACAGGCAACCAGCCTCAACGCTTGTCTGTCCGATGCAGAACTGCAGAAGCAGTTCACCGCATGGGGTTCTGGCGGCACCGAACCGGGTGGCCCGGTCGTGGTCACGTTGCAGAACGGCATCGCACTGGGCGGACAGACCGGCGCTGCTGGCAGCGAGACGGTCTACAAGCTAGAGGTGCCCGCTGGCGCTCGTAGCTTGGTGATTCGCACGTTCGGCGGCACCGGCGACGTATCGCTGTACGTCAAGGCCGGCGGCGTACCAACCACAACCGCCTATGACGCGCAGTCAGCGCACGTAGGCAACGCGGAGTCGGTGACCGTGGCGCGTCCGGTGGCGGGCACCTACTACCTGAAGCTGGTCGGAGTGAAGACCTACGTGGGAGTGAGCGTACAGGGCAGTTACACCGTGCCCTGATGGGGCCGGCCGGAGCAGCGTTTAGCTCCGGCCGAGCCTAGGTGCCGACGGTCTGCACAGGCAGTCGGCATCCCATCCGCAGGGTCAAGGTTGTGACGTCGTCAGGCGGGTAACCGCGCGAGTCGCGGAAAAACGAGGAACACGTCTCGAAGGCGTCCATTCGGACCGCCCTTGGAAGCGTGCGTCCTGATGACGCCGCGGCAAGCGTGCCGCGGCCATCCGGGTCGTCGGGCGGGAGCCTGGGCACCCATCGATCGCAAGCATCATTTCGGGGAAGACGATGAACAAGATCTATAGCAAGGTGTGGAACGCGTCGCTGGGCATCCTGGTCGTGGCGAGCGAATGGGCCAAGGCCCATGGCAAGGGCGCAGGTGCGCGTCGTCGGCGCGCCGCGACCATCGCGGCGCCGTTGGCAGCCGGTGTTTTGCTGGCGCTGGGAACAGCATCGGCGCACGCAGGAGGCGTTGATGCAAGTGATCCCGCGACCTACGGCCAGCTCACGCAGACCGCTCAGGCGACGGCCGCGGCGCTTGGCGGTGGCGCCAGTTTCGATCCGGCCACCGGCGTGTTCACCGCTCCCACCTATGCGCTGAGCACAGGCAGCTACGCCAAGGTGTCCGATGCGCTGAGCGCGCTCGACACCAAGGGCGGCAAGTACTACCAGGTCAACAGCACTGGCGTTGCCGCCAGTGCGACCGGCAGCAACGCACTGGCCAT
Source organism: Acetobacteraceae bacterium (assembly GCA_036494925.1). GTDB lineage: Bacteria > Pseudomonadota > Alphaproteobacteria > Acetobacterales > Acetobacteraceae > JAMXLO01. The sequence continues at coordinate 4,302 of DASXNR010000234.1, forward strand.
GGGCGCGACGTCCAAGGCGTCCGCAACGAATGCGATTGCCGTAGGCAACACGGCCACCGCCAGCGGCACCGGCGCAATCGCCATCGGTCAAGGCAGTCAGTCCACGGGTGCCAGCACCGTAGCGATGGGAGTGTCGAGCAGGGCCAGTGGTCTGGAGACGGTGGCCATCGGCAATCGTGCCAGCGCCACGGGTCCCTACAGTGTCGCGGTCGGTGGGCGTGCCGATGTCGGCGACCTGCTTTACGGCGTACCCGGTGTGCTCTACCAGGGAACCACCACGGCGGGCACCGCCGCCAGCGCCTTTGGCAACGGTGCGGTAGCGTCGGGTCTGGGTGCCGCGGCCGTGGGTACGTTGGCGGCGGCGACCGGCGTGCAATCGAGTGCGCTGGGTGCCTTGGCCACCGCCAAGGCCAATGGCGGTACCGCCGTCGGCAGTGGCAGCTATGCGGAAGGGGTCAACGCCAGCGCGCTGGGATTCTTGGCGCACGCGAAGGGCGCTGACAGCATGGCAGCAGGTGCGAACACGGTGGCCAACGGTGCTCGCAGTACCGCTCTTGGCACGGATTCGACCGCCGACGCCGACGACAGCACCGCAACCGGCAGCGGCAGCGCCGCCTTTGGCGCGCGCAGTACCGCTAACGGCGCCAGTAGCATTGCCAACGCCGACGAGAGCACGGCGCTGGGCTATCGGGCGGTGGCCTTCGACGCGAACGCCACTGCCATAGGGGCCAACGCCAACGCTTTTGGCGTCGGCGCGTCGGCGTTTGGTAGCGGCGCGAACACGACTGGCGACTATGCGACGGCAACGGGTTACGGTGCTATCGCCAGCCAGTACGGTGCCGCCTATGGCGCGAATGCCCAGTCGAATGCTGCGCGCAGCACGGCGCTGGGTGCCGATGCCATCGCCGATGAAGAGGACAGCACGGCCACCGGCTCGGGCAGCGCTGCATTCGCCGAGCGCAGCACCGCCAATGGCGCCGGCAGCATGGCCAACGGTAGTGAGAGCACAGCGCTGGGGTATCAGGCGCTGGCCCATGACGCGAACGCCACCGCGGTCGGTGCGAATGCCAACGCTTTCGGCGTCGGCGCATCCTCGTTCGGTAGCGGATCAAACACCAATGCCGATTACGCAACGGCCTCAGGCTACGGCAGTGTGGCTGCGGGTGTGCAAAGCGCCGCCTATGGCGCGAATGCGCAAGCGAGCGCAGGAGGTGCCGTGGCCATCGGTGGCCAAGCCGTTGACGATGATGGCAATGCATTGCTGGTAGACGCCAACGGCAATCCCGTCACCAGTGGCGCCGTCGCCAGCGGCACCGTCGCCACCGCCGTGGGCGCGGGTACTGAAGCCAGTGGCTTTGCTTCCTCGGCCTTTGGTGTGGGTGCCTATGCGGCCGGCGAGCAATCGCTGGCACTGGGCGCGGTAAGCACCGCCACCGGCGAATTCGCCACGGCTGTGGGCACGGAGAGTACCGCAAGCGGCGACGCCAGCATGGCGATGGGCTATGGCAGCCACGCGTCCAGCGCCGCCGCCACTGCTCTAGGCACGTTCGGCAATGCATCCGGTGCCTTCGCCACAGCCGTTGGCTACGATGCCAAGGCGACAGGTGATGGCGCGCTGGCCTTGGGGGAGTCGGCCACGGCCAGCGCCACGGAAAGCGTCGCGATCGGTGGCAGCACGTTCTATGGATTCAAGCCGACGCAGGCGACGGGCGTGCGGGCGGTCGCGGTCGGTGCCGGCGCCTGGGCGCTCAGTGACTACAGCACGGCGCTTGGTTTCAATAGCCGCGTGCAAGAAGACGCCTATGACGGCGTCGCCTTGGGCGGCAACGCCACGGTGGCGGCAAAGAGCAGCGTGGCGTTGGGATATGGCAGCGTGGCGCTCCGCAGCGATACGGTCTCGGTGGGTAGGAAGGGCTCCGAGCGCCAGATCACCAATGTCGCCGCCGGCACCGAGGCCACTGATGCGGTGAACCTGGCGCAGATGCAGAGCTCGATCGCTGCTGCGAACCGCTATGTGAGCGTCAATGGCAATCCCGATGGCGGCGACGATGCCATCGCCGAAGGCGAGCTGAGCTTGGCGGCCGGCTCTGGCGCGGCGGCTTACGGCGAAGGCAGTGCTGCCATGGGCACCGGCGCGGTCGCCTTTGGCGACTACGCCAGCGCCACGGGCTACAGCGCACTGGCGCAGGGCGGCCACAGCAGCGCCTATGGTGACAACGCCCAGGCCCTCGGGGAAAGCAGTCTTGCGTTTGGCAGCAATGCACTGGCCAGCGGCGTCGGCGCCAGCGCCAGCGGCACCGGTGCCCGGGCCAGCGGCGACAACAGCACCGCCACCGGCATGCTGGCGGAGGCAAGCGAAGCCCGGTCCACTGCCAACGGTTTCCGCAGTTGGGCAGCCGGACCGGGTGCCACCGCCGTTGGCAGCGATAGCGTGGCCGGCTACCTGGACACCGCCGTGGGCTACGGTGCCGAGGCCCGTGGTGGCAGGTCCATCGCTATCGGGACCTGGGCGATGGCCTTGGAGGGCGCCACCATCGCCATCGGCGGTAGCTCCGTAGCTTCAGAGCCCTTGGCTATCGCTATGGGTCCAAATGCACGGGCCTTGGCCGAAGGCGCCGTCGCCATCGGCTTTTTCGCAAACGCGGCCGGGGATGGTGCCGTGTCGCTGGGCGATGGCAGCGGGGCTGCCGGTTACGGCGCTACGGCCATAGGCCGTTCCAGCAGAGCCCGCAGCGACTATACGACCGCCATAGGCTGGAACAGCGAAGCCTACAGCGACCAGGCGACCGCCTTGGGCTATCGCGCCCGGGCTCTTGCCACGGATGCGCTGGCCTTGGGCGCGAATACGAATGCCGTTGCGCCCAACAGCGTCGCTCTGGGCGCCGGTTCGCTGGCCGATCGGGCCAATACGGTGTCGGTGGGCGCGGCGGACGCCTGGACGGATACCACGCGCGTGGTGCACCCAGCGATCGATCGCCAGATCACCAACGTGGCGGCCGGTACCGAGGCCACCGATGCGGTGAACAAGGCGCAGCTCGATGCGGTAGCGGGCGCCGCCCAATCGGTCAGCCATTTCTTCGCCGCCGAGGGCAAGCAGGATGGTAGCGAGGATGCGGCAGCATTCGGCGAGCACAGCACCGCGGCCGGTGCAGGCAGCATCGCCGATGCCAGTGAGAGCACAGCGCTGGGCTATCGGGCGGTGGCCCACGATGCGAACGCCACTGCAGTCGGTGCGAATGCCAATGCCTTCGGCGTTGGTGCGTCCGCGTTCGGCAGCGGTGCGAATACGACGGGAGACTACGCCACCGCCACAGGCTACGGTGCCGTGGCAGGCTTGCAGGGCGCGGCATACGGCGCCGGCGCGCAGGCTACTGGTGCGGGCAGCGTGGCGGTGGGTGGTCAGGCGGTGGACGAACACGGCAGGCCGTTGCTAGAAGACGCCGACGGATTGCCGATCAGCACCAGCGCCACCAGCGCGGGTGTGGGCGGTACGGCAGTGGGTGCGAGTGCGCAGGCTGGTGGACTGGGTGGTTCCGCGTTTGGCATGGGTGCTGAAGCAGCGGGCGAACTCGCCACTGCCCTGGGGGTAGTGGCCTATGCCAAGGGCGAGCAGTCGTTGGCCGCCGGTTATGGCGCAGCGGCGTACGACGAGGGCAGCGTGGCGCTCGGTGCGGGTGCATCGGCACTCGGTGCCGGCAGTATTGCCCTGGGTGCCGGTGCGGAAGTCGGTTATGCCGCGTGGGGCATCGCCAGTATCAACGCGATGGCGCTCGGCACGGGCAGCTGGGCCTTTGGCGACAACAGCACGGCGGTCGGTGCGGGCAGTGTCGCCTTTGGCCAGAACAGCTCCGCCTTGGGTTTCAATGCTGCAGCGGGTGCTGCCAACTCGGTAGCCATTGGTGCGAACAGCGAAGCGAATCGCGCCAACACCGTCGCCGTCGGTGCAGCGGGTGCCGAGCGTCAGATCACCAACGTAGCGGCCGGCACGCAGGCCACCGATGCGGTGAACAAATCCCAGCTCGATGCGGCGGTTACCGGGGTGAACGGTGCGCTCGCCGACCTCAATGCGGTGAGCTACGACGATGCGAGCCGCAAGCGGGTCAGCTTCGCGGGCAACGGCGGCACCGTGCTGGCCAATATCGCGGCCGGCACGATCGGCGCGAGCAGTCTCGAGGCGATCAACGGCGGTCAGCTCTATGCCTTTGGCAATCGCGTGGCCACGTCGCTGGGTGGCGGCGCCAGCTTTGGCGCGTCTGGCTTGAGTGCCCCGGCGTTCTATATCCAGGGCAGCATGTACAACGACATAGGCAGTGCC